>NZ_JBICXQ010000028.1:0-149802 GCF_043200375.1 Streptomyces sp. NPDC048434 | reverse complement strand
GGGCCGGCTGTGTGTCCCCGCGGCGGGGCGCCCCCCCCCCCGGGCGGGGGGCGGCGGGGGGGGGGGGGGGGGGCCCCCCCCGGCGCCCCCCCCCCCCCCCCCCCCCACCTCGGGCCGTACTCCGCGCGCGACGCCCCCACAGCACCGGCGCGGTGTACGGGGTCCGTCAGCCGCGGCCGCCCTGCGCGGCGTTGCGGCGCCGGCGGGCGTAGCCGATCGATCCGGCGCCCGCGGCGACCAGCAGGGCCGCGCCCCCGGCGAGATACGGGGTGGCCGAACTGCCGCCGGTCTCCGCCAGGTTCTGGGTGCTGGGCCGCGAGCCCGTCTGGGTCACCTCGGTGCCCTTGCCGCCGGCGGGCTTGGTGGCGCCGGTCTGGCCGCCGCTGGTGCCGTGGTGCTCGGGCGCCTTGACGCCCGGTGCGGTGCAGCCGGCGCGGGCCAGCGTGACCCGGCCGTGCACCTCCGCGACGTTGAGCTTCAACGGATTGAGGGAGACCTTCAGGTCGAGCGCGGTGGCCGCGGCGCTCTTGGACATGACGTTCTTCCTGGACAGGTCGAGCCGCACCTCGCCCACGCCCGGCACCTTGACGTCCGTCGTGCCGCCCGCCGTGAGCGTGACCCGCTTGCCCAGGACGAGGACACTGCCCAGCACATTCGACTCGGCCCGGGGCCGCTTGCCCGCCTCGCACACTGCTTTGGCGGTGACCTGCTGGACCTCGATCAGGGACAGCAGCGCCAGACCGGGCAGATGCACCTTCGCCTTCACGAGGTTGGCGTAGCCCTCGGTCTTGCGGCGGTCGCTGGTGGCCCGTGCGGTGGCGGCATCGGCGCGCAGCACGCTGAACGGCTTGCCGTGGTTGATGCCGTCGAGGTTGACGGTGAGCGCGGTCCTGTCGGCCGAGGCCGGGGCGTGCACCTCGTTCAGGACGGCGTTCAGCGGGACGTCGAGCGTCTTGTGGAGCAGCCCGACGTTCAGGCCGGTGCGCAGCACGACCGCGTCGGCGGTGCCGCGGGCCGGGCCGTGGTCTCCGGTGGCATGCGCGGGGACGGCGCCGAGCAGGAGGGCGGAGCCGGCCGTGAGTGCGGTGGCGACGAAGGTCGCGGCGAGGCGTCGGGGCATGCCGGAAGAGCAGGTGGGACTGGTGGACACGTGTGTGGAACCCTCACAGGAGAAATGGAGCCGCCGGCCGCGCCAATGGGGGACATCACGCGGGCCGACGACCTTCGACCCGCACATCGTGTCCGCACGGAGGGTGAACGGGCAGGCACGTGACGTCAGTTCATCCCAATGGGTGGTTTTCGCGTATTCATTCGATTCCTGCGGCACGGGGTACCACCCACGCAACAGCTGCCCCACCGTCCGGGTGACCCGGGTTGACCGGCCGGGTTGCACCGGGCCACCACTTCGGGTGCCCGGTGCCAACCGGCTGCCGGCTACCGGCTACCCCACGACCTGCCCGCGCAGCACCACCCGCCGCGGCGCGGCCAGCACCCGGACGTCCTCGCGCGGATCGCTCTCGTAGACCACCAGGTCCGCCGGGGCGCCCTCGGTGAGACCGGGGCGGCCGAGCCAGTCCCTGGCGCCCCAGGTGGTGGCGGAGAGGGCCGCCACGGCGGGCAGGCCGGCCCGGGTCAGCTCGACGACCTCCTCGGCGACCAGGCCGTGGGCGAGCGAGCCGCCGGCGTCCGTGCCGGCGAAGACGGGCACGCCCGCGTCGTAGGCCGCTCGTACGGTGTCGTAGCGGCGCGCGTGCAGGCGCCGCATGTGGTCCGCCCAGCGCGGGAACTTCTCCGCACCGCCGTCCGCGAGCCGCGGGAAGGTGGCGATGTTGACGAGCGTGGGAACGATGGCGACGCCACGCTCCGCGAACAGCGGGATGGTGTCCTCGGTGAGTCCGGTGGCGTGCTCGACGCAGTCGATTCCGGCCTCGACGAGCGGGGCGAGGGTGTCCTCGGCGAAGCAGTGGGCCGTCACCCGGGCACCCAGCCGGTGGGCCTCGGCGATGGCCGCCTCGACCGCGCCCCGGGGCCAGCAGGCCTCCAGATCGCCCGTGGAGCGGTCGATCCAGTCGCCGACGAGCTTGACCCAGCCGTCGCCGCGGCGGGCCTCCTGGGCGACATAGGCGACCAGGTCCTCGGGCTCGATCTCGTGCGCATAGTTGCGGATGTAGCGCTTGGTGCGGGCGATGTGGCGGCCGGCGCGGATGATCCGCGGCAGATCCTCGCGGTCGTCGACCCAGCGGGTGTCGGAGGGGGAGCCGGCGTCGCGGATCAGCAGGGTGCCGGCGTCACGGTCGGTGAGCGCCTGTTTCTCGCTGGTGGGGTCGTCCACCGGGCCGTGTGCGTCCAGGCCCACGTGGCAGTGGGCGTCGACCAGGCCGGGCAGCGCCCAGCCCGTCACGGTGGTGGCATCCCGTGCCACAGCCGGCCGGTCGAAGGTGACCCGGCCGCCGACGATCCACAGCTCGTCGCGCACGTCGTCCGGCCCGACGAGGACCCTCCCCTTGAGGTGCAGCACCGCACCTTCACTCATGGACGTCATACAGGCACTTTAGGCGGCGTCACACAGCGTGCGGACGCTGCGGTCACATGCGCTGCACGGTCGCATTCCCCCGCCGTTTCCCGGAAAAGCCGCGGCCCTGCCGCGCTTTTCGCTCCGGTCGCTCTCCGTAGAGCTTCGATACGTTCTGCGCACGGTTCCGGATGCGTTCTCCGCACACTTCCGGACATCATCTCGCGCATGTTCTTGCGGGTCTTGCCATGGGCTTGCCGCGCAGGTTTCGATGGGCCTTACGTCGAACCTTCCGGAGACGAATTCCCAATTTCCCCCGGGTACAGCTTCCCGTATTCTTCTGCCCGCTTTTCCGCACCTCAAACGCCAAGATTTTGCTAGCAGCAAGTTCCATAATTCGGACGGATCTCGTAGGCGTTACGGAGCTGTGACCGACTACACAACGTGCCCGTTTCGCCCCGAACATCCAGGTCAAATCGGGGCATCCCGCGGTGGGATCGCGCGGACGGGCGCCCCCGCGCGATAACACATCTTCGCCGTTTCCGTAACCCCTGCCCACGATGCAATTTCCTTTTTCCCTGGGTAAATTTAATTTCTATGACCGCCGCACAAGCAGACCATGCAGGTGCCCGTAGCGATATCAGAGAATTTCCGGAGGGCTTCAAGCTCGACACCCCACGCGTGGAGGACGGAGCCGCGATCTGGCGTATCGCCCGCGACTCCAAGGCACTGGACCTCAACTCCTCCTACAGCTACCTCCTGTGGTGTCGCGACTTCGCCGCCACCTCCGTCGTCGCCCGCGACACGGAGGGCGAGCCGGCCGCCTTCGTCACCGGATACATCCGCCCCGAGTGCCCGGACACCCTCGTCGTCTGGCAGGTCGCCGTCGACGACGCGCACCGTGGCCAGGGGCTGGCGGCCGCACTCCTGGACGGGCTCTCGGCCCGCGCCGTGGACGAGCTGGGCATGCGCTTCGTCGAGACCACCATCACCCCCGACAACGCCGCATCCAACCGCCTGTTCGCGTCCTTCGCCGAGCGGCACTCCGTGCCCCTCAAGCGCGAGGTGCTCTTCGACGCAGGGGTGTTCCCCGAGCAGGGCCACGAGCCGGAGGTGCTGCACCTCATCGGCCCGTTCGAGCCACCATCCCGCCCGGAGCAGTGACGCCCCGGGGACCGCGCGGCCACCGCGCCGCTGCGGGCGGACGGGACCCGGCACCACACCCGTGACACCGCCGGCACCGTCCAGCCCCCTACAGACTTCCTGATCCTTTTTCGCCACTCATCTCCCAGGAGCATGCTGTGACCATCACCCAGCCCGATCTGAGCGTCTTCGAGACCGTGGAGTCGGAGGTGCGCAGCTACTGCCGTAGCTGGCCCACCGTCTTCGACCGTGCGCAGGGCAGCCGCATGACCGACGAGGACGGCCACACCTACCTCGACTTCTTCGCCGGGGCCGGGTCGCTCAACTACGGCCACAACAACCCGACGCTCAAACGCGCCCTGATCGACTACATCGAGCGGGACGGCGTCACCCACGGCCTGGACATGTCCACCACGGCCAAGCGGGCGTTCCTGGAGTCGTTCCAGAACATCATCCTGCGGCCGCGTGACCTGCCCTACAAGGTCATGTTCCCGGGCCCGACGGGCGCCAACTCCGTCGAGGCCGCGCTCAAACTGGCCCGTAAGGTCAAGGGCCGCGAGTCGATCGTGTCCTTCACCAACGCCTTCCACGGCATGTCGCTGGGCGCGCTCGCCGTCACCGGTAACTCCATGAAGCGGGCCGGCGCCGGTATCCCGCTGGTGCACGGCACCCCGATGCCGTTCGACAACTACCTCGAGGGCACCTACCCGGACTTCCTGTGGTTCGAGCGGCTGTTGGAGGACCAGGGCTCCGGCCTCAACACCCCCGCCGCCGTGATCGTCGAGACGGTCCAGGGCGAGGGCGGCATCAATGTCGCCCGTCCGGAGTGGCTGCGCGCCCTCTCCGAGCTGTGCGAGCGCTGGGACATGCTGCTCATCGTCGACGACATCCAGATGGGTTGCGGCCGTACGGGTGCCTTCTTCTCCTTCGAGGAGGCGGGCATCGTGCCGGACATCGTCACCGTCTCGAAGTCCATCAGCGGCTACGGCCTGCCGCTCGCGCTGACCCTGTTCAAGCCTGAGCTGGACATCTGGGAGCCGGGCGAGCACAACGGCACCTTCCGCGGCAACAACCCCGCGTTCGTCACCGCCGCCGCCGCGCTGGACACCTACTGGGCCGACGGCCAGATGGAGAAGCAGACTCTCGCCCGCGGTGAGATCGTCGAATCGCACCTGAAGGCCATCGTCGAGGAGCACCCCGAAGCCATCGCCGAGTACCGCGGTCGCGGTCTGGTGTGGGGCCTGGAGTGCATCGACAGGCCCCTTGCCAACAAGATCGCCAAGCGCGCCTACGAGCTGGGTCTGCTGATCGAGACCTCCGGCCCGGAAAGCGAGGTCGTCAAGCTGCTGCCCGCACTGACGACCACACCCGAGGAGCTGGACGAGGGCCTTCGCGTCCTCGCCCGCGCGGTCCGCGACTGCGCCTGACCACTCCAGAGCTCCTTACCGTTCCACAGAAAGGCACCGAGTCACCGTGATCGTCCGATCCTTCAAGGACATCGAAGGCACCGACCGCCACGTCAAGGCCAAGTCCGGTACCTGGGAGAGCAAGCGCATCGTGCTCGCCAAGGAGCGCGTCGGCTTCTCGCTGCACGAGACCACCCTGTACGCCGGAACAGAGACGTCGATGTGGTACGCGAACCACATCGAAGCCGTACTGTGCGTAGAGGGCGAGGCCGAGCTCACCAACGACGAGACCGGCGAGAAGCACACCATCACGCCGGGCACGATGTACCTGCTCGATGGGCACGAGAAGCACACCATGCGGATCAAGAAGGACTTCCGCTGCGTCTGCGTCTTCAACCCGCCGGTCACCGGCCGCGAGGACCACGACGAGAACGGGGTCTACCCGCTGCTCACCGAGCCCGAGACCGAGACGGTCTGAGGCGAGGCGTCAGCACCCGCCTGCCCCGTCCGGCAGATGAGGAAGGCACGCCCACACGCAAGGAAGCCAGAGCCCGTACGAGAGGAGAGGAAGGCAACACCATGACCACCGCACCCGAGCGCACCGCCGACCTGTACCCGACCCGTGGGACCGCAGAGGTCATCACCCCGCGGAAGGACCCGGTGGTGTGGTCGCAGCCCGGAACGGCCGGCCCGTTCGCGCCGTCCGAGCTGAGCGACTTCGAACGCGACGGCTTTTTCGCCATCGGGGAACTGCTCACGGCGGAAGAAGTCGCGGTGTACCGCGCTGAACTGGACCGTCTCGTCCTCGACCCGACGATGCGCGCCGACCCGCGCTCCATCGTCGAGCCGAAAACACAGGACGTACGGACCGTGTTCGAGGTGCACAAGATCAGCGAGGTGTTCGCCAAGCTGGTGTCCGACCCGCGTGTGGTCGGCCGTGCCCGACAGATCCTCGGCTCGGACGTCTACGTCCACCAGTCCCGGATCAATGTGAAGCCCGGCTTCGGTGCCACCGGTTTCTACTGGCACTCGGACTTCGAGACGTGGCACGCCGAGGACGGACTGTCGAACATGCGCACCGTGTCGGTCTCCATCGCACTGACGGAGAACTACGACACCAACGGCGGCTTGATGATCATGCCCAGCTCGCACCGGCACTTCGTGGGCTGTGAAGGCGCGACGCCGAAGGACAACTACAAGCGGTCCCTGCAGATGCAGGACGCGGGCATCCCGTCGGACGAGGTGCTGACGAAGATGGCGGACAAGCACGGCGTCCGGCTCTTCACCGGCAAGGCCGGTTCGGCGACCTGGTTCGACTGCAACGCCATGCACGGTTCGGGTGACAACATCACGCCGTACCCGCGCAGCAATGTCTTCATCGTCTTCAACAGCGTGGACAACGAAGCGGTGGAGCCCTTCGCGGCGCCGGTCCGGCGCCCGGAGTACATCGGAGCCCGGGACTTCACGCCGGTGAGGTAGACACGGCGAGGTACGGGTGGCGCGGCTGCCGCACAGCAGGGTCTGTGCGGCGGCCGCGCTTGTGTGTGACCGGCGGCCGCCGGGTGCGGGCGGGGTGCGCCGCCCCCCGCCCGTCCGGCCGGCGGTTCCTCAGGCGTCCAGCGCCGGGTAGTCGAGGTAGCCGGTGTCGTCGCCGCCGTAGAAGCTCGCCCGGTCCGGGGTGTTGAACGGGCCGCCGCGCGCGAGCCGCCGGGGCAGGTCGGGGTTGGCGAGGAACTGCCGCCCGAAGGCCAGCAGATCGGCCGTTCCGTCCTCGATCAGCGGCAGGTCCTCGGGGCCGGTGGGGCGCCCGTCATCGGCCGGGTTGAGGACGAAGGTGCCGGTGAAGTGCTTGCGCATCCGGGCGATCAGCTCGTGGTCGGGAACGTCGCACAGATGCAGATAGGCCAGCCCCAGGGGCTCGACGGCCTGCAGCAGCGCGGTGTAGAGCGGCTCGGGGGCGGGCTCCTCCATGCCGTTGAAGGGGTTGCCCGGGGAGAGCCGCAGACCGGTGCGGTGTGCGCCGACCGCCTCGGCCACCGCCCGGGTGACCTCGACCGCGAAGCGGATCCGGCCCTCGGTCGAGCCGCCCCAGCCGTCGGTGCGCAGATTGCTGTGGGGGGCCAGGAACTGGTGCACGAGATAGCCGTTGGCGCCATGGATCTCCACCCCGTCGAAGCCCGCCTCGACGGCGTTGCGGGCGGCGGCCGCGAACTCCGCGACGGTCGTGCGGATTTCGGCGTCGGTGAGCTCGTGCGGGGTGACGCAGTCCTTCATGCCGTCCTCGGTGAAGACCTGGCAGTCGGCGGCCACGGCGGACGGGCCGACCGGTATCAACCCGTCCGGCAGCAGCACCGGGTGGCCGATCCGGCCGCCGTGCCACAGCTGCGCGAAGATCCGCCCACCGGCACCGTGCACCGCCTCGGTCACCCGGCGCCAGCCGGCGATCTGCTCGGGCGTGTGCAGTCCGGGGGTGAAGGGATAGCCCTGGCCCACGACGCAGGTCTGGCTGGCCTCGGTGACGATCAGCCCGGCCGAGGCGCGCTGGGTGTAGTACGTGACCATCGAGTCGGTCGGCACCCCGCCGCCCTCCGTGGCCCGGTTGCGGGTCATCGGAGCCATGACGATGCGGTTGGCGAGCGGGGTGCCGGCGAGGTCGACGGGATCGAACGCGGTGGTCACTGAGGGCCTCTCAACTGCTGCTCGGAACAAGATCATTGCCCATTACATCAGCTGCTCAACGCCCCGCGCCCGCCCCGTATTCCCCGGCCGTCCTACCCCAGCAGGGCCAGCAACCGGTCCGCGTCGTCCGTCGAGTTGTAGAGGTGGAAGGCCGCGCGGAGCAGCCCGCCGCGCACCGAGATCCGTACCCCCGCGTCCGTCAGCCGGCGCTCCGCGTCCACGAGCCCGGGGGTGGAGACGATCGCCGAGCCGGGCGCGGGGCGGGGCGTCAGACCGCGCTCGGCCAGCCCCGCGCGGTAGTGGTCGGCGAGCGCGGTGTTGTGGGCGTGGACGGCGGCCACGCCCAGCTCCTCGATGAGGCCGAGGGACTGTTCGGCGGCGACGTAGGAGAAGTGGGCGTACGGTTCGTCGAAGCGCCGGGCGGTCGCGGCCGGCCGGATCAGCCCGTAGTTGGACTCGCCGATGTCCTCGCCGGCGACCCAGCCCGCATGGAGGGCGGCGGGCCACTCCTCGCCCCGCCCGTACTCCCCGCCGAACGCCATGAAGGTCGTCCCGCGCGGGCACAGCAGCCACTTGAAGGCGCCGGCGACGACGAAGTCGAAGTCCGCGGCGCGCAGCGGCAGCCAGCCGGCGGCCTGGGTGATGTCGAGGTAGGTGCGCGCCCCGTGGGCCCGCGCGGCCTCCCGCACCGCCGCCATGTCGGCGATCCGGCCGTCCAGCGACTGCACGGCGCTGAAGGCGACCAGCGCGGTGCCGGGGCGCACCGCGTCGGCGAGCGCCTCCAGCGGCACGGTGCGCAGCTTGATTCCCGGATGGGCGGCGAGCGGATTGACCAGGGAGCTGAAGTCGCCCTCGGGGGCCAGCACTTCGGCGCCCGCCGGGAGCGAGGCGGCGACGAACGCGGACTGCACCGCGACCGAGCTGCCGAGGGCGACCCGCTCGGCGGGGACGTCCAGCAGCCGGGCGAAGGCGGCACGGGAGGCCGTGGCGGCGCCGAAGTAGTCGCGGCCCATCGTGCCGTAGGAGGCGGATTCATCGAGCGCCGCGCGCAGGGCGGCGGCGCTGCGCCGGGGGAGGAGTCCGCTGGAGGCGGAGTTCAGATAGGTCGTCTCGGGCGCGAATTCGGCCCCGCCGAGTGGCTCACGTCGCTGCATGCCCCCACTGTGCTCGGCGATCCGCGCCGCGTCCATGGCCACTCCGCTCGGCCGGCCCGCAGGCGTTCCCGGTCCGCGCAGGTCGCACGGGGTGCGGGCGGGCCGGCCCGCGGTCACTTCCCGGGCACGGCGCAGCCGTCGTCGCCGCACACCCCGGCCTCGCCGGCCGCCGGGCCCTGCACCGGGCCGTCGGCGTGCGCGCGCTCCAGGGCCTGCCGGAAGACCTCGGCCGGCTGTCCGCCGGAGATGCCGTAGCGGCGGTCGATGACGAAGAACGGCACGCCGGTGGCGCCCAGCTCCGCTGCCTCGCGCTCCTCGGCGCGCACCTCCGGTGCATACGCCCCGGGGTCGGCGAGCACCCGGTCGGCCTCGTCGGCGGGCAGCCCCGCGCCGACGGCGATCTCGCGGAGCACGGCGGGGTCGCCGAGCGTCCTGGCCTCGGCGAAGTTGGCGCGGTAGAAGGCGTCGAGCAGGGCGTCCTGGACGCCGTGCGCGCGGGCGGCGTGCAGCAGCCGGTGCAGGTCGAAGGTGTTGCCGTGGATGCGGTCGGAGCGGTAGTCCAGCCCCTCCCCCGCGGCCGCTTCGGCCACCCGGGCCTCCATCGCCTCGGCCTGCTCGCGGCTCACGCCGTACTTCGTGGCGAGCATGTCGAGCACCGGGACGTCGGTGGCGGCCGGTGCCTTCGGGTCCAGCTCGAAGGAGCGGTGCACCACCTCGACACCGTCGCGGTGCGCGAAAGCGGCGAGCCCGGCCTCGAAGCGGGCCTTGCCGATGTAGCACCAGGGGCAGGCGATGTCGGACCAGATTTCGACGCGCATGAACTGACTTTCCTCGTCGTGGATGTGTCCCGGGGCAACCTCGCGGGGCGACGGGCTATTCCGCGGGTAGCGTCCGGGCATGACCTCGCCACAGGGATACCTCGGCTTCTGGGAGACGACCGGGTCCGCCAAGACCTTCACCCATCCGCTCGATCCGGCGCTGCTGGACGTCTACGTTCCGCAGAGCGCGCGGGTGCTGGACTACGGCTGCGGCTACGGGCGGCTGACCGCCGAGCTGGCCGGGTCCGGGTACCGCGCGGTGTGCGGGGTGGATGTCTCGGCGGCGCTGATCGCACGGGGGCGGCGGGAGCATCCGGAGCTGGAGCTCAGGCGGTGCCCGGGGTTCCCGCTGCCGTTCGAGGACGGCGCCTTCGACGCGGCGCTGCTGTTCGCGGTGCTCACCTGCGTGCCCGGGGACGCGGACCAGACGGCGATCGCCGGGGAGCTGGGGCGGCTGGTACGGCCCGGTGGGGTGCTGTACCTGAGCGATGTGCCGCTGCAGGACGATGCGCTCAACCGGGAGCGGTATGCGCGCTTCGCGGAGCGCTACGGGACGTACGGGGTCTTCGAGACGCCCGACGGCGGGGTGTTCCGGCACCATCCGCCGGAGCGGCTGCGCGGGCTGCTGCGGGAGGCGGGCTTCTCGGTGCGGAAGGAGCGGGCGGGGGCGGTGGGCACGCTGGACGGGCGGACGGCGGAGCGGCTGCAGGTCATCGCCGTCAGGGAGCCGGCAGCGGCGGCACCGGAGCCGTCGCCAGGTCCAGCGTCAGGGTGAGGTGGGTGGCGTCCGGGGCGGGGCGGCGGTCCGGGTCGGGGCGCCAGCCGAGGCCTGCGTAGAAGGCGCGAGCACGGTGGTTGTGCCAGCGCACGTCGAGGACGGCCCGGGAGCAGCCGGCCGTGCGCCAGGCCCGCAGACAGGCGGTGTGCAGGGCGCGGCCGATGCCGGTGCCCCAGTGGCCGGGGTCGACATGGAGCTGGTGGAGCATGACGGCCGGCCGGTGCTGGTCGTCGTGGTGGCGGTAGGAGGCCGCGCCGACGACCGTGCCGTGCCGTGCGGCGCACAGCGCGGCGGTGTCGTCCCGGTCCAGGACGCGCGACCAGGCGTCGTGCCGGCGGGCGTGCTCGGCCGGGGCGTCGAAGGGCGTGTCCGGGAACCGGGCGCGGTGGGCGGCGGCCCGTGCACCGGTGTCCAGGGCGGCGATCGCCGCCAGGTCCGCGGCGGTCGCGGCACGGACCTGGAGCGCGGCGTCGCCGGTGGCGGGGCGCACGGTCGCTACGCGCCCTCGGGACGGTCGTCGACCCGGCGCGGCAGTCCGAGCGGGTTGTCCTCGCGCAGCTCGGGCGGCAGCAGCGCGGGCGGGGTGTCCTGGTAGGCGACCGGGCGCAGCCAGCGCTCGACGGCGGTGCCGCCGACGGAGGTGGAGGTGGATGTCGTGGCCGGGTAGGGCCCGCCGTGGTGCTGGGCGGGGGCGACCGCGACACCGGTCGGCCAGCCGTTGACGACCACCCGGCCGGCGAGCGGGGTGACCTCGGCCAGCAGCCGGGCGCCGCGGCCCTCGTCGTCGGTGCCGGCGCCCTCCGCGTCGCTGAGCTGCAGGGTGGCGGAGAGGTTGCCGGGCAGCCGGGCGAGAACGGCGCCGATCTCGGCCTCGTCGGTGTAGCGGGCGACGACGGTGACCGGGCCGAAGCACTCCTCCAGGAGGAGGTCGTGCGGGCCGTCGGTGGCGAGGCGGGCGGCGGGGACGGCGAGGAAGCCGGCGCTGACGGTGTGCCGGCCGCCGGCGCCGGGGGTCACCGGCGCCTCGACGTCGGGCAGTGCGGCGCGGGTGCGGACCCCGTCGAGGAACGCCTCCCGCATCCGGTGGTCGAGCAGCACCCCGGCCTCGGTGTCGCTGACCGCGGCGGTCAGCGACTTCAGCAGCCGGTCGCCCACCTCTCCCCCGGGCGCCAGGACCAGGCCCGGCTTGACGCAGAACTGTCCGACGCCGAGCGTCATCGCACCGGCGAGCCCGGCGCCGATCTGCTCGGCGCGCTCCCCGGCCGCGGCCTCGGTGATCACGACGGGGTTGAGGCTGCCCAGCTCGCCGTGGAAGGGGATGGGGTGCGGGCGGGCCGCGGCCGCGTCGTACAGCGCGCGGCCGCCGCGCACCGAGCCGGTGAACCCGGCCGCGGTGATCAGCGGGTGGCGCACCAGGTCGATACCGGCCTGGAAGCCGTGCACCAGGTTCAGCACGCCCTCAGGCAGGCCGACCTCGGCGGCGGCGCGGCGCAGCAGCGCGACGCACAGCTCGGAGGTGGCCGGGTGGTCCGGGTGCGCCTTGACGACGACGGGGCAGCCGGCCGCGAGGGCGCTGGCGGTGTCGCCGCCCGGTACCGAGAAGGCGAGCGGGAAGTTGCTGGCGGAGTAGACCGCGACGGCGCCCAGCGGGATCTTGTAGCGGCGCAGGTCGGGCCGGGGCGGGGTGAGGCCGGGGTCGGCGTGGTCGATCCGTACGTCGAGGAACGCGCCCTCGTGTACGAGGTCCGCGAAGGCCCGCAACTGATAGGTGGTGCGGCCGAGTTCGCCGGTGAGCCGGCCGGGGCCGAGCGCGGTCTCGGCGTCGGCGGCCTCGATGACCGCATCGCCCGCCTCGTCGAGCAGATCTGCGGCGCGGCGCAGCAGGGCGGCGCGTACGGCACGGTCGGCGAGTGCACCGCGGGCGGCGTGGGCCGCCCGGACCACGGTGTCCACCTCGTCGGCTGTGGCTTCCACCGCAACCTGTTCCCGCTGCTTCCCGGTTCGGGGGTCGACACTCCAGACTGGTGCTGCTGCCACCGTGCATTCCTCCCGGGCGATGCCTGCCGAGTCTTTCCGAGTCCTGCCGCACTGCGGATCACGTTCGATATGCTGAACGCTGTCCCAGGTGGTGAACAACTGGGACTCTATGGCTGTCCGAACAGAGGGGTCAAGGGCGATGTCAGCTGCCGAGACCGGTGGATCTCAGGTCAAGTCCGCGGTGCGAACGGTGGAGTTGCTCGAGTATTTCGCCGGACGCCCCGGTATGCACAGTTTGGCCTCCGTCCAGGACGCTGTCGGCTACCCGAAATCCAGCCTCTACATGCTGCTGCGCACCCTGGTCGACCTGGGCTGGGTCGAGACCGACGCCACCGGCACCCGCTACGGTATCGGCGTCCGCGCGCTGCTGGTCGGCACGTCGTACATCGACGGCGACGAGGTGGTGGCCGCGGCCCGGCCGACGCTGGACCGGCTCTCCGACGACACCACCGAGACCATCCACCTCGCCCGCCTCGACGGCACCAACGTCGTCTACCTCGCCACCCGTCAGTCGCAGCACTATCTGCGCCCCTTCACCCGCGTCGGCCGGCGGCTGCCCGCGCACTCGACGTCGCTGGGCAAGGCGCTGCTCGCCACGTACACCGACGACCAGGTGCGCGCGATGCTGCCGCCGACCCTCGCGCAGCTGACCGAGCACACCCTCACCGACCGCGAGCAGCTGATCGAGGAGCTGCATGCGGTGCGCGAGCAGGGCTATGCGGTCGACCGCGAGGAGAACACCCTGGGCCTGCGCTGCTTCGGCGTCGCGATCCCCTACCGCACCCCGGCCCGGGACGCGATCAGCTGCTCGGTGCCGGTGGCCCGGCTGACGCCGGCCCATGAGCAGATGATCAAGGACACCCTGTTCGACGCCCGCGACCGGCTGACGCTGGCCACCCGGCGACTGTGAGACACCTCCGCCGTGGCTAACCGCCGCCGGCCGCCACCCGGCTCGGCCCGGGCGCCCCGGCCTGCCGGGGCGGCCGGATGACGCCGACCTCGCCGACCGCCACGGCAACCGGTCCGAAGCCGACCGCACCGCCGACGCGCCTCACTTACTCTGTGCGGATGACCATCGGGACGAGGGTGGCCGGGGCCCGCTTCTTCGCCGAACGCGAGGCCGCCCCGTGCGGCTGACCGGCGGGCGCTGGGTCCATCTGGTGCTGGGCGGCGCGCTGTTGATGCCGTTCTACCTGCTGGCCACGGCCTTTCTGCCGCTCCTCGCGGACGGCGCCGATCCGCTGCACCAAGTGGCGTGGCAGTTCGTCGCATTCGGCTGTGCGCTGCCGCCGGCCGCCCTGGCCGCGCTGCTCTTCCCGCTGCTGCGGCCGCTGGAGGTGGCCGCCGTACGGTCGCTGTGCGGGGTGCCGGCGGAGCGGCTGGCCGAGGGGCCGGCCCTCTCATGGGCGGCCCGGCGGCGTACGGCGCTGTGGTTCGTGGCGCATCTGCTGGCCGGGGGGATCGTCAGCGGCATGACGCTGTCCGCGCCGCCGGCCGCTGTCCTGCTGCTGTTGCTGCCGTTCTCCGACCCCCTGCGGCACACCTCGCCGGGGTGGCCGGACGCCTTCCACGGCGTGCTGGGACCGCTCGCGGGGCTGGCGCTGCTGGCCCTGGTGACCGGCACCGCCTGGGGGGCCGGAGCGCTGCTGGGCCGCTGCGCCCCGGTGCTGCTGGGGCCGACGCCCGCCGACCGGCTGGCCGCAGCCGAACGCCGGGCCGCCGATCTGGCGTCCCGCAACCGGCTGGCCCGCGAGCTGCACGATGCCGTCGGCCATGCGCTGAGCGCGGTCACCCTCCAGGCGGGCGCGGCCCGCCGGGTCCTGGACGCCGACCCGGAGTTCGCCCGCCGGGCCCTGGCCGCCATCGAGGAGACCACTCGTGAGGCCGTCGCCGAACTGGACACCGTACTGGGCCTGTTGCGCGAGGAGGACGGCACCGATCCGGCCGCGCCCGCACCGGCCCTGGACGGCCTGGAGGCGCTGCTCGGCCGGACCCGGGCGGCGGGCGTGACGGTCGAGGCGGCCGTCGAGGGGCGGTATCGGGAGCTGGCGCCGGTGGTCTCGCGGGAGGCCTACCGGATCGTGCAGGAAGGCCTCAGCAATGCGCTGCGGCATGCCGGGCCGGTACCGGTCCGGCTGCAGCTCCGGGTCGACGAGGGGGAGTTGACGATCGTGGTGGAGAATCCGGTGGCCGGGCCCGCGGCAGGCGTCGCCGCCCCGGCGGCCCGGCCGGGTGGGGGCCGCGGGCTGCGGGGGATCGCCGAACGGGCCCGGCTGCTGGGCGGCGAGGCGACGGCTGCGGCCCATGACGGCGTATGGCGGCTGACGGCCCGGCTGCCACCGGCGGGGGCGAGGACGCGAGGCGCGGGGCGGCGGACGGCACCGGACCGAAGGACGGAGACAGGGTGAGCGGGGCATGACCACACGGCAGGACGACGACCACCCGGCCCACGACGGGGACGTCCCCCGCCCCCTGCGCGTCGTCCTCGCCGACGACGAGCGGATGGTGCGGACGGCGCTGCGCGCGATCCTCAGCGCCGAGGCGGACATGGAGGTCGTCGGCGAGGCGTCGAGCGGGGCCGAGGCGGTGCCGCTGATCCGTGACCTGCGCCCGGACATCGTGCTGATGGATGTCCGGATGCCGGAGATCGACGGCATCCGCGCGACCGAGCAGGTGCTCGCCACGATGCCCGAGCCACCCCGCATCATCGTGGTGACCACCTTCGAGAACGACGCCCACGTCTATGACGCACTGCGGGCCGGCGCCAGCGGGTTCCTGCTCAAGCGGTCCGGCGCGGAGGACCTGGTCCAGGCCGTACGGCTGGTGGCGCGCAGCGACTCGCTGCTGTTCCCTGCGGCGGTGCGCCGGCTGGCCGCCCGGCACGCCGGGGAGCGGGCCGCGGCCGACGCGGTGCGGGCGCTGCGGGCCCGGCTGTCCGAGCGGGAGCGGGCGGTGCTGCGGCTGATGACGGCCGGGCTGACGAACGCCGAGATCGCGGACCGGCTGGGGGTGGGCCCGGCCACGGTCAAGACGCATGTGGCGGGGGTGCTGGCCAAGCTCGGGGTGCGGGACCGGACCCAGGCGGTGATCGCCGCGTACGAGTGCGGGTTCGTCCGGCCCGGGTGAGGGCGGGCCGGACGCGGTGGGGGCGCGGCGGGCCGGACCGGTCGGGCCCGGCCGCCGTGACGGCGCGCGTGGCCGGGCCGCGGTCCGGTGGGCTCAGCGGGCTGTCACGACGGCCGCCCGCGCCCGTGCAGGACGTCCCGTACGGCCGTCAGATCGCGGTCGCTCGCCAGGCCCGCGTGGTAGAGCCGCAGCGCGTTCGCCCCCAGTGAGGCGGCATGCGCGGTATCGGCGGCGAGGGTGCCGGGGCTGCCGCCCATGCCGGAAACCACGGTGAGATTGGCGGCGACCGTCGCTCCGGCCGGGTGGTCGGTGAACGGGCCGAGGACGTCCGCGCGGGCGGCGGCGTCGCCGGTGCACGGCAGCACCACGCCGTCGGCGTGCGCCAGCACGTCCGCCGGATCCACCCCGGCGTTGGCGCCGCAGCGGTGCGCGGCCGGGTCGGCGTGCAGCAGCACCCGGAACCCGTCCGCCGCGGCGTGCCGTACCGCACGGACGGCCGCGCGCTGCAGCGTACGGGCGGCCCGGTCCCGCCAGCTGCGCAGCACCCCCGCGAGCTCCGCGCCGAGCAGCTCCTCGACCGCGGCCCACTCCCCCGCGCGGTCCGCCGGGCCGGACGGGCCGGCCACCCACTGCGGCTCCAGGGCCCGCACCACGGCGGCGCGCAACTCCTGCGCACGGACGCCCAGTCCGGTGTACCCCGCCGCGCACACCGTGCAGAAGCACACCGACATCAGATACTGCGCGGCGCCGGACAGCGGCACCCCGGCGGTCTTGTCGTGGGCGTGCAGATGGGCCAGTCCGTACCAGCCGCAGGACTCCAGCTCGGTACCCCGGGCGCCGGGCCGTACGGCCGCCTCGGCGGCCAGGTCGACGAGGTACTCGCGCACCTCGGGCCGGGCGATGCACGGCGCCCACGGGTACGGGTCGCCGTAGGCGTTGCGGACCACGGCGGCCGGATGCTCCGCGCCCAGGCGGGAGTTGTGCGCCAGGACGACCCAGGTGTGCACCTCCAGACCGGCGTCCGCCAGCGCCCGCGCGGCCACGCCGAAAGGGTCCGGGCCGGCCGTCCAGTCCTGGGTGGCGGGGCGCAGCGCGCGGCCGGCCCAGCGGGCGGGGTCCGGAGGGTAGAGGACGGCGGCGTGCCGGGCGGTGACGATGCGGTGGCGTGGGTGGCGGGGGGTGAGGGCGCGGGTGGAGTGATAGGCGGAGGCCAGGGTGACCTGCTGGATGCCGAGGCCGGCGAGGCGGCCTGCGGCGTCCGGGTCACCGACCACGTCCCAGGGGTAGAGGAACGCGGCGGTGCGCATCAGGCGCCGGCCCCTGCCGCGTCCGCGACCAGGGCCAGGCCGTGCTCGATCAGCCCGGACAGCTCCGCGACGTGCGCGGGGTCCGGTTCGCTGAGCGGCGTCCGGACCTCGCCGACGTCCAGGCCGCGCAGCCGTACGCCCGCCTTGACCAGCGAGACGGCATAGCCGCGGCCCCGGTTGCGCAGTTCGACCAGCGGCCGGTAGAAGCCGTCCGTCAGGCGCTGGACGGTGTAGTCGTCACCGCTGTTCAGTGCCTGGTGGAAGGCGACGGCGATCTCGGGGGCGAAGGCGAAGACGGCGGAGGAGTAGAGGCGGACGCCCAGGCCCAGGTAGGCGGGGCCGGTGAGTTCGGCGGTGGGCAGGCCGTTGAAGTAGAGGAAGTCCTCGTCGGGGGCCTCGGTGCGGACGGTGCTGATGATGCGCTGCATCAGATCGAGGTCACCGACTCCGTCCTTGAGGCCGATGATGCCTTCGGTCCGGGCCAGGGCGGCGACGGTGGCCGGTGTGAAGACGGCGTTGTCGCGCTGGTAGACGATGACGGGGAGCGGGGTGGCGGCGGCGAGTGCGGTGTAGTGCCGCAGCAGTCCCTCCTGGCCCGCGACGACGAGGTAGGGCGGCATGGCGAGCAGGCCGTCGGCGCCCGCCTCGTGGGCGAGGCGGGCGAACTGGGCGGCGAGCGCGGTGCCGTAGCCCGCACCGGCGACCACCGGGACCCGGCCCGCGGCCTCCTCGACCGCGGCCGCGATGCAGTCGGTGAACTCCCCGGGGGTGAGCGCATGGAATTCGCCGGTGCCGCAGCAGGCGAAGACGGCGGCCGCGCCCGCGTCGATGCCGGCGCGTACATGGGTGCGGAAGGCCGCCAGGTCCAGGGCGCCGTCCGGCGCATACGCGGTCACGGGGAAGAACAGCAGTCCGTCGAGGCGGTCGGCGAGTTGGGGGTACCTCCCAGCGGTGGCTGGGGGAGGGTCTGGGGTCACGGGCTCTCCCTGGCATCCATGCTTGTGCATGTCTCTGATCAGCGTCCATGTTTATGAACGTGACCACGCTAGAGTAGCCGTCCCGGACCGGTCAAGGGTCCACAACTGCCGCGCCGCAAGCGGTTTTACCGGCCCCGTCAAGCATCTTGACCGGCCATGATGCAGCTTCCTACCGTGTCCATACATCTGAATGCTGTCCGCGCATACAGCCTTGCAGTTCAGCCGGAGGAGTACCCGCCCATGACCGCACCCCGCACCGTCCTGCTCACCGGCGCCGCCGGCGGGCTCGGCACCCTGATGCGTGACCTGCTGCCGCCCTACGGATACCGGCTGCGCCTCTTCGACCAGCGGCCCCTCGACACCGCAGCCGGCGAACCGGACGCGATCACCGCCGAATTGGCCGACACCCGGGCGCTGCGCGAGGCGGTGCGCGGGGCCGACGCGGTCATCCATCTCGCCGGCATCTCCCTGGAGGCCGGGTTCGAGCAGATCCTGCGCGCCAACATCGAGGGCACCTACCGCCTGTACGAGGCGGCGCGCGAGGCAGGCGTCCGCCGTATCGTCTTCGCCTCCTCCAACCACGCCGTCGGGTTCACCCCGCGCCCCGCGGACGGCTCCGGCGCCATCCCCGTCGGCACACCCCGCCGCCCCGACACCTACTACGGGCTGTCCAAGGGATTCGGCGAGGATCTGGCCTCGCTCTACTGGGATCTGCACGGCATCGAGACCGTCTCGGTCCGCATCGGCTCCTGCTACCCCGAGCCGACCTCGGTGCGGATGCTGTCCATCTGGCTGAGCCCGGCCGACTGCGCGCGGCTGCTGCACGCCGCGCTCACCGCGCCGGACGTGGGCCACACCGTCGTCTACGGCTCCTCCGCCAACACCCGCCTGTGGTGGGACCTGTCGACCGCCCGCGCCCTGGGTTACGTACCGCAGGACGACTCCGAGCCGTACGCGGCGCAGCTGATCGCCGCGCAGGGCGCACTGGACCCCGAGAACCCCGAACACGCCTACCTCGGCGGCGCCTTCTGCACCGACCCGCCCCGGTGGCCGCACTGACGGGAGTGCCTTGGTGACCGGGCCGCCCGGCGGTGCGCACGGTGGCCTCTGCCACGCCGCGGAACCCCCGTCGCCCGGCCGGCGTCCTGGTCTGTGTACCCCATCACCGCGCAGGAACGAGGAACGCATCATGGGCATCGTCAGCTGGCTCGTACTCGGGCTGATCGCGGGCATCATCGCGAAGGTCCTGCTGCCGGGACGGGACCCGGGCGGCATCGTCGGCACGACCCTGATCGGCATCGTGGGGTCCTTCCTCGGCGGCTGGCTCTCCACCAAATTCCTGCACCGCCCGATCCCCAAGGACTTCGGCGAACCGTCCATGTGGATCGCCTCGATCGCCGGGGCCCTGGTCCTGCTGGTCGCCTACCGGCTGCTCTTCGGCAACTCCCGTGAACGCCGGTGACCGGGCCGGGCGGCCATCCGGCCGCGGGTAATGGAACCGCAAAGGCGAGCCGATCGTTGAGCCCTGCATGACCGCTATGACTCCTGGCTCGAACCTCCCGCTCAACGCCGTGCGGGTGGCGGTGGACGTCACCGCCCCCGTGCGGCTGGACGTGTCGGGCCTGCTGCTCGCCGCCAATGGCAAGGTGCGCTCCGACGACGACTTCGTGTTCTACAACCAGCCCAGCGGACCGGGCGTGACGCACTCCGCGGCGGCCGGCGGCGGCGACACCATCACGGTGGACACCGCCGCGGTCCCCGAGGGCATCGAGAAGATCGTGGTCACCGCGAGTCCGGACGCGCCCGGGGCGACCTTCGCCGGCACGGAGCCGACCGGCACCGTCCGTAACGCCGACGACGGCAGCGTCATCGCCTCCTTCACCCCGCCGCAGCTGGGCTCCGAGACCGCGCTGGTGGTCGTCGAGATCTACCGCCGGGGCGGCGCCTGGAAGGTCCGCGCGGTCGGCCAGGGCTACGCCGACGGCCTGGCGGGGATCGCCACCGACTTCGGCGTCAGCGTGGAGGAGCCCGCCGCACCCGCCGCCGCCCCGCAGGCACCCCCCGCTCCCCCGGCGCCGCCCGCTCCCCCGGCCCCCGCCGGCCAGTGGGGACCGCCCGCGGGCGCCCCGGCCCCGGTCACCCCGCCGCCGGCGCCCGCGCCCCCGGCCGCCGCCCCGGCACCCGGCTCCGGCAAGGTCAACCTCGACAAGGGCCGCGTCAGCCTCCAGAAGAACCAGACCGTCTCGCTGGTCAAGGGCGGCACCCCGCTGCTCACCTCGGTCACGATGGGCCTCGGCTGGGAGCCCGCCTTCCGCAGCAAGAGCATCGACCTGGACGCCTCGGTCATCGCCTACGGCCCGGACCGCAAGAAGGTCGACAACTGCTTCTTCGGCAAGCTGATGATCCTGGGCGGCGCGATCCAGCACTCCGGCGACAACCTCACCGGGGAGGGCGCCGGCGACGACGAGGCGATCACCGTCCACCTCGGCGGAGTGCCCCCGGAGGTGACCGGCCTGGTCTTCGTCGTGAACTCCTTCTCCGGCCAGAAGTTCTCCGATGTCGCCAAGGCGTACTGCCGCCTGGTGGACGCCCAGAGCGGCGAGGAGCTGGTCCGCTTCGACCTCACCCACGCCGAGCCGCGCACGGGCGTGATGATGGCCAAGCTCATCCGCCAGTTCTCCGGCGAGTGGGAGATGACCGCGCTGGGCGAGTTCGTCGACGCCCGTACGGTGCGCGGCATGGTCAAACCGGCCGCACAGGCCCTGTGAGCCACTGACGCCCGTGTCCCTGACGGCCCCTCGGCACCCGTCAGGGACGGCGGGGCCGGGCCGCGCGCGGCGGTATGGACCGGCTTCCCGGCGCCGCGCCAGGCCCGCCGTGTCCCGCGGCGCCGCCGCCGGCGGAGGGCCTTCCCTGGTGCGGGAACGGTCCAGGATCGAAAATTGTGTCGTCCGTACCGTCGAGCTCAGCATCCCCGCTTCCCCGTCCGCCCGCCCCCGGCCCTTCCCCCTTTCCGCCGCGCCCTTTGGCCCCGCCCCGTCACGGCCCCGCCCGTCACGGCGCGTCCCCCACGGCACGCACGAGGAGCGTTCGATGACGCAACAACAGCAGCCGGCCGGACCCGCGGACCCCCCGGACGGCCCAGGGCTCCCGGACCTTCCCGACCGGGTCGCGAGGATCTACGGCGAGCTCGACCTCAGCACCGTCCCGGCCTTCGCCGGCGGCTTCATCAATTTCGGCTACTGGCCGGGCCTGCCCGGCCCCGCGGACCGGCCGCTGACCGAGGCCGACCGGGTGCGCAGCGAGCAGGACCTCTACCGCCTGGTGCTCGACACCTTCGACCGGCCGCAGGGCCGCACCGCCCTGGACGTCGGGTGCGGGCGCGGGCTGGGGTGCGCACTGGCGCTGCAGGAATTCGGCCTGGGGACGGTCATCGGCATGGACGCACACCCCGACCAGATCGCCCGTGCCCGGACGGCGAACGCGGCGCTGCTCGCCCCCTCGGCGGACACGGCCGGCCGGCTGGAGTTCCTCCAGGGCGCGGCCCAGCGCATCCCGCTCCCCGACGGCCGTGTCGACTGCCTGTTCTCCGTCGAGGCGGCGCAGCACTTCCGCGATCTGCCGGGTTTCGCCCGGGAGGCGGCGCGGGTCCTGCGCCCGGGCGGCCGGCTGGCGCTGACGACCTTCTTCGCCCGCACCCGGGCGGCCGCCCGGGTGCTGCCCGCCATGCTGCCCCCGTACGCCGACGGTCTGGACGTCCCGCACGTGGTCGACGAGGTCGCCGAGACGCTGAGTGCGGCGGGTCTGCGCGAGGTCCGGGTCCGGTCGGTCGGCGACGGGGTCTGGGAGTACTACGACCGCTATATGGCCCAGCAGCCGGACCTCCGCGACGAGTGGCCGCGCCGCTATCTGACGGCGTACGAGACCGGACTGCTGGACTACTACGTGCTCACGGCCGGGGCGGACTGAGACACCGCCCCGCCGCCCGCGGTACGGCTACCGCCGGCGGTGCTGCCGCTTCCACGGGCCGGTGATGGCCAGCATGATGCCGGGCTCCTGGATGTTGGCGAACAGCGTGCGCCCGTCCGGGGAGAACACCGGCCCGGTGAACTCGCTGAACTTCGGCTCGTCCGTGGTGCCGATGTTGAGGTCGTTGCGGGCGATCGGGTAGGTCCGGCCGTCGTCGGTGGCCCCGAAGAGGTGCTGTACGCCCTCGCCGTCCTCGGCGATGATCAGCCCGCCGTAGGGCGAGACGGTGATGTTGTCGGGGCCGTCCAGCGGACCGTCCTTCGACGGGTCCTGGTTGACGCCCAGCAGCACCTTCAGCGTCAGGGTCCGCCGCCGCGGGTCGTAGAACCAGACCTGCCCGTCGTGCTGGACCGGGCTCTCGTCACGGGCGAAGGAGGACACCACGTACGCGCCGCCGTCGGCCCACCACAGGCCCTCCAGCTTGCGGGCGCGGGTGACCTCGCCGTCCTTGAACTGCTTGCGCACCGAGACCTTGCGGGCGTCGCGGTCGGGGACCTCGACCCAGTCGACGCCGTAGACGGTACCGGCCTTGGTGGCACGCGAGAGGTCGTCGACGAACCGGCCACCGGAGTCGAAGCACTTGAAGGCCTCCAGCACCCCGGCGTCATCGGCCAGCGTGCGCAGCTGCCCGCGGCCGTGCCGGAAGCCGTGCGGCGGGGTCCAGCGGTAGAACAGGCCGTTGGGGGTGTCGGCGTCCTCGGTCAGAAAGAGGTGGCCGCGCTTGGGGTCGACGACCACCGCTTCATGGGCGTAGCGCCCCAGCGCCTTGACGGGCTTGGGGTCGCGGCCGGCCCGCCGGTCGTGCGGGTCGACCTCGAAGGCATAACCGTGGTCCTTGGTCATGCCGTGCCGGCCGGCCTTGTCCTCGTTCTCCTCGCAGGTCAGCCAGGTGCCCCAAGGGGTGGTCCCGCCCGCGCAGTTGGTGGACGTACCGGCGATGCCGACCCACTCGCCGACCGGCGTACCGTCCTTGGCGACCTCGACGACGGTGCAGCCGCCGGACGCCGCCGGGTCGTAGACCAGGCCCTCGGCCAGCGGCACCGGGTGCGGCCAGTCGGCGCGCGGGCCCTTGAGCTCGTGGTTGTTGACGAGGAGGGTGGTGCCGCGGTGGCCCTCGAAGGTGCCGGTGCCGTCGTGGTTGGAGGGGGTGGACTCACCGCTGTCGAGCCGGGTGACACCGGTCCGGGTGATGATCTTGTACGAGAACCCGGCGGGCAGTGCGAGGATGCCGTCCGGGTCCGGGACCAGCGGGCCGTAGCCGATGCCCCGGCCGTCCGCCGCGCCGTCCGGGCCGGCCGCCGGCGCCTCCTCGGCGATGGCTCCGGGCGCGGTGGCCAGCACCCCGACGCTGCCGGCCAGCGTGACCCCCGCGCCGGCGAGGGCGGAACGCTTGGCGAAGTCTCTGCGGGTGAGCGGCATAGTCATCTCCTGGATGGCCGGTTTCTTCCCCTGTGCCTGCCTCGCCCACGCTCCCCTGCGCCTTCGAACTCCAGTTGAACGCGGCGCGACATCCAGGAAGCAGTTGGGGCCGGTCCGGCGGTCAGGACCGGCCCGGTCCTGATCCGCCGGACCGGCCCCGGGCGTGCGTGATACCGCCCCGGCCCTGCCCGGTGTCCGCTAGCCCGACTGCCGCGAGCGCGCCTTGAACGCGGCCTTGCGGGCCTCCTTGGCGGCCTTCTTGTCCGGGTGCAGCCGGCCCATGGCCTCCAGGACATCGGCGGTGGCCGGGTGGTCCACCCGCCAGGCCGTGTCGAAGAACCCGCTGTGCTGATCGGTCAGGCCCTGCACCAGGTCGCGCAGCTCGCCGGTGGCGTCCTCGTCGGCGCTGTCCAGCTGCGCCGCGATGGTGTCCACCGTCAGCCAGAAGATCATCTCCTGGGACGGCTCGGGGATGCCGGGCAGCGCGCGCTCGGCGAGCCAGACCCGGGCCAGTCCGCCGAGCTGCCGGTCGTCGAGCACCTCGCGCAGCGCGGCCTCGGCGTCCGGCGAGACCAGCGAGAGGGTCTGCTGGGCGGCCAGCCGGCGCCGCGGCGCGCGGTCGTCGTCGCCGCGGGCGGCCGCGAGCAGGTCCCGGGAGGCGTCCAGGGGCGTACGGGCGGCGAGCCACAGCTCGGACTCGGCCTGGGCGAGCGCCTCGGGGTAGTCGGGCAGCGCGTCCAGGAGGACATCGGCGCCCTTGTCGGCGAGGTCGCCGACCGCCGGGGCGTGCACGCCCGCGTCCAGCATCCGGGCGCGTACCGCGTAGACGCCGAGCGGGGTGAGGCGGACCAGGCCGTAGCGGGAGACGTCCTCGTCCGTCAGCGGCCCGGCGGTGGGGGCTCCCCCCGGCCCGGAGCCGGTGGGCAGGACCGTCTCGCCGTCCTCGTCCAGCTCCTCGATGAGCGCCTCGTCGACGGGCTGGTAGGCGACCAGGCCGATCGGCTCCAGCACCCGGAACTGGTCGTCCAGGCGCATCATCGCCTCGGAGACCTCTTCGAGGACGTCGTCGGTGGGCTCCTCCATATCGTCCGGGACGATCATGGAGGCGGCCAGCGCGGGCAGTGGAACCTCCTGGTCAGGGCTCTCGTTCAGAGCCGTGAGCAGATAGAGGTTGCCGAGGATGCCGTCCAGCAGCTCGGCCTCCTCCTCCGGGTTCCAGTCGATCGCGTCCAGGTCGAGTTCGCCGCCCTCGGTGAGCTGGTCGGCGAGGTCGGCGAGGTCGGGGGCGGCCGCGTCGGCGAGCACGGTCTCCATGCCGCCGAGCCAGATGTCCAGGATGTCCTGCGGGCTGCCGGAGGTGAGCAGACCGAGCTCCTCACCGGGGGTGGCGGTGCCGGCGGCGGCATCGTCGGGGAGGTCGGCACCGTCCTCGCCGTCGACGGTCTCCTCGATCTCCACGAGTCCGGTGTCCACCGCGAGCTGCCAGGCCTCGGCGGTGTAGGCCGGGCCGTCCTCGTCGCCGGCCAAGCCGAGGTGCTCGGTGGCGGCGGACAGCGGCTCGTCGAGGATCTGGCCGCCGACACCGACCGGGACGCCCCGCTCGGCCCAGCGGGCGAGCTGCGCGGCCCGCGCCAGCAGGGGGGCGCTCAGCGCGTCGCGGGCCAGCTCCGCTTCGGAGCGCAGCCGCACCGGCGGCAGGGTGGGGCGGTCTGCGGACATCGGCTGCTCAGCTCCTCGGACGGACTACGGGCTCGTGCGCCGACCAAGCGTAGACGGAATTCCCCGTAACTCGGACGGTTCACCCCCGCGCCCCCTCCCGGTCACCGGGAGAAGCTTGACAACTCCCCTGCGTGCACAAGAGATTGACGCAGATCGACGCGCGTAGCGCGCGCCGGTCCGGCTCCGCACGCACATTCACCTGCCACCCCCCATATCCCCTCGGAGGCATGCATGCCGTCCCGTCGTTCGCTCCGCAAACCGGTCGCCGTCAGCGCGGTGGCCTGTGCCGCCCTGGCCGGCGGACTGCTGACCGCCACCCAGTCGGCCTCCGCGGCCGGCGCCCGGATCCACGACATCCAGGGCAGCACCCGAATATCCCCGCTGGCCGGACAGCAGGTCAGCGAGGTGCCCGGCACGGTCACCGCGATCCGGTCGTTCGGCTCGGCGCGCGGCTTCTGGGTGCAGGACCCGCACCCGGACCGCAACCCGGCCACCAGCGAGGCGGTCTTCGTCTTCACCGGAAAGGAGACGCCGAAGGTCGCCGTCGGCGATGCCCTCACCTTCTCCGGCACGGTCAGCGAGTACTACCCGGGCGGCAAGGACGCCGGTCTGCAGTCCGTCACCGAGATCACCGGCGCGACCTGGAAGGTCGGCTCCTCCGGCGCCCCGCTGCCGGCCGCCTTCAAGCTCAACCCGGCCTCGGTGCCGAACCGTTACGCCCCCGCCGCGGGCGGCAAGAGCATCGAGTCCCTCACCCTGCGCCCCGGCTCGTACGCGCTGGACCACTACGAGTCGCTGGAGGGGATGCGCGTCTCGGTGTCGAGCGCCCCGGTCGTCGGCGCGACCAACACCCACAACGAGCTGTGGGTGACCGCCGAGCCGCGCCACCACCGCACGGCCCGCGGCGGCACGCTCTACCGCTCGTACGCGGACCCCAACGGCGGCCGGGTCAAGGTGACCTCCCTGATCCCGTTCTCCGAGCGGCCGTTCCCGGTGGCCGATGTCGGCGACGAGCTGACCGGCACCACCGCCGGCCCGCTGGACTACGACAGCTTCGGCGGCTACACGCTCCAGGCCACCGAGCTGGGCACCCTCGCCGACCACGGCCCCGCGCCGGAGACCACCCGCAAGCAGAAGTCCGGCGAGCTGGCGGTGGCCACCTACAACGTCGAGAACCTCGCCCCCACCACCCCGCAGGCCAAGTTCGACCGGCTGGCGAAGGCGCTGGTGCACAATCTCGCGTCCCCCGATGTCGTCGCGCTGGAGGAGGTGCAGGACGACAACGGCGCCACCGACAACGGCGTGGTCACCGCCGGGGCGACCCTCACCAAGCTCACCGACGCCATCAAGGCGGCCGGCGGCCCGGCGTACGAGTGGCGGCAGATCGACCCGGTCAACGACGAGGACGGCGGGCAGCCGGGCGGCAACATCCGCGTGGCCTTCCTGTTCAACCCCGGCCGGGTGTCCTTCACGGACATCAAGGGCGGCGACTCCACCACTCCGGTGCAGGTGGTCGCCGACCACGGCAAGGCCACCCTGTCCGCGTCGCCGGGCCGGATCGCGCCCGCCGACCCGGCGTGGAAGGCCAGCCGCAAGCCCCTCGTCGGGCAGTTCTCGCTCAAGAGCCGACCGGGCAGCCGGGTGTTCGTGATCGCCAACCACTTCAACTCCAAGGGCGGCGACCAGGGCCTGGACAGCCGTTTCCAGCCCCCGGCCCGGAGCTCCGAGACCCAGCGCACCGGCCAGGCCCGCCTGGTCAACGCCTTCGTCAAGGATCTGCTGGCCAAGGACCCGAAGGCCGGTGTGGTGGTGGCCGGCGACCTCAACGACTACTCGTTCTCACCGGCGCTGAAGGACCTCACCGCCGGCGGTGTGCTCACCGACCAGGTCGGCAGGCTGCCCGCCGCGGAGCGCTACGGCTATGTCTACAACGGCAACTCGCAGGTGCTGGACCACATGCTCACCAGCCGGCCGCTGACCCGGGCCGACTACGACATCGTGCACATCAATGCCGAGTACGCCGACCAGGCCAGCGACCACGATCCGCAGGTACTGCGGATCAAGCCGTAGCCCGCCTCACGTCACCCCGTGTGACACTCCCGTCACTCGCCCGGCCCACGTCGGGGGGCCAACTGCCGCGGGGGGTGCGGTACTGGGAATGTAAGAAACATTCGGCGAGACATAGGGAGTCATCATGCCGAAGTCCCAGAACCGTAAGTCGGGCAACAAGGACCGTGCCGCCGAACGGCGCACCGACCAGCGGAAGCCGAAGTCGTCGGAGGAGTCCGCCGCCGAGCGGACCCAGGACCTGAAGCGTTCGCGGAATGGCCTGACTGGCGCGTGATGGGCCTGTGATGCCCGAGCGGCCGTCGCACCGGAAGGCGCGGCGGCCGCTTTCGCGCGCCGATCACGCGCTGAACGTAGCACTGCTTAACGAATCAGCCAGCACAACTAAGTGGACGTGAAATATGAGGCGCCCCCAGACTCCTGGCATGGAGACCATGTCCGTCCCCCTCGCACCCCGGGCGGCCGCACCGCCCTTCGGCCGTACCGCGACCGCCATGATCACCCCCTTCACCGCCGACGGAGAGCTCGACACCGACGGCGCCCAGCGGCTCGCCACCCATCTCGTCGACGACGGCGGTTGCGACGCACTGGTGCTGAGCGGCACCACCGGGGAGTCCCCGACCACCTCGGACGCCGAGAAGGAGGCCCTGCTGCGGGCCGTCGTCGAGGCCGTCGGCAACCGGGCCCGGATCACCGCCGGGGTCGGCACCAGCGACACCCGGCACTCCGTCGCACTGGCCCGCAGCGCCGAACGGGCAGGCGCCCACGGCCTGTTGGTGGTCACGCCCTACTACTCGCGGCCCACCCAGGAGGCCGTCGCCCACCACCTGCGCACGGTCGCGGACGCCACCGGACTGCCGGTGATGCTCTACGACATCCCCGGCCGCACCGGCACCGCGCTGGCCGCCGGGACGCTGCTGCGGCTGGCCGCCCATCCGCGGATCGCGGCGGTCAAGGACTGCGGCTACGACCCGCTGAAGTCGGCGAAGGTGCTGGCCTCGACGGGCCTGGCCTACTACGCGGGCTGCGACGAACAGATCCTGCCGCTCCGCGCACTCGGCGGCTCCGGCTGCGTCAGCACCGCGGCCAATGCCGCGCCGCGGGCGGTGCGCGCCGTACTGGACGCCTTCGACGCCGGCGACACCGCCGGGGCGGCCCGCCGTCAGCTGGCGCTGGTGCCGCTCATCGAGGCGGTGACCGGCGGCGAGACCCCCGGCACGGTCACCGCGAAGGCGCTGCTGAACCACCTCGGCCTGCCCGCCGGCCCGGTCCGCGCCCCGCTGCTGGCGGCGGATGCCCCGCTCACCAGCCGGCTGGTGGACGCACTGCGGACGACCTTGGACCGGACTGCGGACGCGGATACTGCCGCGGTGCCTGCGGCTGTCCCTGGCTAGCGGGGAACGGTGCGGGCGGCCCGAAGCCGCCGGGCGCGCCCGGCTGCCCGTACGGCGCCCCGGCGGCCCGGTCCTGCCCGGCCGTGCCCTCGTCGCGGTCCGGCGCGCGCGGCTCCTCCTCGTCCGCCACCAGGTCCCGCACCAGCAGCGTCGCACCGGCCACCGCGCCCGGCATCAGCGCCACCGCGACGAACGGGACCAGGAACAGCAGCACGACCGGGGTGCCGAAGCCGACCGCGAGGGCCTTGCGGCCCCGCAGCAGCCGCAGCCGCTCACGCACCGGAATGTCCCGGCGCTGCATGGCCACCGAGGTCAGCTCGACGGCGAGGAAGAAGCCGGAGACACAGAAGCCGACGGCGGGGATCACGGTCTGCCCGAGGAAGGGCACGAACCCGAGGACGAACAGCAGGATCCCGAAACCGGCCGCCCGCAGCAGCACATGGACGCTGTCGCGCAGGGCGATCCAGATCTCCTGCCACAGCGGCCGGTCCGGGGACGGCGGGCAACGCCCCTCGGACTCCTCGACCTTCTCCGACAGCGACTCGTAGAAGGGGTCGCCGATCAGCAGCGTGACGGCGGTGAACGTCAGCACCGACAGCATCAGCCCACCGGCGAACAGCAGCGCCACGAACACCCCGCGCAGCAGCCCCTGCCAGGGCGCGCCCCAGCCGTCGGCGAACGGCGTCGCCCAGGCCGCGATATCGCCGGACCAGAGGGCGAGCACGGTGAGCACCGCGGCGTACAGCACCAGGGCGATCAGCGCCGGAATCAGCCCGAATCCCCACCACCGGCCGTGCTGGGCGACCCAGCGCTGCCCCTTGCCCAGATACCGCATCCCCGCTACAAGATCACGCATGGCGCAAAGCCTATCGGCGTCCGCCCGGGACGGGGACAGGGCGGTGCGGGAGCGGCAACGGAGGCGGCCCGGCGGTTCTCCCGCCGGGCCGCTGACGCTGCCGTGAACGCTCAGCCGTGCACGGGTCGGTGCTGCACGGCCGGCCGTGGCCGTGCGCTCAGTTGTGGCTGTGCAGCACCTCGTTGAGGCCGCCCCAGGCCGCCTTGTTCGGGCGGGCCTCGACGGTGCCGGTGGTGGAGTTGCGGCGGAAGAGGATGTTGTCCGCGCCGGAGAGCTCCAGGGCCTTGACGATCTGGCCGTCGGGCAGCGTGACGCGGGTACCGGCGGTCACATACAGCCCCGCCTCGACGACACACTCGTCGCCGAGCGCGATACCGATGCCCGACTCGGCACCCAGCAGGCAGCGCTCGCCGATCGAGATGATCTGCTTGCCGCCGCCCGAGAGGGTGCCCATGGTGGAGGCGCCGCCGCCGATGTCGGAGCCGTCGCCGATCACGACGCCCGCGCTGATCCGGCCCTCGATCATGGAGGTGCCCAGCGTCCCGGCGTTGAAGTTGACGAAGCCCTCGTGCATGACGGTGGTACCGGCCGCGAGGTGGGCCCCCAGGCGCACCCGGTCGGCGTCCGCGATCCGCACCCCGGTGGGCGCGACATAGTCGGTCATCCGCGGGAACTTGTCGATGCCGGTGACCATCAGATGCAGCCCCTCGGCGCGGGCGTTCAGCCGCACCGTCTCCACCTGGTCGACGGCCACCGGGCCCAGCGAGGTCCAGGCGACGTTGGCCAGCAGCCCGAAGAGGCCCTCCAGGTTCTGCCCGTGCGGCTTGACCAGCCGGTGGCTGAGCAGGTGGAGGCGCAGGTAGGCGTCGTGCGCATCCAGCGGCTTGTCGTCGAGGGAGGCGATGACCGTACGGACGGCGACGACCTCGACATCACGGACCGGGTCGGGACCGATCGCCTTGAGCACGGCGGCGCCCAGCAGTTCGGTGGCGCGCTCGTCGTCGAGGTGCTCGGTGCCGGCCGGGCCAGGGCCCTCGGCAGTCACAGCGACCAGCTCGGGCGCCGGGAACCAGGTGTCGAGAACGGTGCCGTCGGAGGTGACGGTGGCGAGCCCGGCGGCGACGGCGCCGGTGGTACGGGAAGCGGAAACAGCAGCATCGGTCATGTCCGAAACCTAACCGGAGGGCGCCCGCGGAGGCGAACCGGTCTCAGCGACCGGGCCGGGCCTCGCGGTTGCACCATCCCGTGCACAGATCCTGCACGGCGGCCCGCTGCCGGGTGGCTCAGCCCAGCACCCCGGCCAGCCCGGCCCGTACCGTCGTGGGGTCGAAGGGCTGCCCGGTCAGCAGATGCTGCAGCACCAGCCCGTCGGTGAAGGCCACCACGGCCCGCGCGGTCCGGGCATCGCCGATCCGCCGTCCGAGCAGCCGCACCATCTCCTCCAGGCACTCCGCGGCGATCGGCCGCACCGCCTCGTGCCGCAGCGCCGCCAGATAGAGCTCGTACTCCAGCTCCATCCGCGAGCGGTCTCCGGCCAGGGTGTCCTCGATGAGCCGGGCGACCTCCTCGGCGAGCGGCACCGCCGGATCGATCCCGTCGGCCCAGTGCGCGAACTCGGCCAGGCACACGCCATTGACCTGCCGCAGCGCGGCGATCAGCAGCTCGTCCAGGGACGCGAAGTGGTACGTGGTCGAGCCGAGCGGCACATCCGCCGCGGCGGCCACGGCGCGGTGGCTGAGCCCGGCGATCCCCCGCTCACCGACCACGGCGATCGCCGCATCGATGATCCGTTGCCGCCGGTCCGGATCGTAGCGACGGGCCATCAGTGCGCCCCGTCCAGGTTCAGCACCACGACCCCGGCGATGACCAGCAGCACCCCGAAGAGCTTCAGCGCACTGGCGCTCTCCCCCAGGAACACCATCCCGATCATCGCGATCACCGCCGTTCCGGCGCCGGACCAGATCGCGTACGCGGTGCCGACACTCATCGTTTTGAGCGTCTGGGCGAGCAGCGCAAAGGCGAGCAGATAGCCCACCGCGGTGGCCAGCGACGGCCACAGCCTGCTGAAGCCGTCGCTGTACTTCATCGCGGTGGTCGCGAGGATCTCGGAGAGGATCGCGGCGCCGAGCGTCACATAGACCATGCGTACGAGCGTACACAGCGTTGCGTACGTCCGTACATAGCCGTGCGGGGGTCGCCCCGATACGGCGATACGGCCGTGCCCCCCGGATGTCCGGGGGGGCACGGCCGTATCGGCTCGGTCTTCCGAGGGCGACGTCTCAGACGTTGAAGCCCAGCGCGCGCAGCTGTTCGCGGCCATCGTCGGTGATCTTGTCCGGGCCCCACGGGGGCATCCAGACCCAGTTGATCTTCAGCTCGTTGACGATGCCGTCCGTGGCGGACTTCGCCTGGTCCTCGATGACGTCGGTCAGCGGGCAGGCCGCGGAGGTCAGCGTCATATCGATGGTGGCGATATTGGCGTCGTCGATGTGGACGCCGTAGATCAGCCCCAGGTTGACGACATCGATGCCCAGCTCGGGGTCGACGACGTCGTAGAGCGCCTCGCGCACCTCCTCCTCGGAGGCAGGTTTGGTGGTGGTCGGGGTGTCGGTCATGCGGACTTCGCCTCCTCGGAGAGGGCCTTGGCCGTGGCGTCCTTCCAGGCCATCCAGCTGAGCAGCGCGCACTTCACGCGCGCGGGGTACTTGGAGACACCGGCGAACGCCACCGCGTCCTCCAGCACCTCCTCCATGGCGTCATCCGGCTCGACCTGCCCCTTGGACTGCATCAGCTCCAGGAAGGTCTCCTGGATCTTCTGCGCCTCGCCGAGCTCCTTGCCGACCAGGAGGTCGTTGAGCACCGACGCGCTGGCCTGGCTGATGGAGCAGCCCTGGCCCTCGTAGGACACATCCTCAATCGTCGCGCCGTCGAGCCGCACGCGCAGGGTGATCTCGTCACCGCACGTGGGATTGACGTGGTGCACCTCGGCGTCGCCGTCCCGAAGACCGCGCCCGTGCGGGTGCTTGTAGTGGTCCAGGATGACGTCCTGGTACATGGAATCCAGCTTCACGGCTCAGTCAGTCCTCGTCCTCATCCGCTGTGCTTGATAACCGGCTGTGTCTGTTTAACCGAAGAAGTTGCGGACGTGCTCCAGGCCCTCGACCAAGGCGTCGACCTCGGCGGGCGTGGAGTACAGATAGAACGACGCTCGCGTGGTCGCAGGAATTCCGAAGCGCAGGCAGACCGGGCGTGCGCAGTGGTGACCCACGCGGACCGCGATGCCCTGCTCGTCCAGCACCTGGCCGACGTCGTGCGGATGGATGTCACCGAGCGTGAAGGAGAGCGTCGCCCCGCGGTCCTCGGCCGTGCTCGGGCCGATGATGCGCAGGTCGGGGACCTCCAGCAGCCGCTTGACGGCGTACTCGGTGATCGCGTGCTCATGCGCGGCGATGTGGTCCATGCCGATCGAGGAGAGGTAGTCCACGGCCGCGCCGAGGCCAACGGCCTGGGCGATCGGGGGCGTACCGGCCTCGAACTTGTGCGGCGCGGGCGCATAGGTCGAGGAGTGCATCGAGACGGTCTCGATCATCTCGCCGCCACCGAGGAACGGCGGGAGATCCTCCAGCAGCTCCTGGCGGCCCCACAGGACGCCGATGCCGGTCGGGCCGCACATCTTGTGGCCGGTGAAGGCCACGAAGTCGGCCTGCAGCGCCTGCACGTCCAGCACCATGTGCGGGGCGGCCTGCGAGGCGTCGATGCAGACCAGCGCGCCGACCTCCTGGGCGCGACGGATGATCGTCTCGACCGGGTTGATGGTGCCCATGATGTTGGAGACCAGCGTGAAGGAGACGATCTTCGTCTGCTCGGTGATGATCTCGTCGATGTTGGACAGGTCGAGCCGGCCGTCATCGGTGATGCCGAACCACTTCAGCTTCGCGCCGGTGCGCTGCGAGAGCAGCTGCCACGGGACGATGTTGGAGTGGTGCTCCATCTCCGTGATGACGATCTCGGTCTCGTGGTCCACGCGGTAGGGCTCATCGGCCCAGCCGAGCATGTTCGCCACGAGGTTGAGCGACTCCGAGGCGTTCTTGGTGAAGATCACCTCATCGCGGCTCGGTGCGTTGATGAAGGCGGCCACCTTGTCACGGGCGCCTTCGTACAGCGCCGTGGCCTCCTCGGCGAGCACATGCACACCGCGGTGGACGTTGGCGTTGTGGCGTTCGTAGTAGGTGTTCAGGGCGTCGAGCACCTGACGCGGCTTCTGTGACGTCGCCGCGTTGTCCAGGTACACGACCTTCTTCCCGTCGTGGACCAGGCGGTCCAGAAGGGGAAAGTCCTTACGGATCGCCTCGGTGTCGAGGAGGCCCGGCAGCTGTGTCACGCTCGTGCCCTTTCGTTCGCCCCGCCGCGCAAGCGGCTGGTGTTACGGACGCCCACGAGGCGCACCTGCGGGGAGCAGGTCGTCCGCAGGCCGGTGGCCTCGCGCGCGTCGCTCACAGGCTTGCGCCACCCTTCGTGTACTCCTCGTAGCCCTCGGCCTCCAGCTTGTCCGCGAGCTCGGCACCGCCGGACTCGGCGATCCGGCCGTTCGCGAACACATGCACGCGGTCGGGCTTGATGTAGCGCAGGATGCGCGTGTAGTGGGTGATCAGCAGGGTGCCGACCTCGCCGGTCTCGCGGACGCGGTTGACGCCCTCGGAGACGGTGCGCAGCGCGTCGACGTCCAGACCGGAGTCGGTCTCGTCGAGGATCGCGATGGCCGGCCTGAGCAGCTCCAGCTGAAGGATCTCGTGGCGCTTCTTCTCACCGCCGGAGAAGCCCTCGTTGACGTTGCGCTCGGCGAAGGAGGTGTCCATCTGGAGACGCTCCATGGCCTCCTTGACCTCCTTGACCCACAGCCGCAGCTTGGGGGCCTCGCCGCGGATCGCGGTCGCGGAGGTACGCAGGAAGTTGGAGACCGAGACGCCGGGCACCTCGACCGGGTACTGCATGGCGAGGAAGACGCCGGCCCGGGCGCGCTCGTCGACGGACATCTCCAGGACGTTCTCGCCGTCGAGGGTGACCGTGCCACCGGTGATCGTGTACTTGGGGTGACCCGCAAGGGAGTAGGCGAGGGTCGACTTGCCGGAGCCGTTGGGGCCCATGATGGCGTGCGTCTCGCCCTGCTTCACGGTCAGGTCGACGCCCTTCAGGATCTCGCGCGGGCCGTTCTCGGCCTCGACGGAGACGTGCAGGTCGTGGATCTCAAGCGTTGCCATGGGGAACTCAGGACTCCTGGGTGACGGAGACGAGCACGTCGTCCCCTTCGATCTTTACGGGGTATACGGGGACGGGGCGCGTCGCGGGAAGGCCGTTCGGCTTACCGGTACGCAGGTCGAAGCTCGAACCGTGCAGCCAGCACTCGATGGAGCAGTCCTCCACCTCGCCCTCCGAGAGGGAGACGTTCGCGTGCGAGCAGATGTCGTTGATCGCGAACACCTCGCCCTCGGTGCGGACCAGGGAGACGGGAACGCCGTCGAGCTCCACCCGCTTGGGGGTGTCGTCCTCCAGCTCGCTGAGCGCCGCTGCGCGTACGTACGTCATGCCGCGGACGCTTCCAGCTCAGCCTCGACCTTGCTCATCAGACGCTCTTCGACGTCCGGGAGACCGATCTGCTGGACCAGCTCGGCGAAGAAGCCGCGGACGACCAGTCGGCGGGCCTCGTCGGCCGGGATGCCGCGGGCCATGAGGTAGAAGAGCTGCTCGTCGTCGAAGCGGCCGGTCGCCGAGGCGTGGCCCGCGCCGACGATCTCGCCGGTCTCGATCTCGAGGTTGGGGACCGAGTCGACCCGCGCGCCGTCGGTGAGGACGAGGTTGCGGTTGAGCTCGTAGGTGTCCGTGCCGGTCGCGGACGCCCGGATGAGGACGTCGCCGATCCAGACCGCGTGCGCGTCCTGGCCCTGCAGCGCGCCCTTGTAGACGACGTGTGAGCGGCAGTTGGACGCCTCGTGGTCGACGAAGAGGCGGTGCTCCTGGTGCTGGCCCTGCTCGGTGAAGTACAGACCGTAGAGCTCGGCCTCGCCGCCGGGGCCCGCGTAGGTGATGCGCGGGTGCAGCCGCACCACGTCGCCGCCGAAGGTGACGACCACGGACTTGAAGCTGGCGTCCCGGCCGACGAGGGCGTTGTGCTGCCCGACGTGCACGGCCTGGTCGTCCCAGTCCTGGACGGAGACGACGGTCAGCTTGGCGCCGTCACCGAGGAGGTAGTCGACGTTGGCGCCGAGCACCGCGTCACCGGTGTGGTCGATGACCACGACCGCCTCGGCGAACGCGCCGAGCTCGATGACCTGGTGGCCGAAGGTCGTGCCGCCCGCACCGTGGACGGTGATCCGGATGGGCTCGCTGAGCACGGTCTCCTTGGGGACCGAGACCACCGACGCCTTCTCGAAGGAGCTGTACGCCTGGGCGGCGACCCGGTCCACGGGCGTGCCGGCCTTGCCGACCCGCGGGTCGGTCCGGTCGACCAGCTCGTGGGTGACACCCTCGGGAGCGGTGATGTCGATCTTCAGGTCGGGACCGCCGGCCACGGCACTGCCGTCGTGCAGGCCCTTCAGGCGCGCGAGGGGCGTGAAACGCCACTCCTCCTCGCGGCCGTGCGGCACCGGGAAGTCCGCCACGTCGTAGGACGGCGGGGCGCTCATCCGGGTGGCGACGGTGGACTCCGCGGCCACCGCAAGGGAGCCGGTGGTCGTGGAACCCGCCGGGATGTTCTGAGCCTCAGCCATGGCTGTCGTCTAGCTCGCTTTCTTGAAGAGGACGCTGCCTCGTGAATCCGTTGCTGCCGGGTGGCCGGGCGTCAGCCGACCGAACCTTCCATCTGCAGCTCGATCAGCCGGTTGAGCTCCAGTGCGTACTCCATCGGCAGCTCACGGGCGATCGGCTCGACGAAGCCACGCACGATCATCGCCATGGCCTCGAACTCCGTCAGGCCGCGCGCCATCAGGTAGAAGAGCTGGTCCTCGCTGACCTTGGAGACGGTCGCCTCGTGGCCCATGGAGACGTCGTCCTCGCGGACGTCGACGTAGGGGTAGGTGTCCGAGCGGGAGATGGTGTCCACCAGCAGGGCGTCACACAGCACGTTGGACTTGGAGCCCGCGGCGCCCTCGCCGATCTCGACCAGGCCTCGGTAGGAGGTGCGGCCGCCGCCTCGCGCCACCGACTTGGAGACGATGTTGGAGGAGGTGTTCGGCGCCATGTGGACCATCTTGGAGCCGGCGTCCTGGTGCTGGCCCTCGCCCGCGAAGGCGATGGACAGGGTCTCGCCCTTGGCGTGCTCGCCCATCAGGTAGACCGCCGGGTACTTCATCGTCACCTTGGAGCCGAGGTTGCCGTCGACCCACTCCATGGTCGCGCCCTCGTAGGCGACGGCGCGCTTGGTGACCAGGTTGTAGACGTTGTTCGACCAGTTCTGGATGGTCGTGTAGCGGCAGCGGCCGCCCTTCTTGACGATGATCTCGACGACCGCGGAGTGCAGCGAGTCCGACTTGTAGATCGGCGCCGTGCAGCCCTCGACGTAGTGGACGTAGGCGTCCTCGTCGACGATGATCAGCGTCCGCTCGAACTGGCCCATGTTCTCCGTGTTGATCCGGAAGTAGGCCTGCAGCGGGATGTCGACGTGGACACCCTTGGGGACGTAGATGAACGAGCCGCCGGACCACACCGCGGTGTTCAGCGACGCGAACTTGTTGTCGCCGACCGGGATGACCGTGCCGAAGTACTCCTGGAAGAGCTCCGGGTGCTCCTTGAGCGCGGTGTCGGTGTCCAGGAACAGGACGCCCTGCTCCTCCAGGTCCTCACGGATCTGGTGGTAGACGACCTCGGACTCGTACTGCGCGGCGACACCGGCGACCAGGCGCTGCTTCTCCGCCTCGGGGATGCCGAGCTTGTCGTAGGTGTTCTTGATGTCCTCGGGCAGGTCCTCCCAGGAGGCGGCCTGCTGCTCCGTGGAGCGGACGAAGTACTTGATGTTGGCGAAGTCGATACCCGACAGGTCCGAGCCCCAGTTCGGCATGGGCTTCTTGTCGAACAGCTTCAGGCCCTTGAGACGCAGCTTGAGCATCCACTCCGGCTCGTTCTTCTTCGCCGAGATGTCGCGGACGACGGCCTCGGAAAGACCGCGCTTGGCGGAGGCGCCGGCCACGTCGGAGTCGGCCCAGCCGTATTCGTACTTGCCCAGGCCCTCGAGCTCAGGGTGAGTAGTCTCCGTAGGGAGCGTCATGCGGGGTTCCTCCCGGCCGTGCTTGCAGATGCTGTGGTGGTCTTGGTGGTGCGTGCGGTGCTGTGAGCGGCCTGGCCTGCACCGGCCTTCGGGATGAAGGTCGTGCACACCCCGTCGCCGTGGGCGATGGTGGCAAGCCGCTGTACATGGGTCCCGAGCAATCGGGAGAAGACCTCGGTCTCCGCCTCGCACAGCTGCGGGTACTGCTCGGCGACATGGGCGACCGGGCAGTGGTGCTGGCAGAGCTGTTCACCGAGCTGGGGATTGGGGGCGCTGCGCGCCGTAGCAGCGTACCCGTCCGCGGTCAACGCCTTCGCCAGGGCCTCGGTACGGGCCTCCGGCTCGGCGGTCTCGACCGCCTTGCGGTAGCCCTCGGCCTGGACGGCGAGGCGGGCGCGGGCGAATGCGGCGACGGCGGCCTCGCCCTTCTCGCCGCCGCCGGCGCTCTGCGCGATCCAGCGCAGCGCGTCGGAGGCGAGCTGGTCGTAGGCCTGGTCGAAGGCGTCCCGCCCGCAGTCGGTGAGGGCGAAGGCCTTGGCCGGGCGGCCGCGGCCACGCGTGCCGTAGACCCGCTTCTCGCGGGGCTCGACGACGCCCTCGGTGGCCAGCGAATCCAGATGCCGGCGCACGGCGGCCTGGGTCAGCCCCAGTCGCAGTGCCAGCTCGGCCGCGGTGGACGGACCGTGGTCGAGGATGGAGCGGGCGACCCTGTTGCGGGTGCCCTGCTGTTCGTCGTGCGGCGCCGCGGCAGGCTCGGCGCCCGGCCCGCGCCGCTCGGTCTGCTCGGGCGCGGAGGCGGCCGGCCCGGCGGTCCTGTCGACCGCGGGCCCTTCCTGTTCCTCGCTCGCGTATTTCACAACGCCATTGTTGCGTAATTCGTCAAAGCGAGACAACCCTCATCCGGATCACAGGCCGGTGGCCTGTATCACTTAGGGTTACCTAATTCAAGCCCCTGCGGGACCTCCGAAACCGCCGCCGACCTGCAAGGTCGTGTCCCGGCCCGGCGGCCGTACCCCGGTGCCCGCGGCCCGCAGGAATCCGTGCGGGCGCACACCGCCGGACTGATTACCCCGGCACCGGCCGGGGCCCGCGCCCCCTCGTGAAGCCCACGCCCCCACATATGAAGCCCGCGCCCCCATTGAAGAAGACCCTGCCACTCTCCGTAGACTGCCCGCCATGCGCAGCACCTCCCCGGGGGACGCCCCCCGGCCCCCCGGACGAGAGCCTGCCGTCGAGATCATCGGTCTGGTCAAGCGATACGGGACCAAGACCGCCGTGGACGGGCTCGACCTGACCGTCGCGCGCGGTGCGGTGACCGCTGTGCTCGGCCCGAACGGCGCCGGCAAGACCACCACCGTCGAGACCTGCGAGGGCTACCGCCGCCCGGACGCCGGCCGCGTCCGCGTCCTGGGCCTGGACCCGGTCGCCGACGCCGCGGCACTGCGGCCGCGGATCGGCGTGATGCTGCAGTCCGGCGGCGTCTACGCGGGCGCCAAGGCGGAGGAGATGCTGCGGCACACCGCGACCCTGCACGCCCACCCCCTCGACGTCGACGGGCTCATCGACCGGCTCGGCCTGGGAAGCTGCGGCCGGACGCCCTACCGGCGGCTGTCCGGCGGCCAGCAGCAGCGGCTGGCGCTGGCGATGGCCGTGGTCGGCCGCCCCGAACTGGTCTTCCTCGACGAGCCGACGGCCGGTCTCGACCCCCAGGCCCGGCACGCCACCTGGGAGCTCGTCCGGGAGCTGCGCGCCGACGGCGTCAGCACCGTACTGACCACCCACTTCATGGACGAGGCCGAGCAGCTAGCCGACCATGTCGCGATCATCGACGGCGGCCGGGTGATCGCCCAGGGCACCCCGGACGAGCTGTGCCGCGGCGGCGCCGAGAACAGCCTGCGCTTCACCGGCCGCCCCGGCCTCGACATCGCCTCGCTCCTCAAGGCGCTGCCCGCCGACAGCGCCGCAGCGGAACCGGCCTCCGGCGTCTACCGCGTACACGGCAAGGTCAACCCGCAACTGCTGGCCACCGTCGCCTCCTGGTGCGCCCAGAACGGCGTGATGCCCGACGCCATAGCCGTCGAACGCCACACCCTCGAAGACGTCTTCCTGGAGCTGACCGGCAAGGAGCTGCGCGCATGACCGCGACCGGCACGTTCACCCCGCGGCCCGGGGCGGCCCCGCTGCCCCGGATGATCCGCGCGCAGGCGGCGCTGGAGACCAGGATGCTGCTGCGCAACGGTGAGCAGCTGCTGCTGACCGTCATCATCCCGACGCTGCTGCTGGTGCTGTTCTCCGCCGTCGACATCATCGCGGTGCCCACCGATACGGCCGGCGGCGCGGGCAGCTCCGTGGACTTCCTGGCGCCCGGCATCCTGGCGCTCGCCGTGATGTCGACCGCCTTCACCGGCCAGGCCATCGCGACCGGCTTCGAGCGGCGCTACGGCGTGCTCAAGCGGCTCGCCGTCTCGCCGCTGCCGCGGTGGGGGCTGATGACCGCCAAGACCTGCGCGGTGCTGGTCACCGAGGTCCTGCAGATCGTGCTGCTGACGGCCGTGGCCCTGGCGCTGGGCTGGTCCCCGCACGGCAACCCGCTCTCCGTGGTGCTGCTGCTCCTGCTGGGCACCGCCGCCTTCTCCGGCCTGGGCCTGCTGATGGCCGGCACGCTCAAGGCCGAGGCCACCCTCGCCGCGGCCAACCTGGTGTTCCTGCTGTTGCTGGTCGGCGGCGGCGTGATCGTCCCGCTGGACAAGTTCCCCGAGGCCGCGCAGAGCGTGCTCGGGCTGCTGCCGATCGCGGCGCTGTCCGACGGGCTGCGCGACGTCCTCCAGCACGGCGCCGGCACCCCCTGGCGGGACCTCGGCATCCTGGCGGGCTGGTCGGTGCTGGGCCTGGGCACGGCGGCCCGCTTCTTCCGCTGGGAGTGAGCCGCCCGGCGGCCGTTCCGCGGAGCGGTTCGGAGGGGGTCCGTCGCGTGACGCACCCCTCGTGAAAGTTTGCACAAGGCGCCGCCTACGATGGCTCCCGTGCCGAACACGCTGAACCCCCTTGAGCTGATCGCCCGCCGCTGGCAGCCGTCCGCGGCCTTTGTGCGGCGGGCCGCGCTGGCGACCGTCGTCATGGCCGTGATCATCGTCGTCACGGGTGGCGCGGTCCGGCTCTCGCAGTCCGGCCTGGGCTGCTCGACCTGGCCCAAGTGCACGCCGGACAGCCTGACTCCGACCGCCGCGATGGGCATCAACGGCCTCATCGAGTTCGGCAACCGCATGCTGACGGATGTGCTGTGCGCGGTCGTCGGCCTGTTCATCATCGCCGCCCGCGCCCGTCACCCCCGGCGCCGCTCGCTCACCCGGCTCGGCTGGGCGCAGTTCTGGCTCGTCATGAGCAACGCCGTCATCGGCGGCATCACGGTCCTCACCGGCCTGAACCCGTACATCGTCAGCTCGCATTTCCTCGCGGCCACGGCGCTGCTCACGGTCGCCGTACTGAGCTGGAAGCGAGCGAGCGAGGGCGACGAGGAGCCGCGCGACCTGGTCACCCGTCCGGCGCGGCAGCTGGCCTGGCTGCTGGTGGCCGCGACCGGCGCGCTCACCGTCATCGGCACGGTCGTCACGGGTGCGGGCCCGCACGCGGGCGACGCCAAGAAGGTCCACCGCATCCCGCTGGACTGGCAGGAGATCACCCAGCTCCACGTCGACTTCGTCTACCTCGTCGTCGGCCTGTCCATCGCCCTGTGGTTCACGCTGCGCGCCGTCAAGGCGCCGGCCGCCCCGCGCCGGACGCTCCTGGAACTGTTCGCCTGTATCGCGCTGCAGGGCGTCATCGGCTACGTCCAGTACTTCATGGGCCTGCCCGAAATCGTCATCGGGCTCCACATGCTGGGCTCGACCCTGGTGTGGATCTGTGTGCTGCGGGTCTGTCTGTCGCTGCGCGACCGCGGTCCGCTCCCCGAGGAGGACGCCGACAAGCCCGCCCCCTCCGGCGAGCACGAGGCACCGGCGCCTCAGCCGGCCGACGCGCTCAGCCGGTAGACCCGGCGCGCGGTCCCCGACCCGACCATCTCGGTGATCCGCCGCCCGTCCTCGGCGCCGCACAGCCCCTCGTCGGTCCACTCCCGTACGAGGCGGCCCATGGCGCGCAGGAAGAACCGGGCGCCGGTCACATACAGCTCGGGCAGCCCGCGGGCGCCCGAGGAGAACAGCAGCTTGCCGAACGGCGCCTGACCGAGCGTCTCCTCGGGGCGGGGCCCGGCGTCCGCGTACACATGGGCGTGCACCGCGGCGAACTCCGCCGCCCGCCGGTGGTGCGGCGCCCGCGGCAGCAGGACGAGATCCGAGCCGAAGCCGGTCGTGGCGCGCAGAAAGCCCGCCAGTGGCCGCGGATCGGGGCTGTGCAGCTGCACCGGAAGACCGGTCGCCACCGCGCTCCACAGCAGATGCCGTACGAGCGCGGGCTCCCCGAGCCGCTCCCCGGGACGGCGGCCGCGCAGCCAGCGGTCCGCTGCGCGCCGTACCTCGCCCGCCTCGGGGGCGTGCCCGTCGCAGTAGGTGGCGCCGGAGGCGAAGGCGGTGGTGTGCTGGGCCGCGGCGTACAGGGCCTCGGCGGTGTAGCCGATGAAGGAGTCGACGCTGCCGGAGGTGTCGGCGACCTGCTCGGCGAGCGGTTCGAGCCGTACGACCTCGTGGGCGCCGGCCTCGGCGGCGGTGGCCAGTTCGCCGGCCGAGGTCAGATCGCTGGGGGTGCCGGCCTCCAGCAGGAACGTGCCGATGCCGGAGCCGCGCAGCAGCAGGCGTCCGGCCCGGTAGGCGCCGACCTCGCGTCTGCGGGCCAGGTAGCGGGCGGGCGGGCACTGCGGTTCCAGGCCGAGCAGCGGGGGGCACCAGCGGCGTATCGCAAGGCCGGTGAAGCTGTCGAAGTAGCTGGTGCCGGCGGGGGCCGGGCCGTGGGCGCCGACCGCGGCGGCGAGGTGGGTCTCGAAGGAGCCGAGGCCGAGTTCACCGTGCACCGCGCCATGGCTGTACTGATCGATGAGCGGTGGAAGTCCGTCCATCCGCTCCTCCTCGCCGAGAGCCCGCCGGGCGTGACCGGAACGCCGCGCCTGGTGGGCCTAACGGACGAGGAGGTGGTGAGGTATCGGGCTCCGCTTCCGGCGTGCGCCCCGGCGCACGGCGCCCGGGCACCGGACCGTCAGCTGTTGGCCGGGCCGCCCAGCTGGATGCCTGCCATCCGGGACCACTCGTTGCGGCCGGTACGGACCCTGGCGGCGAGCTCGCCGTCGAAGTCGTCGTGGAGCGTGAGGCCGGCCTTGTCGGCGGCGTCCTTGGCGGAGCCGAAGGTGTCCGCGACGAGGTTGCCCCACTCGCCGTCGGCCCCGACGAGCGCGATCCGGATGCGGCCTCGGCCGATGTGTGCGAGCTGGCCTTCGGCGCTGCCGCCGTGCGTGGCGGCGAAGGCACGGATCTGCTTGGCGAGCTTGTCGGTGTGCTTGCCGGCCCGCTTGTCGGTGCGCGCTCCGAACTTCACGTCGGCCGCCGTCTCCGTCTGCTCGTCCGCCTGCTGGGTGTCTGCCATGAACAGCATGCTACCCATCGGTAATCAACGAAGGAAGGGATCCACGGCGACGGCGACGAACAGCAGCGACACATAGGTGATGGACCAGTGGAACAGTCGCATCTCCTTGAGCTTGGCGCCCTTGATCCCGGCCTTGGCGCGGGACTGCAGACCGTGCGCCTCCTTGAGCCAGAAGGCTCCGCAGGCGATCGCGACGAGGGTGTAGAACCAGCCCGTGTAGCCCAGCGGCTGCAGCAGCAGCGACACCGCCACCATCACCCAGCTGTAGGCGACGATCTGCCGCGCGACGACCTTGTTGCCCGCGACGGCCGGCAGCATCGGCACACCGACGCGCTCGTAGTCGTCCTTGACCTTCATCGACAGCGGCCAGTAATGCGGCGGCGTCCAGAAGAAGATGACCAGGAAAAGGATCACCGCGGCCCAGGAGAACGAGTTCGTCACCGCGGACCAGCCGATGAAGACCGGCATACAGCCCGCGATGCCGCCCCAGACGATGTTCTGCGTGGTGCGCCGCTTGAGAATCATGGTGTAAACGACGACATAGAAAAGCAGCGCACCGAGCGACAGCATCGCCGACAGCGGGTTGACGAGGAACCAGAACCAGGCCGTGGAGCCGACCGCGAGGGCGGTCGCGAAGACCAGGCATTCGCGGGGGCTCACCATGCCGGTGACCAGGGGCCGCTGGGACGTACGGTCCATCAGCGCGTCGATGTCGCGGTCGAGGTACATGTTGAAGGCGGCGGCTCCGCCGGCGGAGAGATAACCGCCGATACAGGTCGCCAGCACCAGCCACAGATCCGGCACGCCCTTGGCCGCCAGGAACATCACCGGCACCGTGGTCATCAACAGCAGCTCGATGACCCGCGGCTTGGTCAGCGCCACGAACGCCTTGGCGCGGGCCCCGAACGGCCGGTCGCCGGGGCTCTGAGAGAGCTCCCCCACAGCCATGGGGGTCCCCCCGCGCCCTTCAGGCGTGGAGGAGGCATGGGCGGTGCCCCCACCCGCAGGACGGGATTCGACGGCCGTCACGCACACCCCTGGAAGTAACATCAGCGGCCTTTGCCGCAGAAGAGATAAGGCCTGCAAGCTCTTCCGGCCGTGAATACCCGGTGAAGGGCTTGCGCTTACCACGCCACTTTAGACGTTGGCCATACGGCGATCTTCGCGGGGGTGGGGTCGTGTTGGGCGCCGGAGCGCGGGGCCGCGGCGGCATCTTTCCCCGGGCGTTCGCCCGTCGTTCAGGAGGCGAAGGCGACCGCCTCCCGGCAGTCTGGTCGTATGGCCGTCACCTCAGGGGCCAGGAATGCCCCAAGTCCTGATTTGGTTGCCCGAAGCGATGAGCTGCCGTGGCATCCGACCACCGACTGAGCGCCGGAAACACCGACTGAGCGTCGAAAAGACGCACGCACTGGCGGGGGTAGGCTCGACACCGCCTGGCGGACATACCGTCCGCGGCATTCGACATGTGGAGAGGAGCCCTGACTCAGGGTGAGCACCAAGCCGACCACCACAGATCTCGAGTGGACCGATCTGGATCAGCGGGCAGTGGATACCGTCCGTGTCCTGGCCATGGATTCCGTGCAGAAGGTCGGTAACGGCCATCCGGGTACGGCCATGAGCCTGGCTCCGGCCGCCTACCTGCTCTTCCAGAAGCTGATGCGGCACGACCCGGCGGACCCGAACTGGACCGGCCGTGACCGTTTCGTTCTCTCCGCGGGCCACTCCAGCCTGACCCTCTACATCCAGCTCCACCTCGCCGGTTACGGCCTGGAGCTGGACGACCTGAAGGCGTTCCGCACCTGGGGCTCGAAGACCCCCGGTCACCCCGAGTACGGCCACACCGCCGGCGTGGAGACCACCACCGGTCCGCTGGGCCAGGGTGTCGCCAACGGGGTGGGCATGGCGATGGCCTCCCGCTACGAGCGCGGCCTGTTCGACCCGGACGCGCCCGAGGGCACCTCGCCCTTCGACCACACCATCTACGTCATCGCCGGCGACGGCTGCCTGCAGGAGGGCATCTCCGCCGAGGCCTCCTCGCTCGCGGGCCACCAGAAGCTCGGCAACCTCATCATGCTGTGGGACGACAACCACATCTCGATCGAGGGTGACACCGAGACCGCGGTCTCCGAGGACACGCTCAAGCGCTACGAGGCCTACGGCTGGCACGTCCAGCGCGTCGAGCAGCTGCCCGACGGCGACCTGGACCCGGTCGCGCTGGCCGAGGCCCTGCGGGCCGCCAAGGCCGAGACCGGGCGCCCGTCGTTCATCGCGGCCCGCTCGATCATCGCCTGGCCGGCCCCCAACGCCCAGAACACCGAGGCCGCACACGGCTCGGCGCTGGGCGAGGAAGAGGTCGCGGCCACCAAGCGCGTCCTGGGCTTCGACCCGGAGAAGTCCTTCGAGGTCCCCGACGAGGTGCTCGCACACACCCGCGCCGCCCTCGACCGCGGCCGTGACCTCAAGAAGGAGTGGGAGAAGACGTTCGCCGACTGGCGCACGGCCAACCCCGAGCGCGCCGCCGACTTCGACCGGATCGCCGCGGGCGAGCTGCCCGAGGGCTGGGAGAACCACCTCCCGTCGTTCGAGACCGGCAAGGCCGTGGCCACCCGCGCCGCGTCCGGCAAGGTGCTGCACTCGCTCGGTGCGGTCATCCCCGAGCTGTGGGGCGGCTCCGCCGACCTGGCGGGGTCGAACAACACCACGATCGACAAGACCTCGTCGTTCCTGCCCGAGGGCAACCCGCTGCCGGGCGCGAACCCGTACGGCCGCACGATCCACTTCGGTATCCGTGAGCACTCCATGGCCGCGGAGATGAACGGCATCACGCTGCACGGCAACACCCGTGTCTACGGCGGCACCTTCCTGGTGTTCTCCGACTACATGCGCAACGCCGTCCGGCTGTCCGCGCTGATGCACCTTCCGGTGACGTACGTGTGGACGCACGACTCCATCGGTCTGGGGGAGGACGGCCCGACCCACCAGCCGGTCGAGCACCTGGCCTCGCTGCGCGCCATCCCGAACCTGAACCTCGTCCGCCCGGCCGACGCCAACGAGACCACCATCGCCTGGCGCGAGATCCTCAAGCGCTGGACGAAGGAGTACGGCGTGGGGGCCCCGCACGGCCTCGCGCTGAGCCGTCAGGGCGTGCCGACGTACCCGGCCAACGAGGATGCCGCCAAGGGCGGTTACGTCCTGTTCGAGGCCGAAGGGACCGACGGCAAGAGCACCACGCCGCAGGTCGTGCTGATCGGCACCGGTTCCGAGGTGCAGCTCGCCGTCGAAGCACGCGAGCAGCTGCAAGCCGAGGGCGTCCCCACCCGCGTGGTGTCGATGCCGTGCGTCGAGTGGTTCGAGCAGCAGGACCAGGCCTACCGCGACAGCGTGCTTCCGCCGTCCGTCAAGGCCCGGGTCGCCGTCGAAGCAGGCATCGGTCTGACCTGGCACCGCTTCGTCGGTGACGCCGGGCGCATCGTGTCCCTGGAGCACTTCGGCGCCTCGGCCGATGCCAAGACCCTGTTCCGCGAGTTCGGCTTCACCGCCGACGCGGTCGCCTCCGCCGCCCGGGAATCCCTCGAAGCCGGCGCGCGCTGACGCCCGTACACGACAAGTAGGAGATGCAGACCCCATGACAGACGCACTCAAGCGCCTCTCCGACGAAGGCGTCGCGATCTGGCTGGACGACCTGTCGCGCAAGCGCATCACGTCCGGCAACCTCGCCGAGCTGATCGACCAGCAGCATGTCGTCGGTGTCACGACGAACCCGTCGATCTTCCAGAAGGCGATCTCCTCGGGCGACGGCTACGAGCAGCAGCTCGCCGACCTCTCCGCCCGTAAGGTCACCGTCGAGGAAGCCATCCGCATGATCACGACGGCGGATGTCCGCGATGCCGCCGACATCCTGCGTCCGGTCTTCGACGCCACCGGTGGCCAGGACGGCCGGGTCTCCATCGAGGTGGACCCGCGCCTGGCGCACCACACCACACCGACCATCGCCGAGGCCAAGCAGCTGGCGTGGCTGGTGGACCGCCCGAACACGCTGATCAAGATCCCGGCCACCAAGGCGGGTCTCCCGGCGATCACCGAGGTCATCGGCCTGGGCATCAGCGTCAATGTCACGCTGATCTTCTCGCTGGAGCGCTACCGCGAGGTCATGGACGCCTACCTGGCGGGCCTGGAGAAGGCCAAGGCCGCGGGCCTGGACCTGTCCCTGATCCGTTCGGTGGCGTCGTTCTTCGTGTCCCGTGTGGACTCCGAGATCGACAAGCGCCTGGAGAAGACCGGCACGGACGAGGCCAAGTCCCTCAAGGGCAAGGCCGCGCTGGCCAACGCCCGGCTGGCCTACCAGGCGTACGAGGAGGTCTTCTCCTCCGAGCGCTGGGCCGCCCTCGACAAGGCCGGTGCCAACAAGCAGCGTCCGCTGTGGGCCTCGACCGGCGTCAAGGACCCGGACTACAAGGACACCATGTACGTCGAGGACCTGGTCGCCCCGGGCACGGTCAACACCATGCCGGAGGCCACCCTGGAGGCCACCGCCGACCACGGTGAGATCACCGGTGACACCGTGCGCGACACGTACGCGTCGGCCAAGGCCGACCTGGAGGCGCTCGAGAAGCTCGGGATCTCGTACGACGAGGTCGTTCAGGTCCTGGAGGACGAGGGCGTGGAGAAGTTCGAGGCGTCCTGGAACGACCTGCTCAAGTCCACGGAGGCGGAGCTCAAGCGCCTCGCTCCCTCGGAGGGCTGATCTCCCTTGTCTGATGCACACGGAGCTAACCCGCTTCGTGACGCCCTGGACCGACGGCTCCCGCGTATCGCGGGGCCGTCGGGCCTGGTTATCTTTGGCGTCACGGGCGATTTGTCCCGTAAAAAGCTGATGCCCGCCGTCTACGACCTGGCCAACCGCGGTCTGCTGCCGCCGGGTTTCTCACTCGTCGGGTTCGCCCGTCGCGAGTGGGAGCACGAGGACTTCGCGCAGGAGGTGTACGCGGCGGTCAAGGAGCACTCGCGTACGCCGTTCCGCGAGGAGGTCTGGCAGCAGCTGGTCCAGGGCTGCCGCTTCGTCCAGGGCAACTTCGACGACGACGAGGCCTTCGAGACGCTGAAGGAGACGATAAACGAGCTCGACAAGGCCCAGGGCACCAACGGCAACTTCGCCTTCTACCTGTCCGTGCCGCCGAAGTTCTTCCCCAAGGTCGTCCAGCAGCTGAAGAAGCACGGGCTGGCCGACCAGAAGGAGGGCTCGTGGCGGCGCGCGGTCATCGAGAAGCCCTTCGGGCACGACCTGAAGAGCGCCCAGGAGCTCAACCGGATCGTCCATGAGGTCTTCCCGCCCCACGAGGTCTTCCGGATCGACCACTACCTGGGCAAGGAGACGGTCCAGAACATCCTGGCGCTGCGGTTCGCCAACACGATGTTCGAGCCGCTGTGGAACCGCAGCTATGTCGACCACGTCCAGATCACGATGGCCGAGGACATCGGCATCGGCGGCCGGGCCGGCTACTACGACGGCATCGGCGCCGCCCGTGACGTCATCCAGAACCACCTCCTCCAGCTGCTCGCGCTGACCACGATGGAGGAGCCCGCCTCCTTCGAGGCGGACGCGCTGGTCGCGGAGAAGACCAAGGTGCTGGGCGCGGTCCGGCTTCCCAAGGACCTCGGCAAGGAGACGCTCCGCGCGCAGTACGCGGAGGGCTGGCAGGGCGGCGAGAAGGCCGTCGGCTACCTCCAGGAAGACGGCATCGACCCCAAGTCGAAGACCGACACCTATGCCGCGATCAAGCTGTCGATCGACAACCGCCGATGGGCGGGCGTCCCCTTCTATCTGCGCACCGGCAAGCGCCTCGGCCGGCGCGTCACCGAGATCGCGGTCGTCTTCCAGCGTGCCCCGCACTCCCCCTTCGACCGCACCGCCACGGAGGAGCTGGGGCAGAACGCCCTGGTCATCCGGGTGCAGCCGGACGAGGGCGTGACCGTCAGGTTCGGCTCCAAGGTCCCGGGCACCTCGATGGAGGTACGGGATGTGTCGATGGACTTCGCCTACGGCGAGTCCTTCACGGAGTCCAGCCCCGAGGCCTACGAGCGGCTGATCCTCGATGTGCTGCTCGGCGACGCCAACCTCTTCCCGCGTGTGGAGGAGGTGGAGCAGTCCTGGCGGATCCTCGACCCGATCGAGGAGTACTGGGAGAAGCACGGCAGGCCCGCACAGTACCCGGCGGGTACCTGGGGTCCCACCGAGGCGGACGAAATGCTCGCACGAGACGGACGGAGCTGGCGTCGGCCATGAAGATCGATTTGACGGAAACCACGTCCAGCAAGATCAACAAGGCACTGGTCCAGGGGCGCCGCGCCATCGGCACCCCTGCCATCGGCATGGTGCTCACCCTCGTCATCGTCACCGACGAGGAGAACGCCTACGACGCGCTGAGGGCGGCCAACGACGCGTCCCGTGAGCACCCCTCGCGCACCCTCGTCGTCATCAAGCGGGTCAGCCGGTCGCCGCGCGACCGCGCCAAAGCCCGCCTCGACGCAGAGGTGCGGCTCGGCACGGAGGCCGGCACCGGCGAGACGGTCATACTCCGCCTCTACGGCGACGTGATCGACCACGCCCAGTCGGTGGTGCTGCCGCTGCTGCTGCCGGACGCACCGGTCGTGGTCTGGTGGGCGGTGAACGCCCCGCTGGACCCGGCCAAGGACCCGCTCGGTGCGCTCGCCCAGCGCCGCGTCACCGATGCCTACGCCGCCGAGCAGCCCATCCAGGAACTGTCGGCGCGCGCGGACACCTACACCCCGGGCGACACGGATCTGGCCTGGACCCGCATCACGCCCTGGCGCTCGATGCTGGCGGCGGCGCTCGACCAGGCCCCGTGCACGGTCACCTCGGCCGAGGTGACCGGCGAGGAGTTCAACCCCAGCTGCGAGCTGCTCGCCATGTGGCTGGCCGACAGGCTGAACGTCCCGGTCACCCGCACGGTGTCCGACGGCCCCGGCCTGACGGCCGCGCGGCTGGAGTCCAGCGTCGGCGCGATCGTGCTGGACCGCCCGGACGGTTCGCTGGCCACGCTCTCGATGCGCGGCCAGCCCGACCGCGCGGTGGCGCTCAAGCGGCGCGAGACCGCCGAGCTGCTCGCCGAGGAGCTGCGCCGGCTCGACCCGGACGAGATCTACGCCGACACCCTGAAGTACGGCGTGGACCGGATCGGTGACGGCACGGGCGCGCAGCCGTCGGCCGGGGAGCCGGCGGCCGGCGAGAGCGCCCCGGCCAAGCCCGCGGCGAAGAAGCCCGCCAAGAAGGCAGCCACCAAGTGAGCGCTCCGCAGGTTGTCGTCCACCGCGACAAGGAGCTGATGGCCAAGGCCGCGGCGGCCCGGCTGATCACGAAGATCGTGGATGCCCAGTCCGCCCGCGGCTCCGCCTCCGTGGTGCTGACCGGCGGGCGCAACGGCAACGGGCTGCTCGCGGCCCTCGCCGAGGCGCCCGCCCGGGACGCGGTGGACTGGGCCCGGCTGGACCTGTGGTGGGGCGACGAGCGGTTCCTGCCGGACGGCGATCCGGAGCGCAACTACACCCAGGCCCGGGAGGTGCTGCTGGACAGCGTCCCGCTGGACCCGGCCCGGGTGCATCCCATGCCCCCGTCGGACGGCCCGTACGGCAAGGACGCCGACGCCGCCGCCGAGGCGTACGCGGCCGAACTGGCCGCCGCCGCGGGCCCCGAGGACCATGGGCCGGTGCCCTCGTTCGACGTCCTGCTGCTGGGCGTCGGCCCGGACACCCATGTGGCCTCGCTCTTCCCCGAGCTGCCTGCCGTCTACGAGCAGGAGCGGACGGTGGTGGGGGTGCACGGCGCACCGAAGCCGCCGCCCACCCGCATCTCGCTGACCCTGCCCGCGATCCGCGCGGCACGGGAGGTCTGGCTGCTGGCGGCCGGTGAGGACAAGGCGAACGCCGTGGCCATCGCCCTGTCCGACGCCGGAGAGGTCCAGGCCCCGGCGGCCGGCGCACGGGGCCGCAGCCGGACCCTGTGGCTGCTGGACGAGGCGGCGGCGGCTCAACTGCCGCGCAGCCTCTACCCGCCGGCGTCGGCCTGACCGCCGCCAGGTGGCAATGCCGAAGGCCCCGCGCCCTGAAGGGTGCGGGGCCTTCGGCATTGCCGCGGTCACCGGGCGGTGATCCGGCCGGTCAACGCCCGCGCAGCTCCCGGTACTTGGCGACCAGGCCGGCCGTGGAGGCGTCGAGGCCCGGTACCTCGGCGCCCTCCGTCAGCGCCGGTTCGACGCGCTTGGCCAAGACCTTGCCCAGCTCCACGCCCCACTGGTCGAAGGAGTCGATGTTCCACACCGCGCCCTGGACGAACACCTTGTGCTCGTAGAGCGCCACCAACTGGCCCAGCACGGACGGGCTGATCTCGCCGGCCAGGATGGTGGTGGTGGGGCGGTTGCCCGGGAACGTCTTGTGCGGCACCAGTTCCTCGGCCACGCCCTCGGCGCGCACCTCATCGGGCGTCTTGCCGAAGGCCAGCGCCTGGCCCTGGGCGAACAGGTTGGCCATCAGCAGGTCGTGCTGGGCGACCAGACCCGGCTGCAGATCGTCGACCGGCCGGGCGAAGCCGATGAAGTCGGCCGGGATCATCTTCGTGCCCTGATGCAGCAGCTGGTAGTACGCGTGCTGGCCGTTCGTGCCGGGCGTACCCCAGACGACGGGGCCGGTCTGCCAGTCGACCCGATTGCCCTCGCGGTCCACGGACTTGCCGTTGGACTCCATGTCCAGCTGCTGCAGATAGGCGGTGAACTTGGAGAAGTAGTGGCTGTAGGGCAGCACGGCATGCGACTGGGCGTCCCAGAAGTTGTCGTACCAGATGCCGAGCAGTCCCAGCAGCAGCGGGACGTTCTCCTCCGGCGGGGCGGTGCGGAAGTGCTCGTCGACGAGGTGGAAGCCGGCCAGCATCTCGCGGAAGCGCTCCGGGCCGATCGCGACCATCAGCGACAGACCGATGGCGGAGTCGAAGGAGTACCGGCCGCCGACCCAGTCCCAGAACTCGAACATGTTGTCCGTGTCGATGCCGAACTCCGCCACCTTCTCGGCGTTGGTCGACACCGCCACGAAGTGCTTGACGACGGCCTCTCCCCCGGCGCCCAGACCGGTCAGCAGCCAGTCGCGGGCCGAGGTGGCATTGGTGATCGTCTCAATGGTGGTGAAGGTCTTCGAGGCGACGATGAACAGCGTCTCGGCCGGGTCCAGATCGCGTACCGCCTCGTGCAGATCGGCGCCGTCCACATTGGAGACGAAGCGGAATTGCATGTCCCGGTGGGTGTAGGCGCGCAGCGCCTCGTACGCCATTGCCGGGCCCAGATCCGAGCCGCCGATACCGATGTTGACGACGGTCTTGATGCGCTTGCCGGTGTGGCCCTTCCAGTCGCCGGAGCGGACCCGGTCGACGAAGACGCCCATCCTCGTCAGGACGTGTTGCACGCCGGGGACGACGTTCTCACCGTCGCTCATGATGACCGCGGAACCGGGCGCGCGCAGCGCGGTGTGCAGCACGGAGCGCTGCTCGGTGATGTTGATCTTCTCCCCGCGGAACATCGCGTCCCGCAGCTCCGCCACACCGGTCGCCGCGGCCAGGTCGCGCAGCAGCCCCAGGGTCTCGTCGGTGACCAGGTGCTTGGAGTAGTCCAGGTACAGATCGCCCACCTGGAGGGTGTAGCGCTCGGCGCGCGCCGGATCCCGCTCGAACAGCTCGCGCAGATGCACCTGCGCCAGCTGCTCCCGGTGCTTGCCCAGCGCGGTCCACTCAGGCAACTGATCGAGCCTGCTGCGGCCTTCTGCATTCATCTCGGACATCAGCCTTCTTCATCTCGTACCGGCCCCGCCATCTCCCAACCTAATTGATCAGCGCGCGGTATGAGGTATCTGTCCACTGCCGGACGAGGCGCTGTCGGGTGCCTGAAGAACAGGTGTCAGCGCGACGGCGCCAGGGCCGGAAGCGCGGCGGCCGGCAGCGCCGGAGTACGGGACCGTACGCCCGGCGACCGCGCCGCCGAGCAGCCCGCCGAAGGCCGTCCCGGCGACGGACACGTACGGAACGCGGAGCTGCTCCTGCCGAGCATCCCGGCCGGGCTGCGCCGCTGCACGACCGTGGTCTCCAGGACGTTCCACACCATGCCGGCCAAGCCGAACAGGCCCAGGAACACGGCCGCGGCGAGCGGCGAGCGGCGAGCGGCGAGCGGCGAGCGCAGCGTCCCGAGGCCCACCGGCACCACGGTCCGGCCCCCCGGCGAGCAACGGCGCGCAGCACCCCGGTCGCGCCACAACTGCCGTATCCCGTCGGCGTTTTCGCGGCGGACGGTGCGCCCGGCGGTAGCGAGCGGCCCGGACGGGCGGCGGGCCGGTGCGCAGAGAGGCGACAAGGGCGGCCGCCAGGAGGCACGCGCAGCCCGAAGCACAGCCGGAGCACGACGCCGCAGGCGGTGACGAGCAAGATCAGCAGCGGGGAACCGGCCAGGGCGTAGGCGCGCAGTGGCGGCGCCGTGCCGCGCGGCGCATCGCCCAAGCCGGAGACGTCGGCGGCGCCCCACAGCCGGCCGAAGCCACCGTGCCGGGCGAGCGCGCCGACACTTGCCGCGCGGCCCGTCTCCGTGCCCGCCGTCATGTGTGTCATCCCGCCCCCGTCCGCATCGTGCGCGCTTACGGAAAACGGTACGGGCGACCACTGACAGTCGCCGTCGGGCAACGTCCCCCTCCGCCGCCTCAGATGTGGCCCCGTGCGGCCGGATGTGGAAGGAACACGGCCCGCGAGGGCACATCTACGCGGTCGGCCCGGCCGGAGGGCGCTGTGTCCCTCCGGCCGGGCCGGCCGGTGTGTGTGCGGGTATCCGTCAGATCTCGCCGCGGAGCTTGGCGAGCGCCTCCGCGAGGATCGCCTCACCGTCGGCGTCGGTGCGGCGCTCCCGGACGTAGGCGAGGTGGGTCTTGTACGGCTCGGTGCGCGGCGGGTCCGGCGGGCTGTCCCGGTCCTTGCCTGCCGGGAAACCACAGCGCGGGCAGTCCCAAGTGTCCGGAACCTGCGCATCGCCGGCGAAGCTGGGCTGCGTCTCGTGCCCGTTGGAGCACCAGAAGGAGATGCGGGTGCGCGGCGCGGACTCGCCGCGCTCGGCCTCCCCCATCGGCCCCGCCCCGACCCGACTTCCTCGGATCGCGTTGCCACTTGCCACGGTCGTAACTCCCTGCGTAATGGTGCTGCACAGCCTCTCGCAGCAGCTGCGCTGCGGAACGCCCCAGTCTACGTAAGGCCCAACGCGCGTCCAGTGGCTGGAGTTACCCGTCCGAGGACGCCTCCCTCATGATAGGCCGCGCCTCCGACGCTATGTCAGTTGCCGAGCTTCATCAGGATGCCGAGCACGACGATGCAGGCGAACCACAACAGGGCGATCACGATGGTGATGCGGTCGAGGTTACGCTCGGCGACCGAGGAGCCACCCACCGAGGACTGCATGCCGCCACCGAACATGTCGGACAGGCCGCCGCCCTTTCCCTTGTGCATGAGCACCAGCATCATCAGCAGCAGGCTGAAGACGATGAGGGCGATCGAGAACCCGATGACCACGGCTGGACCAACTCTCTAGGACTGACGGACGGACGTATGGATCACGATATCCGGAACAAATGGTGCGGGGCCGGGGGCGGTGCTGCTGCACCGGACCCGGCCCCGACAGGGTACGACGAGGGCTCCCCCTCGTCATAGCTGCTACTGGTCGCGGAAGCGGACGATCTTCACAAACTCGTCCGCGTCCAGCGCCGCGCCGCCGATCAGCGCGCCGTCGACGTCGGGCTGCGACATGATCGCGGCGACATTGCCGGACTTGACCGAGCCGCCGTACTGGATGCGGACCTTGTCGGCCAGCTCCTGGCTGTAGAGCTCGGCGAGGCGGCCGCGGATGGCACCGCAGACCTCCTGCGCGTCCTCGGGGGTGGCGACCTCGCCGGTGCCGATGGCCCACACCGGCTCGTAGGCGATCACGATGGTCTCGGCCTGCTCGGCCGGGACGTCCGCCAGACCACCGTCGATCTGGGCGAGGGTGTGCGCGACCTGGTTGCCGGCCTTGCGGACGTCCAGGCCCTCACCGACGCACAGGATCGGGGTGAGGCCGTTACGGAAGGCGGCCTTGACCTTGGCGTTGCAGACCTCTTCGTTCTCGCAGTGGTACTGGCGGCGCTCGCTGTGACCGACGGCCACGTACGTGCACTTGAGCTTGGCGAGCATCGGGCCGGAGATCTCACCGGTGTAGGCACCGGAGTCGTGCGCGGAGATGTCCTGGGCGCCGTACTTGATCTTGAGCTTGTCGCCGTCGACCAGCGTCTGCACCGACCGCAGGTCGGTGAAGGGCGGCAGGACCGCGACCTCTACGGCGTCGAAGTCCTTGTCGGCAAGGGCGAAGGCGAGCTTCTGGACGTGGGCGATGGCCTCGAGGTGGTTGAGGTTCATCTTCCAGTTGCCCGCCATCAGCGGGGTACGGTCAGTCACGTTGTTCAGTCCTCCAGTGCGGCGAGGCCGGGGAGCGTCTTGCCTTCGAGGTATTCGAGGCTGGCGCCACCGCCGGTCGAGATGTGGCCGAATGCGTTCTCGTCGAAGCCCAGCAGCCGCACGGCGGCGGCCGAGTCACCGCCACCGACGACGGTGAAGGCGTCCGAATCCAGCAGCGCCTGCGCGACGGCCTTGGTGCCGTCGGCGTAGTCGGGGTGCTCGAAGACGCCCATCGGGCCGTTCCAGAAGACGGTGCTCGCGTCGGCGAACTTCGCGGCGTAGAGCTCGCGGGTCTTCGGGCCGATGTCCAGGCCCTCCTGGTCGGCGGGGATGGCGTCCGCGGCGACGACCGTGGGGTGGGCCGGGGCCTTGGTCTTGAGGTCCGGGAACTCGGACGCAACCAGTACGTCGACGGGGAGCACGAACTCCACACCGCGCTTCTCGGCCCGCGCCAGGTACTCCTGGCAGGCCGGGACCTGGTCCTCCTGCAGCAGCGAGATGCCCACCTCGTAGCCCTTGGCCTTGAGGAAGGTGTATGCCATACCGCCGCCCACCAGGATGCGGTCGGCCTTCTCCAGCAGCTGGTCGATGACGGCCAGCTTGTCGGAGACCTTGGCGCCGCCGAGCGCGACGACGTAGGGACGCTTGACGTCCTCGGTGAGCTTCTTCAGGACGCGGACCTCGGCGGCGATCAGATCACCGACGGCGTGCGGAAGGCGCTTGGGCAGGTCGTAGACGGAGGCGTGCTTGCGGTGCACGGCACCGAAGCCGTCGCCCACGTACACGTCCGCGAGGGCGGCGAGCTGGTCGGCGAAGGCACCGCGCTCGGCATCGTCCTTGCTGGTCTCGCCCGGGTTGAAGCGAAGGTTCTCCAGCACGGCCACCTGGCCGTCGGCCAGGCCCGCGGTCACCGAGCGGGCGGACTCGCCGACCGTGTCGGTCGCGAACGCCACGGCCTGACCGAGGATTTCACCCAGCCGCTCGGCCGCGGGGGCCAGCGAGAAGGCCGGGTCCGGGGCACCCTTGGGGCGGCCGAGGTGGGAGGCGACGATCACCTTGGCGCCGCGCTCGACGAGCTTGGCGATCGTCGGGGCGACGGCGCGGATACGGCCGTCGTCGGTGATGGTGGTGCCGTCCAGCGGCACGTTCAGGTCGGCGCGGACGAAGACCCGCTTACCGGCTACCTGGAGGTCGTCGATCGTCTTCATGAGGAGTGACTCCATCACATGGGTCGGTCGGTCGCGGAGCGGGGCCCGTACGACGCCTCATTGCGTCGCACGAGCCCCGCTCCCACATCTCGGTGTCTCGGGTGTGAACCAGAGATCAGAGCTGGCCGCCGACGAAGGTGGTCAGGTCCACCAGGCGGTTGGAGTAGCCCCACTCGTTGTCGTACCAGCCGACGACCTTGACCTGCTTGCCCTGCGACATCGTGAGCTGGGAGTCGAAGGTGCAGGAGGCCGGGAAGTTCACGATGTCCGAGGAGACGATCGGGTCCTCGGTGTACTCGAGAATGCCCTTGAGCTGGCCTTCGGCGGCCTTCTGGAAGGCCGTGTTGATCTCTTCCTTGGTGACCTCGCGGTCGAGCTCCAGGACCAGGTCGGTGACCGAGCCGGTGGGGACGGGCACGCGCATGGCGATGCCGTCCAGCTTGCCCTTGAGCTGCGGGAGGACCAGGGCGGTGGCCTTGGCGGCACCCGTCGAGGTCGGGATGATGTTCTCCGCGGCGGCACGGGCGCGGCGCAGGTCGCTGTGCGGGAAGTCCAGGATGCGCTGGTCGTTGGTGTACGCGTGGACCGTGGTCATCATGCCCTTGACGATGCCGAAGTTCTCGTCGAGAACCTTCGCCATCGGCGCCACACAGTTGGTGGTGCAGGAGGCGTTGGAGATGATGTTGTGCTTGGCCGCGTCGTACTTGTCCTGGTTGACGCCCATCACGATCGTGATGTCCTCGTCCTTGGCGGGCGCGGAGATCAGGACCTTCTTGGCGCCGGCCGCGAGGTGCTTCTCGGCGTCGGCCTTCTTGGTGAAGATGCCGGTCGACTCGATGACGATGTCGGCGCCGAGTTCCGCCCAGGGGAGCTTCGCCGGGTCGCGCTCGGCCATCGTCTTGAAGGTCTGGTTGCCGACCGTGATGCTGTCGTCGGTGTGGCTGACGGGCTGCTTGAGACGACCCAGGATGGTGTCGTACTTCAGCAGGTGGACCAGGGTGGCGTTGTCGGTCAGGTCGTTGACACCGACGATCTCGATGTCCGCACCCTGCTCCAGGAGCGCGCGGAAGTAGTTACGACCAATGCGGCCGAATCCGTTGATGCCTACGCGGATCGTCACGAACCGATCTCCTCGTTGGTACGCCGGCGCAGTTACCGGCGAGCTGTATGGGATGTCCCCGACCGCCTCCGACCCTACCCCCTGCACGAGACGTACGTGACATTGACATCGACGACCAAAGGTGCTCAAGTGAGCGCCCTTCAGCCCCTCTGACGACCGTCCGTACGTGCCTCCCTCAGCACGTCTGCAGAGCGAGGCGCCCCCGGCGCCCGGTGCGGGCGTCGGAGGCGCATACGGAGGAGGATCCGCTCCGGTTCAGCCGACCATGCCGTCGGCGAGTTCTTCGGCGAGGTTGGACTCGGTGCCGGGGATCCCGAGGTCCTGGGCGCGCTTGTCGGCCATCGCCAGCAGCCGGCGGATCCGGCCGGCGACGGCGTCCTTGGTCAGCGGCGGGTCGGCGAGGGCGCCCAGCTCCTCCAGCGAGGCCTGCTTGTGCTCCATGCGCAGGCGGCCGGCCGCCGCGAGGTGCTCGGGCACCTCCTCGCCCAGGATCTCCAGGGCCCGTTGCACCCGGGCGCCGGCGGCGACCGCGGCGCGTGCCGAACGGCGGAGGTTGGCGTCGTCGAAGTTGGCGAGGCGGTTGGCCGTGGCGCGGACCTCGCGGCGCATCCGCCGCTCCTCCCACGCCAGCACCGACTCATGGGCGCCGAGCCGCGTCAACAGCGCGCCGATCGCGTCACCGTCCCGGACTACGACGCGGTCCACCCCGCGCACCTCACGGGCCTTGGCGCCGATACCGAGCCGGCGGGCGGCGCCGACCAGGGCGAGCGCCGCCTCGGGCCCGGGGCAGGTCACCTCCAGGGACGAGGAGCGGCCGGGCTCGGTCAGCGAGCCATGGGCGAGGAAGGCGCCGCGCCAGGCCGCCTCGGCATCGCAGGTCGCGCCGGAGACCACCTGTGGCGGCAGTCCGCGGATCGGACGGCCGCGGCCGTCCACCAGGCCGGTCTGGCGCGCCAGCTGATCGCCGCCGGCCACCACCCGTACGACATAGCGGCTGCCGCGCCGCAGGCCGCCGGGGGCCATCACCACCAGGTCGGAGCTGTGCCCGAAGATCTCCAGGATGTCCTTGCGCAGCCGCCGGGCGGCGATGCCCGTGTCCAGCTCCGCCTCGATCACGATGCGTCCGCTGACCAGGTGCAGACCGCCCGCGAACCGCAGGATCGACGAGACCTCCGACTTCCGACAGCAGGTCCGGGTGACGGGGAGCCGGGAGATTTCATCCTTCACCGCTGCCGTCATCGCCATGGGCCGATCCTTCCATGCATCCGAAAAATACGGTCGTACGCGGCTGCCAGCAGCTCCGGGTCGTGCCGGTCGGGGGCTCCCCCGGCGCTCGACCGGGCGTCGTCTCCTTGTGCGGCGACCGCCGCCAGCTCGACCTCGCTGCCGACCAGCTGCTTGGCGGCAACCGTCAGACCTTCGATGTCGGGCACGGCGGCCTTGTCGGCCAGCACCACGTCGAAGGCGAGTTTAGGGGCGTGTCGGGCCAAAACCTCCAAATGACGCTGCGGGGAGAAGCCATCGGTTTCGCCCGGTTGGGGCGCAAGGTTGAGCGAAAGGACTTTTCGGGCCTTGGTCTCCTCCAGCGCCTCGCGCAGCTCCGGCACCAGCAGATGCGGGATCACGGAGGAGAACCAGGAGCCCGGTCCGAGCACCACCCAATCGGCGTCACGCACCGCACAGGCCGCCTCGGGGACGGCCGGCGGGTCCTCGGGAACCACATGGACGGACTGCACCTCGCCGCGGGTGAGCGCGACGGTGGCCTGGCCACGGACCGTGGTGATCGCGTCCGGACGGCCCGGTTCATGACCCTTGACCTGGGCCTGGAGCTCCAGGGGTACCGCCGACATGGGCAGCACCCGGCCGTGCGCCCCGAGCAGTTTGCCGACCAGGTCGAGCGCCTGGACATGGTCGCCGAGCTGCTCCCACAGCGCGACGATCAGCAGGTTGCCGACCGCGTGGTCGTGCAGCTCGCCCTCGCTCTCGAAGCGGTGCTGGATCACCCGGGACCAGGTCTGGCCCCAGTCGTCGTCGCCGCACAGCGCGGCCAGCGCCTTGCGCAGATCGCCGGGCGGCAGGACGCCTAGCTCGTCGCGGAGGCGGCCGCTGGACCCGCCGTCGTCGGCGACCGTGACCACGGCGGTCAGGTCACCGGTGATGCGGCGCAGTGCGGTCAGTGAGGCGGACAGGCCCATACCTCCGCCCAGTGCCACCACCTTGGGGGTGGCCCCCTTCGCGATACGGCCGCTGGGGACGAGTCGCCGGACCCGGCGCAGCCGTGGTGCCCGCCCGCTCACTCGCGCCCCATGTCCCGGTGGACGACGACGGTTTCCACTCCTTCGGAGACCAGACGGCGGGCGAGCTTCTCGGACATCGCGACACTGCGGTGCTTGCCGCCCGTGCAGCCCACGGCGATGGTCACATAGCGCTTGCCCTCACGGCGGTAGCCCTCGGCGACGATCCTCAGCAGCTCGGCATAGCCGTCCAGGAACTCCTTCGACCCCGGCTGGCTGAAGACGTAGTTGGAGACCTCGTCGTTGAGACCGGTGAAGGGGCGCAGCTCGGGGACCCAGTGCGGGTTGGGGATGAAGCGGCAGTCGACGACCATGTCGGCGTCGACCGGCAGGCCGTACTTGAAGCCGAAGGACATGACCGTGGCGCGCAGCTCGGGGACCTCTTCGCCGGCGAACTGGGCGTCCATCTTGGCGCGCAGTTCGTGGACGTTGAGGCTGGAGGTGTCGATGACCAGGTCGGCGTCGCCGCGCAGCTCGCGCAGCAGATCGCGCTCGGCATCGATGCCGTCGACGATCCGGCCGTCGCCCTGGAGGGGGTGCGGGCGGCGCACCGACTCGAAGCGGCGTACCAGGGCCTCGTCGGAGGACTCCAGGAAGACGATGCGGCGCTTGACGTTCTGCCCGTCGAGGGTGGCCAGCGACTCCTTGAGGTTGGCGAAGAAGCGGCGGCCGCGGACGTCGACGACGACCGCGATCCGGGCGACATTGCCCTGCGAGCGGGCGCCCAGCTCGACCATCGGCGCGATCAGCTCGGGCGGGATGTTGTCGACGACGAACCAGCCGAGGTCCTCCAGACACTTGGCGGCCGTGCTGCGGCCGGCGCCGGACATCCCGGAGATGATCACCAACTCGGGGATCGCGGCGCTCTCGCCCTGGTCGGTCGTGCCCGTACTCACCTGTGCACCGTCTCTCTCGGTTTCCTGCGCTTCGTCCGGTGTACTCATCGTTCCTGCCCCCGTTCTGCCGACAACGCGACCGGTGGGGCCCCGTCATCCTCAATGATCTCTCCTGTGGCGGTATTCACCGCGGGGGCGGTCGGTGCCGCCCCGGCCAGTGCCGCGGCGACCGTCTCCGCGGTCTTGCGGCCGACGCCCGGGACCGCGCAGATCTCGTCGATCGTCGCGGCCCGCAGCTTCTTCACCGAGCCGAAATGCTTGAGCAGTGCCTGGCGGCGGGTGTCGCCCAGTCCGGCGACCGCGTCGAGCGGCGAGGACTTCAGCCGCTTGGAGCGCTTGCTGCGCTGGTAGGTGATGGCGAAGCGGTGCGCCTCGTCGCGGACGCGCTGGAGGAGGTAGAGGCCCTCGCTGCTGCGCGGCAGCACGACGGGGTCGTCGTCCTCGGGCAGCCAGACCTCTTCGAGGCGCTTGGCCAGGCCGCACACGGCGACATCGTCGATGCCGAGCTCGTCCAGGGCCCGGCGGGCGGCCGCGACCTGCGGGGCACCGCCGTCGACGACCACGAGCTGGGGCGGGTAGGCGAACCGCTTGGGGCGGCCGTCCTCGTCGGTCGGGCGGCCGGCCATGGGGTCCGGCTCCAGGGCGTCGGCGCGCACCGGGACCGTGCCGGTACCGGGTGTGACGCCGTTGTCGTCCAGGCGGGCGTCGTCGGCCGGCTCCTCCGTCCACTCGCCGGACTTCTGCTTCTCCTGGAGGTAGCGCTTGAAGCGGCGGCCGATGACCTCGTGCATGGACCGGACATCGTCCTGGCCCTGGAAGGTCTTGATCTGGAAGCGGCGGTATTCGCTCTTCCGGGCGAGACCGTCCTCGAACACCACCATCGAGGCGACGACGTCATCGCCCTGGAGGTGGGAGATGTCGAAGCACTCGATACGCAGCGGCACCGCATCCAGGCCGAGGGCCTCGGCGATCTCCTCCAGGGCTCGGGAGCGGGTGGTGAGGTCGGAGGCGCGCTTGGTCTTGTGCAGCGCCAGGGACTGCTGGGCGTTGCGGCCGACCGTGGCCATCAGGTCCTTCTTGTCGCCGCGCTGCGGGATGCGCAGCGAGACCTGGGAGCCGCGGCGCTGGGAGAGCCACTGCGCGACCGGCTCGACGGGCTCGGGGAGCGCCGGGACCAGGACCTCCTTGGGCACCGCGTCGCCCTGCTCCTCGCCGTACAGCTGCTGGAGGGCGTGCTCGACGAGACCGCTGGTGGTGACGGCCTCGACCTTGTCCGTCACCCAGCCGCGCTGGCCGCGCACCCGGCCGCCGCGGACGTGGAAGATCTGGACAGCGGCTTCGAGTTCGTCCTCGGCGACGGCGATCAGGTCGGCGTCGGTGGCGTCGGCGAGCACCACGGCGCTCTTCTCCATGGCCCGCCTGAGCGCGCCTATGTCGTCACGCAGCCGGGCGGCGCGTTCGTACTCCATCTCCTCGGCGGCCTCCTGCATCAGGCGCTCCAGGCGGCGGATGTAGGCGCCGGTACGGCCGGCCATGAAGTCGCAGAATTCCTCGGCGAGTTCACGGTGTTCCTCGGCGGAGACCCGCCCGACGCAGGGGGCCGAGCACTTGCCGATGTAGCCGAGCAGGCAGGGGCGGCCGATCTGGGCGGAGCGCTTGAAGACACCGGCGGAGCACGTGCGCACCGGGAAGACGCGCAGCATCAGGTCGACGGTCTCGCGGATGGCCCAGGCGTGGCCGTACGGACCGAAGTAGCGCACGCCCTTCTTCTTGGCGCCGCGCATGACCTGGGCGCGCGGGAACTCCTCGTTGAGGGTCACCGCGAGGTACGGATAGCTCTTGTCGTCGCGGTACTTGACGTTGAAACGCGGGTCGAACTCCTTGATCCAGCTGTATTCGAGCTGGAGCGCCTCGACCTCGGTGGAGACGACGGTCCACTCCACGGAGGCCGCGGTGGTGACCATCGTGCGGGTGCGCGGATGGAGGCCGGCCAGGTCCTGGAAGTAGTTGGCCAGGCGCTGGCGCAGGCTCTTGGCCTTGCCGACGTAGATGACCCGGCCGTGTTCGTCGCGGAACTTATAGACCCCCGGCGAGTCGGGGATCTGTCCCGGCTTGGGTCGATAGCTGCTGGGGTCTGCCATGCACACCACCCTACTGACCGCGACCGACAATCACCGTTCCCGGACCATCCCCGTTCCCGTACCGGCGGCGTCGGCCTGGGGGCCCGGCCCGCCGCTCCGCCGCCACCGTCTGCGGCCCGGCCTGCGGCGTGGCGGCGGTGGGCGCAGCGGGCGGCGGGACCGGCCGGACGGGGATATCCGGCGGTCCGGAGGGCCGGAAGGCGCGGTGCCCGGACCGGAGCGGGCAGGAGCCGGGCGACGGTCACCGTGGCCGGCCTCCCAGGGGCGAGTGGCATGTGCCGCGCCCGTCTTGCGGGCGGGTGCGCAACGGCGCATGCGAGATAGCAGATCAGCGCCAGGGAGTGGAAGGGGAGCTTCCGGCCAGCCCTCCCGCCAGGAAGGGACGGCAAGGAGGCGACGGCCTGTCAACGCCCGCACGGAACACCGGGATCCGTCGCGCCTCCGTGCGCGGGCCGGGGGCAAATACCGTCAATTCCGGTAGTCGATCTCGTGGATGATCAACGGAATGACGCGGAAATGGGTGCCGCGTGCGGCGCGGCTCGGCAACTCTGTCCGCGTGACTGCTGAACGCGTCCCCACGCCTGCCGGTACCGCGCGTGCCCGGTCCACGGCGCACGGGCACCCCGCCGGGCTCCGGCAGCGCGCGGGGGACGGACCGGCCGCGCCGGACCGGCGAGCGCCGCTCCCTCCCGGGCCGGGGACCTGCCGGGGGCTGCGGTGACGGCCCCGGAGGGCGGGCAGGCCGCCCTGCGCAAGGCCGGCCGGCGGGCCCGGCGGCTGGACGCACGGGATCCGCTGGCGCCGTTCCTCGGCCGTTTCGCGCCGGTGCCGGAGGGCCGGCTGCACCTCGACGGCGGGTCGCTGGGCCGGCTGCCGGCCGCCACCCCGGCGCTGCTGGACCGGGTGGTGCGCGGCGACCGGGGCGGGCGGCTCACGCCGGTCGGTACGCAGTGGCGGGACCTGCCGCAGCGGATCGGCGACCGGATGGCCGAGACCGTGCTCGGCGCCCGGCCGGGCGAGGTGGTGGCCGGCGACTCCACCGACGTCAACCTCCACAAGCTGACGGTCGCCGCGCTGGCGGCGCGCCGCGGCCGGCGGACCGTGGTGGTGGACGACGACAACTCCCCCACCGATCGCGATGTCGTGGCCGGGGTCGCCGCCGAGCAGGAGCGGGCGCTGCGCACCGTGCACACGCACCCGGACGCCGGGCTCGACATGGAAACGCTGCGGGCCGCGGTGGACGAGGACGTCGCGGTCGTCGTGCTGCCCCTGGTCTCGCCCCGCTCGGGCGCGCTGCTCGACATGGCCGAGGTGCACGAGATCGCGCATGCGCAGGGGGCGCTGGTGCTGTGGGACCTCAGCCACGCGGTGGGCGCGGTGGACCTGCAACTGACCGCCACCGGGGCCGATATGGCGGTCGCCGCCACGTACAGGCATCTGATGGCGGGACCCGGGTGCCCGGCGCTGCTGTACGTACGGCGGGAGCTGCAGCCGTGCGCCGGACAGCCGGTGGACGGCGGGTACGGGCATCGCGAGCAGCTCGCCATGCGGCCCCGGTACGACCCCGATCCGGCCGTCCGGCGCTTTCCGACCGGTACCCCGCCCGCGCTCTCGCTGGTCGCCGCGGAGCCCGCACTGGATCTGCTGGCCGAGGCGGGGATGGCCGCGGTACACGCCAAGAGCCGGGCGCTGACCGGGTTCCTGGCGGAGCTGGCCGGGGCCGTGCTGGAGCCGTGCGGGCTGCGTCCGGCGGGGCCCGCCGTCCCGGAGCGGCGTGGCGCCCATGTCGCCTACCGGCATCCGCAGGCCGGGAAGCTGGTACCGGCGCTGGCCGAGGCGGAGTTGTTCGTGGATTTCCTCCCCCCGGACCGGGTGCGCCTCTCCCCCGGGCCGCTGTCGACCCGCTTTGCGGATGTCGTGGAGGCGGTGCGGCGGTTCCGGGAGGTGTTGGCCGGCTTCGGCGCAGACGGCTCACGGTGCCCTTCCGCGGGGGCCTACCGGAGGGGGCCGTGAGCCGAGGTGTCGAGTTCAGCGGGCGTCGCGGCCGGAGGACACCCCCCACCCCCGAACCCACCCCCGCCCCCTCCCCCCGAAGGGGGAGGAGGGGGAGGGGGCGGGGGAAGACCTGCCCGCCGCACGGACGGCATGCGACGGGCAGGCGGACCGGTCAGCCGCTGCGCCGCCTGCGCAGCGCCGCCGAGGCGGACAGCGCCAGCGCGAGCAGGGCGGCGGCGCCCGCCACGGTCGTGGCGGCGGTCACCGGCAGGCTGTCGCCCGCGAGCGCACCCGCCGCGACAGGCCGCCGGGTCTCGGGCTCCCGGGCCTGGGGCTCTCCGGCCTGGGGCTCGCGGGCCTCGGTCGCCGGCCCGTAACCGCCGGCCTCGCCACGCTTGTCGTACGCGGAGCCGGGGAGCTTGTCCCCGTAGGCCTGCGCCACCCGTTTCCGGTAGGCGGCGACGGTGGTGCCGTGCGCGCCGACGGCCTTGCGGGCGTCGGCGTCCAGCGGCTCGATCCGATCGCCGTGCTGCACGTACCAGGCGTCGGTCTGCGGCTCGCGGAAGACCGTGCCGTCCTGCGCCCGCGCGGCGCCGGCCGCGGTGTAACGGGTCTCGTCGTCGCCGGCGGCGATGTTGACGACCTTCCAGGCGGCGCCCCGACGTGCGGTCCACACCGAAGCCGTGCGGCCGTCGCCCGCGACGGCCTTGCTGGCGAGGAACTCCAGGCGGGCGACGGGGGCACCGTCCCGGCCGCGGACGAAGTCCGGTGACAGGACGTAGACGGGGACGGTGCCGCCCTCGATGTGCGGCGCGGCCTGCGCGGTGCCGGGAGCCACGGCGGGCGCGCCGCTGCGCTTCCGGTCGGCCGCGAAGAACCGGGCGAGGGTGTCCAGGGTCGCGGGGTCGGTGGCCGCCGTGTGCGCGGCGGTGACGCTGGCAAGGGCCGGGGTCCGGGGCACGGGAACGGATGCGGCCAGGGCGAGCTGCGGGGTGAGGCCGAGGAGGGCCATGGCGGACGTGCCGGTGGCGACGGCGCGAAGGACGGTGGGGACGGCGGTGCGCTTCGTCATGACCTCAGGCTCCTATCCGGTACAGGGAGTGTGTCCAGGAGAAGGAGCTGCCGTTCACGTAGTAGTCGAAATCGCCCCAGTTGTAGCGATTATTGGTCGCCCATGGATCACCCCAGTACACCCAGTGGCGATCCGTGTCATATCCGTAGATCACATGCATGTGGCCACCGCCGGAGGACCACTGGATCCGGGTCTCGACGGGCCGGCCGGCGTCGATCTCGCTCTGCACGGTGTCGTAGCGGAGCCAACCGGTCACATAGGAGCCGGAGTTGATGCCCATCCAGTCGAAGGCGTTCTGCACATTGCCGAGGGTGGCCTGGTCGTTGGGGCAGGCGGTGCCCTGCTGGCGGCCGAAGGCGGCGTTGCAGAACTGGTTCTGGCTGTAGTTCCTGCCGTACCAGGCCGCGATGGTGTTGCCGGAGCCCGCCCAGCACCAGTTGGTCTGCTCCTGGGCCTGCATGGAGATGCCGAGGGGGTTGGCGGCGCGCGGTGCGACGGCCGGGTGTGTGGTGGCGGGGGTGTGCGCCGGGGGCGCGAGGGGGGTGGCCGAGGCGGCCGTCGCCCCGGTGAGCGTGGTCAGTGCAGTGGCGGTGAGCACCGCGGCCGACAGCCATCTGCCGCGGGAACGGCGTGCGTGGGGTGCACGAGTCATGTGGCGTTCCTCCCGAACTGGGGGGGGTGAGGGGGAGAGGAGCGCATCCGGATGCTGATGTGGAGCATCAGGTGTTGTCGCAGGCAGGTCAACACGCTTCAATGCGGTGTGACATGAGGGGTGTGGACGGACCGCCTCACATGTGAACGGCCGGTGCCCGGCGTACTGCAGTGAACAGGCAGGCAGAGCGTGCAGCGTGCGATCCGGTTGTGAACGTTCACCGCGCGCCGGAGGAATGAGGCAATGGCACAGAGCACCCCCCGGTCGGCCGAGCTGGCCCAGCTGCTGCGGACCGGCCCGTTCCATCTCGCACTGCGCTCCGCCCTCACCGAGCGGGGGCTCGCCCTCACCCGCGTCCAGCACAAGCTCGCCCAGCGCGGCATCACCATCGGGGTGACCAGCCTGAGTTACTGGCAGCAGGGCGCCCGGCGGCCGCAGCGCCCCGAGTCGCTGCGGGCGGTGCGCGCCCTGGAGGAAGTCCTCGAACTGCCGGCGTACTCGCTGCACCGGCTGCTGGTGCCGGAGGGCGGCGCCCGCCCCGAGGCCGAGCGGCCACCCGCCCGCTCGTACCGTTCGCTGATGGCGCCCGCCACCGCACTGCAGCAGCTGTTCGGCGAGCTGGAGGCCCCCGCGGACGGCGGACTGCACACCGTGGGCCATCACGAGCGGGTCCGCATCGGCCCCGAGCGCCGGCTTCTCGCACGCGAATCGCTCCAGGTGGTCCGCGCCCACCGGGACGGCGTGGACCGCTATGTCGCCATCCACCGGGGCGACCCGGGCTGCGATCCGTCCCGGGTGCGGGTGCGGGCCGCGGAGAACTGCCGGCTGGGCCGGGTGCGCGGGCACGCCGAGGCCGGGGTGGTGGTCGCCGAGCTGCTCTTCGACGCCCGGCTGCGGGCCGGTGACACCCATGTCTTCGGCTATGTCTTCGAGGACGGCAGCGGCGGCCCGAGTACGGAGTATCTGCGCGGCTTCAGCTTCGCCGGCGGCCAGTACGTCCTGCAGGTGCGCTTCGACGAGGCGGCGCTGCCGGTGCGCTGTGCCCGCTTCGCCCAGACCTCGGCGGGCGCCCCGCGCAGCGGCCGGCAGGAGCTGACGCTCAACGGGCACCGCGCCGTGCACCTCGTGGAGCAGGGCGTACGGCCCGGCATACTCGGCATCGCCTGGGACTGGGGGTAGGCCCCCGGGTGGCGCCGGCGGGCCGGGGCCTCAGCCCGCGATCAGCTTGCCGCCCTTGGCCTTGACCGGGACCTCGGGCAGCGGCTCGGACGCCGGGCCCTGGACGACCTTGCCGGTGGTGACATCGAAGCGGCTGCCGTGGCAGGGGCAGCTGCCCTCCTTCTTCTCGACCTCGGCCAGGATGCAGCCGGCATGGGTGCACTTGGCGCTGAAGCACTTGTAGGTGCCCTTGGCGGGCTGCGAGACGACGAGCCGGTCCTCCCGGTAGAGCTTGGCGCCGCCGACCGGTACCTCTGCGGCGGCTCCGAGATCGACCGGGTCGGCGGGCACCGCCGCGGCGTTCGCGCCCGAGTCCCCCGGCGAGCAGGCCGCCAGACCGAAGCCGGCGGCGCCGGCCAGCGCGGCCCCCCGCAGCACGGTTCGGCGGGCGGGGGACTGACTCATGGCTGCTCCAGAGGTCACGGCATCAGTGGCTGGCGGCTCCCGACGATACCGGCACAGATCGGTCCGCCTCGGACCGGGCCGGGCGCCCCCGCAGCAGGTCCTGCTCGATCTCCTCCAGGCTGCGGCCCTTGGTCTCCGGCAGCAGCCGGTGCACGAAGAGGAACGCCAGCAGGGTCGTACCGGCGAAGAACAGGAAGTTGATCCCCGCGCCCCAGACGTGCAGCAGCGACGGGAAGACCAGCGCCACGACCATGTTGAACAGCCAGTTGAAGAGCACACACAGGCCGACCGCGGCCGCCCGGATCCGCATCGGGAACAGCTCGGGCAGCATCACCCACTGCACCGGACCCCAGGAGATCGCGAAGGACGCGATGTAGAGCGCGATCCCCAGGAGGGTGAGCACCGACAGTAGCGCGCCGTAGCCGAGCCCGGAGAGATTGGTGACGGCCAGCAGCACCATCGCCGCACACATGCCCAGCGCGCCGAACAGCAGCAGCGGCTTGCGGCCCTTGCGGTCGATGAGCCGCATCGCCGGGAGCGTCATCAGCATGTTGAGGAGGCCGATGCCGACGTTGGCGAGGATCGCGCCGTTCGAGCCGAATCCGATGTCGGTGAGCAGGGTCGGCGCGTAGTAAATGATCGTGTTGATACCGACGAAGTTCTGGAAGAGGACCAGCAGCATCCCCACGACGAACACCGGACGCAGCTGCGGCGACAGCAGCCGCCGCAGCGTCAGCGGTTCGCTCTGCTCCCGCTCGGTGCGCTCGGCCCGCTCGATCTCGGCGAGCTCCTCCCCCGCCGCGCCGGCATCGCCGCGCAACCGGGTCAGCACCGTACGGGCCTCGTCGGTGCGGCCCTTGCCCACCAGCCACCGCGGGCTCTCCGGCTGGGTGATGATGCCCAGCGCCAGGATGGCGGCCGGGACGACGCCCAGGCCGATCATCCAGCGCCAGGCCTCGGCATCGGCCAGCAGATAGTCGGTGACGTAGGCGACGAAGATGCCGACCGTGACCAGCAGTTGCATCAGGGACGTCAGCCCGCCGCGCACCTGCTTGGGCGCGAGTTCGGTGAGGTAGAGCGGGACGACGACGGAGGCGATGCCGACGCCGATGCCGATCACGAACCGGAAGGCGATCAGTGTGGCGGGGCCGAGGGCGAAGGAGGCGCCGAGTGTGCCGAGGATGAAGACCCCGGAGGCCGCGAGGATCAGCCGGCGGCGTCCCCAGGAGTCGCAGAGCCGGCCGGAGAGGCCCGCGCCGACCATCGCGCCCACCAGGAGGCCGGAGACGACCAGGCCCTCCAGGAGCGGGGTGAGGGCGATGTCGTTCTTGATGAAGAGCATGGCGCCGGAGATGACCCCGGTGTCATAGCCCCACAAGATGCCGCCGAGGGCTCCGAAGACCCAGATCAGTGCGTTCTTGAAGCGTGCGGGCACGGCGCTCAGCCCTTCTGCGGGGCGATGTGGATCTTGCGGCCGGTGCCCGCCCGGAACCGGGCCACCGCCTCGTCGAACCCGTCCAGGCCGTAGACGTCGCTGACCAGCGGGTCGAGATCGAGGCCGGCGGCGAGCACATCAATGGCGGGCTGGAAGCTGTGGTGCACCGCCATCGAACCGATGATGTCGATCTCGTGGTGGTAGACGCGGTACGGCGAGAAGGACGCCGAGCGCGCCGGGTCGGCCACGCCGAACTGGAGGAACGTACCGCCGCGGCGTACCCGGCCCAGCCCGTCCTCGATGGCCGCGACGGCACCGGTCGCATCGACCACGACCTCGAAGCCGGGCGTACGGCCGAGCTTGTCGGCGCCGGTCACGGCCGCGTCGACCCCGAAGGACTCGGCGAACGCCAGCCGGTCCTCGTTGAGGTCCACGACGGACACCGAGGCGGCGCCCGCGGTCCGCACGAGGGCGGCCATCAGCAGGCCCATGGTGCCGGCGCCGTAGATCAGATAGTGCTCGCCGGGCCGGCGCGGCAGCCGGTTCAGGCCGTGCACCGCGCAGGACAGCGGCTCGACGAGACCCGCCGCGGCCTCCGAGAGGCTGTCGGGCAGGACGTAACAGCAGCGGGCCGGTACGGCGACCAGCTCGGCGAAGCCGCCGGCGCGGGTGACGCCGATCGCGGTGTAGTCCTCGCAGAGGTTGCCGCGGCCGATCCGGCAGTAATGGCAGGCTCCGCACGGCATGTTGGGGTCGACGGCGACCCGTTCCCCGACCGCCCGGCCGGTCACCGCGGCGCCCACCGCCACGATCTCGCCGGTCAGCTCGTGCCCGGGGACCAGCGGATAGACCGCGGCGGGCAGCTCCCCGCCGAGGAGGTGCATATCGGTGCCGCACAGCCCGCAGGACGTGACGCGCACGATCACCTCATCGGGCTCCGGGCGGGGGTCGGGCAGTTCGGTGACAGCGGTGCTGCCCGCCTTGCCCGGTGCGGTGACCACGAGAGCGCGCATCCGCGCATCCTCACGACGTCGTGCGGGTTCGATGCCGGGAAGGTAACCTGCACGTAAACGCTTGCGCAAGCGTTTACGTTTGCGGTGGGCTGCTCGTAATGTGGTGGACTTCGCGGGACGAGGCCGTGGGAGGCCGCGGTGCCGACGGGGTGCCGCACGCGCGGGGAGGAAGAACCGGATGACGACGATGACGGATGTGGCACGGCGCGCGGGGGTCTCCGTCGCCACGGTCTCGCATGTGCTGAACGACACCCGTCCGGTGCGCCCCGACACCCGCGCCGCGGTGCTCGGCGCCATCGACGAGCTCGGCTACACCCACAACACCCTGGCCCGCTCCCTGGTCACCTCCCGCACCCGCTCGATCGGACTGGCGGTCTCCGCCATCAGCAACCCGTACTTCACCGAGATCCTCCAAGGCGTCGAGGCCGGCGCCCTGGAGGCCGGTTACAGCCTGCTGATCACCGATCCGCACGACGACCCGCGGCACGAGCGCAAGGTCGTCCAGCTGCTGCACGAGCGCCGCGTGGACGGCATGATCGTGGCGCCGTCGGCGGAGCCCGCCGAGATGGTGGAGTACCTGGCCCGCCGCGAGGTGCCCACCGTTTTCCTGGACCGGCTGGTCGGCGACGACCATGACCAGGTGTGCGCCGAGAGCACCGGACCGGTACGTCAACTGGTTGGGCATCTGGCCGACTCGGGGCACACCCGGATCGGCCTGGTGGCCGGTCTGCCCGGACTGAGCACGACCACCGAGCGGGTCCAGGGCTACCGCGAGGGACTGCGCGCCCACGGTCTGCCCTTCGCGCCCGAACTCCTCGCCGGCGGCAACTCCGAGGCGGAGGGCGCCCACGATGCCACCCGCCATCTGCTGGCCGCACCGGAACCGCCCACCGCGATCATCACCGCCAACAACGCGATGACCATCGGCGCGCTCCGGGCCCTGCGTGAGCTCGGTCTGGACGTGCCCCGCGATATCGCGCTGGCCTGCTTCGACGACTTCTCGTGGGCCGATCTGTTCACACCCCGGCTGACCGCGATCGCCCAGCCCAGCAAGGACATCGGGGCGGCGGCAGTCCGGCTGCTGCTGGAGCGCCTGGCGGAGCCGGACCGGCCCCCGCGCACCGTCCGCCTCCCCTGCACCTTTGTGCACCGTACGTCGTGCGGCTGCGCCGAACCCGCCCCGGCCACGCCCCCGGCCGCCCAGGAAAGGAACCCCACCCCGTGATCGTCGTCGCCGGCGAGGCGCTGATCGACCTCGTCCCCAGCCCGCAGAACACTCCCCCCTCCGTGGAGGGCCCGGGAGGCATCTCCACCTCGGACGTCCGGTTGCCGGCGCTGCTGCCGCGGCGCGGCGGCGGCCCGTACAACACCGCGGTCGCGCTGGGGCGGCTGGGCTCGCCCACCGCGTTCTGCTCACGGATCTCGACCGACAGCTTCGGCGAGGCGCTGCTCCAGGGACTGAACGGCGGCGGTGTGGACACCACTTTGGTGCAGCGCGGCAGCGAGCCGACCACCCTCGCCGTGGCGGACATCAGCCCGGACGGGTCGGCGGGCTACGGCTTCTATGCGGACGGCACCGCCGACCGGCTCTTCACCCTGCCGCCGGAGCTGCCCGCCACGGTCCGCGCGCTCTCCCTGGGCACCTGCTCGCTCGTCCTGGAACCGGGCGCGAGCGCATACGAGTCCCTGCTGCGCCGCGAGGCCCGGCGCGGTGTCTTCACGGCGCTCGACCCCAACATCCGGCCCGGTCTGATCGCGGACCCGGACGCCTACCGGGCCCGCTTCTGTTCCTGGCTCCCCGACCTCGCCCTGGTGAAGCTGTCGGAGGAGGACGCCCTGTGGCTGGTCGGGTCCGGCGCCACGACCGGCGGCACGTGGGAGACGGTCACCGCGGCGGCGAAGGAATGGCTGGACGCGGGGCCCGCGGCGATCGTGCTCACCCGTGGGGGCGACGGTCTGACGGTGCTGACGCGGGGTGGCGGCGAGCTGACGGTCCCCGGCGAGCGGGTCACCGTCGTCGACACCATCGGGGCCGGCGACACGGTCAACGCCGCGCTCCTGCACCGCCTGGACGCCCACGACGCCCTCTCGTACGCCGGCGTCGCCGCCCTCGGCGACGACGACTGGCACGACATCCTGCACTTCGCCGCCCGCGCGGCCGCCGTCACCTGCTCACGCGCAGGAGCGGAACCGCCGTTCGCCACGGAGTTGGCGGCGTAGGAACGGGGCCGGGGCCGGGACGGGGCGCCGGCCGGAGAGTGGCGGCGCCGCGGGGATTCCCCGGCGCGAGCCGGAAGCGGTGACACCGCGGGGGTTCGTCCTCCGCACCGAAACGGGCCGCCACCGCCCCCTCGCACGGAGAGCGGTGACGGCCCGGCCGGAGCCGTCCGGCGGCGTCAGGAGGCCCTGCGGGCCCGCGCCGTCGTCTTCTTGGCAGCCGGCTTCTTGGCTGCCGTCTTCTTCGCCGCGGCCTTCTTGGCCACGGCCTTCTTGGCCACCGGCTTCCTCGCGGAGGCCCCCACCGGCGCGGCATCGCTGACGCGGTCGCCGAGGATCTCCCGCAGGAACTTGCCGGTGTGGCTGGCCGGGATCGACGCGACGTCCTCCGGGGTGCCCTCGGCGACGACCAGGCCGCCGCCGTTGCCACCTTCGGGGCCCATGTCGACGACCCAGTCCGCCGTCTTGATCACATCGAGGTTGTGCTCGATGACGATCACCGTGTTGCCCTTGTCGACCAGGCCGGACAGCACATTGATCAACTTGCTGATGTCGTCGAAGTGCAGACCGGTGGTCGGCTCGTCGAGGACATAGACCGTGCTGCCCGTCGAGCGCTTCTGGAGCTCGCTGGCGAGCTTGACGCGCTGCGCCTCACCACCCGAGAGCGTCGGCGCGGACTGGCCGAGCCGGACGTACCCGAGACCGACCTCGTGGAGCGTCTTGAGATGCCGGGCGATGGTCGGCACCGCCTCGAAGAAGCTCAGCGCCTCCTCGATGGGCATGTCCAGCACCTCGGCGATGGACTTGCCCTTGTAGTGGACCTCCAACGTCTCCCGGTTGTAGCGCGCACCGTGGCAGACCTCGCACGGCACATACACATCCGGCAGGAAGTTCATCTCGATCTTGATCGTGCCGTCGCCGGAGCAGTTCTCGCAGCGACCGCCCTTGACGTTGAAGGAGAAGCGTCCCGGCAGATAGCCGCGGACCTTGGCCTCCATCGTCTCCGCGAAGAGCCTGCGGACATGATCGAAGACACCGGTGTAGGTGGCCGGGTTGGAGCGCGGGGTGCGGCCGATCGGCGACTGGTCGACATGCACGACCTTGTCCACCAGATCGTCGCCGGCTACCCGAGTGTGCCGCCCCGGCACCGACTTGGCGCCGTTCAGCTCGCGCGCCAGGTGGGTGTAGAGGATGTCGTTGACCAGCGTCGACTTGCCGGAACCGGAGACGCCGGTGACGGCGGTGAACACCCCGAGCGGGAAGGAGACGTCGATGTCGCGGAGGTTGTTCTCCTTCGCGCCATGGACCGTCAGCTGTCGCGACGGGTCGGCGGGCCGCCGGAGGTCCGGGGTCGCGATGGACTTCTTGCCGGACAGATACTGACCGGTGATCGACTCCTTGTTGGCCAGCAGCTGCTTCATCGGGCCGCTGTGCACGACCTTGCCGCCGTGCTCGCCGGCACCGGGGCCGATGTCCACCACCCAGTCCGCGACCTTGATGGTGTCCTCGTCGTGCTCGACGACGATCAGGGTGTTGCCCATGTCGCGCAGCCGCACCAGGGTCTCCATCAGCCGGTGGTTGTCGCGCTGATGCAGACCGATCGACGGCTCGTCGAGGACATAGAGCACACCCACCAGGCCGGAGCCGATCTGGGTGGCGAGGCGGATGCGCTGGGCCTCACCACCGGAGAGGGTGCCGGCCGCGCGGTTCAGCGAGAGGTAGTCCAGGCCGACGTCGACCAGGAACTTCAGCCGCTCGTTGACCTCCTTGAGGACCCGCTCGGCGATCTTCTTGTCGCGGGCGGTGAGCTTCATCTCCCGCAGGAAGTCGGCACAGTCGCTGATCGACATGGCCGCGACCTCGGCGATCGACTTCTCCTGGACCGTGACGGCGAGCACGATCGGCTTCAGCCGGGTGCCCTCACAGGTCGGGCAGGGCACCTCGCGCATATAGCCCTCGAAGCGCTCCCTGCTGGTGTCGCTCTCCGCTTCGGAGTGCCGCCGCTTGACGAACGGCACGGCGCCCTCGAAAGGGGTGGTGTAGGCCCGCTGGCGGCCGTACCGGTTGCGGTAACGCACCTCGATCTGGGTCTTGTGGCCGTGCAGCAGAGCCTTCTTGGCACGGGCCGGCAGCCCGGCCCAGGGGATGTCCGTACGGAACCCGAGGGCGTCCGCCAGCGCACCGACCAGGCGGCCGAAGTACTCCTTGGTGTGGCCGTGCGACCAGGGGTGAAGGGCGCCCTCGTCGAGCGAGCGGTCCTCGTCGGGGACGATCAGGTCGGGGTCGACCTCCATGCGCGTACCGATACCGGTGCAGTCCGGGCAGGCGCCGAAGGGCGAGTTGAAGGAGAAGGAGCGGGGCTCCAGCTCCTCGAAGGAGAGATCGTCGTAGGCGCAGTACAGATGCTCCGAATACATGCGCTCGCGCTGCGGGTCGTCCGCGTCCAGATCGACGAAGTCGAGGATCACCATGCCGCCGGAGAGCCCGAGGGCGGTCTCGACGGAGTCGGTCAGCCGCCGCTTGGCGGACTCCTTGACCGTGAGGCGGTCGACGACCACCTCGATGGTGTGCTTCTCCTGCTTCTTCAGCGTCGGCGGCTCGGAGAGCTGGATCGTCTCCCCGTCGACCCGGGCCCGGCTGTAGCCCTTGGTCTGGAGGTCGGAGAAGAGATCGACGAACTCGCCCTTGCGCTCGCGCACCAGCGGCGAGAGCACCTGGAAGCGGCTGCCCTCGGGGAGTTCGAGCACCTTGTCGACGATGGCCTGCGGCGACTGCCGGGCGATCGGCCGCCCGCACTCGGGACAGTGCGGCTTGCCGATACGGGCGAAGAGCAGGCGGAGGTAGTCGTAGACCTCGGTGATCGTGCCGACCGTCGAGCGCGGGTTGCGCGACGTCGACTTCTGGTCGATCGATACCGCGGGGGACAGGCCCTCGATGAAGTCCACATCGGGCTTGTCCATCTGCCCGAGGAACTGCCGGGCATAGGAGGAGAGCGACTCGACATATCGCCGCTGCCCCTCGGCGAAGATCGTGTCGAAGGCGAGCGAGGACTTGCCCGACCCGGAGAGCCCCGTGAAGACGATGAGGGAGTCGCGGGGGAGGTCGAGCGAGACGTTCTTGAGATTGTGCTCGCGAGCGCCACGGACGATGAGACGGTCGGCCACGCCGGTCGGCACCTTTCTTGGAAGAGGGGCGGGGGCCGCGGCTCTGCGTCCGCCGCGCGGTGGGTGAGCAGAGGCGACGGAGCGGAGCGGAGCCCCGCCCCAGGGTATGGGGCCCGCCGCGGCACTGTCTTTCGGATGCCACACACGAGCTTATAGCACGCGCATTCGATTTAGGGAGCTCGCAAGCCCTCTTCACCCGAACGTGTGGCGGCCCCACAATCTTCCCGCCCCGCCACACGCCCGTACGCTGCAAGGACTCCGCCGTCAGCGACCACCGGGCAGCGCTCGCTCCAGCGCATCGAACGTGCGCCGCAGCGCCGCCGCCTGTTCAACGGCCACCTCGTCCACCGGGTCACCCCCGAGCTGCCGGGTCACCGCCTCGGCATACGTTGCCCGGATCCCCGCGATGATCAGCGCCGCGGCCAGCCGGGCGTCATGACCGGGGCGGTCCGCGTCACCGCCCGCCGCCTCGGCCAGCAGCGCGGCAAGTGTGTTCTCCATCTCCTCGACCGCCTCGCGCCCCCGCGCGCGCAGCGCCGGAGAGTCCAGCACCGTGCGCCAGAAGTGCCCGAACCCCTCCCCCACCGCACCCAGCGGATGCCGCTCCGCCAGCAGACCGAGGGTGACCCGGCGCAGCGCGGCGAGCGGCGATTCGTCCGCGCCGCGCTCGCGGACGGTGCGGATGATCAGCTCCCGGCCCTCGGGGATCCGGTCGAGGAAGAGGTCCTCCTTGCGCGGGAAGTAGTTGAAGACCGTCATCGTGGACACCTCGGCGGCGCGGGCCACCTCGGCGACGGTGACGTTCTCGAAGCCCCGCCGGATGAACAGCAGCGTGGCCTCGCCGGAGATCCGCTGCCGGGTGCGCAGCTTCTTGCGCTCGCGCAGCGTCAGCCGCCCGTCGTCCTCGACGAAACCGGTCTCCGCCGGCCGTCCGCCGCTCCCGCCGGCCGCCGCCTCGTCGCCGCCGCGCCGCTCCTCATCCGTCATGCCGGAATTTTAGCCACGTTTTTAGCCACAACAAATTTATAGTCACTACACTTACGCCCATGAAGCATGACGCAGACGTAGTAGTGGCAGGGGGCGGCCCGGTGGGGCTGATGCTCGCCTGCGAACTCGCATTGGCAGACGTGTCGGTCATCGTCCTGGAGCGACTGACCGAAGTGGATACGACGATCAAGGCAGGGGCGATCAACTCCCCCAGTTCGGAGGCCTTTTACCGGCGCGGGATGCTGCCCGGCCTGGCGGAGGCACAGCGCGCCGCCTACCAGAGCTTCAGCTCGTTCCTGCGGCACCGCCAGGCCGCAGGCGTCACCGGGGTGCAGCAACCGCCGAAGTTCGCCGGGCACTTCGCCGGCATCATGCTGCGCGGCGATCTGCTGGACGAGTCCGACCCGGACTTCGACGGCCTCGGACCCGCCGCCGAAGTCGGCCTCGTACCGCAGGAGGTCCTGGAACGGCTGCTCGGCGCCCGCGCCGCCGAGCTGGGCGTCGACGTGCGCCGCGGGGTGACCCTGACCGGCCTCGACGCCGGTGAGGACGGTGTGCACGTCCACACCTCGGACGGATCGCTGCGCACCGGCTGGCTGGCCGGCTGCGACGGCGGCCGCAGTACCGTCCGGCGGCTCGCCGGTTTCCCCTTCCCCGGCACGGCCCCCGAGATCACCGGCCGTCAGGCCATCGTGGAGATGACCGGCGCCGACGCCCTGGGCGCCGGCTGGAACTGGACCGGGACCGGGACGTACGCCCACGGCGCGATGCCCGGCCGGATCCTCACCGTGGAGTTCGACGGACCGCCCGCGGACCGCGATGCCCCCATCACCGCCCAGGAGTTGGAGACCTCCTTGCGGAAGGTGTCCGGGGTCGCGGACATCACGATCCACAAGGTGCTCTCGGCGACCCGGTTCACGGACAACGCGCGCCAGGTGCCCGATTACCGGTCGGGGCGGGTGCTGCTCGCCGGTGACGCGGCGCACGTCCACTCGCCGTTCGGCGGCCAGGGGCTGAACCTCGGTATCGGCGACGCCATGAACCTCGGCTGGAAACTGGCCGCCACGGTGCGCGGCTGGGCGCCGGAGGGGCTGCTCGACACATACACGGCCGAGCGGCACCCCCTGGGCGCATGGGTGCTGGAGTGGACCCGGGCCCAAGTGGCGCTGATGCGGCCGGAGTCGCACGCCCAGGCGCTGCGCGGGGTGATCGCCGAACTGACCGGGACGGTCGCCGCCACCACCTACTTCGCCAAGAAGGTCTCCGGGGTCTGGCAGCGCTACGACCTGCCCGGCGACCATCCGCTGACCGGCCGCAGCGCCCCCGACCTGGAGCTCTCCGACGGCACCCGGCTCGCGGACCATCTGCGCGGCGGGCAGGGGCTGTTGTTCGATCTCGCCGCGGACGCCGAAGTGCGCAAGCGCGCCTCCGGATACGGCGAGCGGATACGGGTGGTCACGGCGGACTGCCCGGGGCGGCCCGGTCTGGCCGGTCTTCTGGTGCGTCCGGACGGCTGTACCGCCTGGGCGGCGGACTCCCCCGGCGGTCCGGACGCCCCGGACGAGCTGGACGCGGCGCTCCGGCGCTGGTTCGGGACGCCCGACGCAGTGGCGGCCTGATCACCCGGGCTCTTGCGGGCGGCGCAGACCGGCGGCCCTTCCGGCTGTCGCGCGCCGCCCGTTCCGCCCGCGTACACCCCGATCAGCGTCGGCCCACTCCCGAACCCGCCCTGACGGCGCTAGCGTCGGACCATGACCCTCACCTCGCCTGACTTTCCGCACGATGTGGCAGCCGTCCGCGAGGCCACCGACCGGCTCCTCGTCTCGGTGAGCAAGCTCGACGACGCGGCGATCGGCGAGCCGTCGCTGCTGGCCGGCTGGACCCGTGGCCATGTGCTGTCCCATCTGGCCCGCAACGCGGACGCGCTGGGCAACCTCCTCACCTGGGCGCGGACCGATGTGCGGACGCCGATGTACGCCGGTCCCGAAGCCCGTGAGGCCGATATCGAGCGGGGCGCCGACCGCCCGCTGGCGGCACACCTGGAAGACCTCAAGGAGAGCGCCGCGCGGTTCGACACGGCGATGGACGCGCTGCCGGAGAGTCGCCGGGCGTACGAGGTCGAGATGCGCAACAACGTCGTCGAACGGGCCGACCGGCTGCCCCTGCGCCGGCTGGCCGAGCTCGAACTGCACCATGTCGACCTCGGCGTGGGCCACACCGTCGACCAGCTGTCACCCGCCTTCGTCGACAGCGAACTGGCCTTCCTGGCCACGATCAAGTTCGCCGGGCACCCGGATCTGCCCGCGCTGGAACTGCGGACCGACGACGGCCGCCGGTGGCGCACCGGCCGGCTCGGCACCGGGGCGGGCGCCGAGGCCTCGCCCGTGGTGGTGACGGGCTCCGCGGCCGCGCTGGTGGGCTGGCTGACCGGGCGCGGTGAGGGCAGCAAACTCGACAGCCACGGCTCTGTCCTGCCCGCGGTGCCGCCGCTCTAGAGTGGTCCCATGGGCTACAGCGGAGCAGTGAAGGTCGGCGGACCGGCCGACGTGCACGAGCTGACCGACCTGATGATCTCGAAGGTCGCGGTCGGTCCGATGGACAACAACGCCTATGTACTGCGGTGCCGGGCGACCGATGAGCAGCTGCTGATCGACGCGGCCGCCGAACCGCACACCCTTCTCTCGCTGATCGGCGACAGCGGTATCGGGTCCGTGGTCACCACGCACCGGCACGGCGACCACTGGGGCGCGCTGCGCGAGGTCGTCGAGGCGACGGGCGCGCGGACCTATGCGGGGCGGTACGACGCCGAAGGCATTCCCGTCCCCACGGATGTGCTGGTCGAAGACGGCGACACCCTCACCGTCGGCCGGGTCGAGCTGACCGCGCGCCACCTCGTCGGACACACACCGGGCAGCATCGCGCTGGTCTACGACGACCCGCACGGCGCCCCGCATCTGTTCACCGGGGACTGCCTGTTCCCCGGCGGCGTCGGCAACACCTTCGGCAGCGCCGAGAACTTCACCCGTCTGATCGCCGACGTGGAGCGCAAACTCTTCGGCGAACTGCCCGACGAGACCTGGGTCTATCCGGGCCACGGCAGCGACACCACGCTCGGCGCGGAGCGGCCGCACCTCGCGCAGTGGCACGAGCGCGGCTGGTAGCGCAGGGGTACGGCGGACCGTTCGCACGACGGCGCCCGGTTCCCGCTCCGACGAGGAGCGGGGACCGGGCGCCGTCCGCGCTGTGTGGCCCGGAGACCGGCCTCAGACGTCGATGCGCTCCTTGGCCGCCGCGTCGGCCGCGGCCTGCTTCTTCGAGGCACGCAGGCTGGTGATCGTCGTGACGACCAGCACGGCACAGATGACGCCCAGCGAGACCGGAATGCTGATCTCCGGAACGGCCACCCCGGACTCGTGCAGGGCGTGCAGCACCAGCTTCACACCGATGAATCCCAGGATGACCGACAGGCCGTACGAGAGGTGCACCAGCTTCTTGAGCAGGCCGCCGATCAGGAAGTACAGCTGCCGCAGACCCATCAGGGCGAAGGCATTGGCGGTGAAGACGATGTACGGGTCCTGGGTGAGACCGAAGATCGCCGGGATGGAGTCGAGTGCGAAGAGGACGTCGGTGGTGCCGATCGCCAGCATGACGATCAGCATCGGCGTCATCAGCCGCTTGCCGTTCTCGACGATGAACAGCTTGGTGCCGTGGTACTCGTCGGTCGACGGGATGCGCTTCTCGACCATCTTGAGGAAGCGGTTCTCCTCGAACTCCTCGTCCTCCTCCTCGGCGCGGGCCTCCTTGATCAGCTTCCACGCGGTCCAGATGAGGAACGCGCCGAAGAGGTAGAACACCCAGGAGAAGTTGGCGATGATCGCGGCGCCCGCACCGATGAAGCCGGCCCGCAGCACCAGCGCGATGAGCACGCCGACCAGCAGCACCCGCTGCTGATAGATCGTCGGGACCGCGAACTTCGCCATGATCAGTACGAAGACGAAGAGGTTGTCGACGCTCAGGGACTTCTCGGTGATGAAGCCCGCGAAGAACTCACCGGCCGGTGCGGTGCCGGCGAACAGCAGCAGCCCGAGGCCGAAGAGTGCGGCCAGCGCGATCCAGACACCGGTCCAGATTCCGGCCTCCTTGAGGGAGACCTCGTGTGGTTTGCGTCCGCCGATGAAGAAATCGGCGGTGATCAGGGCGCACAGACCAAGGATGGTCAGCACCCACAGGGTCAGGGAAACGTCCACTGCTCCTCCGGCAGAGTCGTACGGCACTTACAGCGTCGTCGCTGCCGGAGGTCTCTTCCGCCCCGTTCCGCCCGATGGGGGAACGGGACCGACGCCCCGGGATCTCGTCACACTCGCAATCCGTGATGACGGGTACGTCGTAGGGGGAATACTCCCCTCCGCACAAAGAAGCGTAAAGGAAGGACAATGAATAGTAAAGAAATAGGCAAAATGCCTGGTCAGGATGCCCGGCGGGCGGCCGCGACCCGGTCCAGCACCTGACGCACCACCTGACTGCCCCTGGGGGCGAGCGGTGGCTCGTACGTCCAGGCGTGGCCGACCCAGGGGTCGGCGAGATGGGCATCGGGCACCGGCGTGATCCGCAGCAGCGAACGCCACAGCGGGTCCAGGACCGGGCCGTAGTCCCGGGTCTGGGCACGGTCGGCGACCATCATCAGATGCACCCCGACGGCCGGCCCCTCGTCGGCGAGATAGCGGAGCCGGGTGAGGGCGCGGTCGTCGAAGCCGTGCGGGAAGTCATGCACGATCAGCAGCTGCTCGGCGGTGTCGAGATCCGGCGGGAGTGCGTCGGCGGCGCGGTGGCGCACGGCCATCTGGACGAGCTCCACCCGGCGCGTCAGCGCCTCCAGCACCGTGGCCACGCCCTTGGCGCCGGGCACCGGGGCGGCGGGCAGCGCACCGCTCTCCAGCAGCGGCGCGAGGGCGGGCGCAGCGCTACCGCCCGGGTCGATGACCTGGACCGCGAAGTCACCGGCGGGGTGGATGGCGAGCAGCCGGGCGGCGATCGCCACGGCCGTCTCCATGGCCAGCCGGCGTAGCTCGGCCTCGTCGGGCGGCCCGTCCGTGAGCGCGCTGCCCAGTTCCCGCCGGGCGATGTCGCGGTCGGGGTCGGCGCTCCCTGCGTAGGTATCGGGGCCGCTGTCGATCCACAGCCCGCGCTCCAGGGGGAGGCGTACGAGCATGGGAATGCGCAGGTCCAGGACTTCCGGGAGGTGCAGATCGCCCAGGCGCAACGCCATCGGACGCTCCAGCGGCGCGTGGTAGCCCTGCCAGACGGGGTTGTCCCAGCGGGCGAGGGCGGGCGGCAGCGCGGGCTCGACGACCGCCGACTCGGCCGCGAGCTGTGCGAGATCACGGTCGAGGGCGGCGCGGGCCTGGGCGACGAGGGCGGCGTGCTTGTCACGGGCGGTGGCGCGGGCGGCATCGGCTGCCGTGCCGAGGCGGTTGCGCGGGTCGGACAGGGCCTGATCCAGCTCCTGCTCCAGGCGGGACTCGGCGAAGTCGGATGCGCTGCGGTAGGCCGCGACCGAGCGGGCCAGATCCTCGAACATCCCCCAGACCTGGTTATAGAGCCGCTCCTCCATGCTCCAGCCGGCGGCGTCCCCGGCCACGGGCAGCGGGGGGCCGTCGGGCGACGCGGGGCTGCCGGCGGACGAGGGAGCGGAGGCGGTCAGTGCCGGGGCGGCCGGCGCGGGAGCGCTGCGGCGCTTCGGATGCCGGTAGTCGACGGGGCCGCCGCCCACGGGGGCCGGCGAGGCGTCCGTGGCCTCGGCTCCGGCTTCCGCTCCGGTCCCGGATGGTGCCGGGCCGTCAGATGCGGGAGCGTGCACGGGGGACGGCCGGTCCGCGGCGGCCGGGCCGGCCCCGGGGCGTTCGGACCGGCTCGCCGCCACGGGGGCGGGCGCCGGGACCGCGCGGGCCTGTCCCCGGCCGATCGCTTCCTCGATCTCCGCGGCCAGCTCCGCCGCCTGCGGCAGGCCCTGATCGCGCAGCATCGCCGTGAGGCCGTCGGCGTACCCCTGGCCCACCGCACGCACCTTCCAGGCGCCCTGCTTGCGGTAGAGCTCCACGGCGACGACGGCGGACTCGGCACCCAGGCCGCTGACGGTGTAGCGGGCAATGCCGGTGCCGTCGAGGCCGGTGACCGTGACGGAGGGCGCGGCGGCCGGCCCGAAGGTGGTCAGGGCGCCGATCCCGCCGGGCAGCGCCAGCAGCACGCTCACCCGGTGGACGGCGCCGGGCAGCGCGTCGAGATCCACCGCGATGCGGTGCTCGGCGGCCGCCTGACGGGGAACCTCGATGCCGGTGCGCCGGGGCGCGCCCGGGTGGGCCACCGCTTCGGCGCCGGTGAGCCTGCCCTGCTCGTCGCCGAGGGTGACCCCGGCCATGACGGGAGAGCCCGCCGTCACCCGGATCTCCACCCGTGTCCGGTCCAGTGGATGGTTCTGCCCCCGGACCAGCTCGGCCGTCATCGTTGTTCCCCCTGGTGGTTGTGGCGTGTCCGGGCCGTACCCCGGGCACGGTCCCGGGGGCGTGCGGCGGCGCGGCCCGGTACCCGCTGCCGCGACGGTGGTGGTTACAGGTGCGGCAGGATCGCCGGCACGAGGTCCTGGAACGTGCGGCCGACGGAGGGCTCACCGATGGCGGTCATCTGCCAGCCGTCGCCCACGCGGTGCACCTTGGACATGACCTGTGCGGTGTAGTCGCCGCCGCCCGTGAGGGTGTAACGGGCCAGCTCCTGGCCCGTGGCCTCGTCCACCAGGCGGCAGAAGGCGTCCTGCACCTCGGCGAACGTCTGGCCGGTGAAGGAGTTCACGGTGAACACGATCTGGTCGATGTGCACCGGCACCCGCGCCAGGTCGACCAGGATCGCCTCGTCGTCGCCGCCCTGGCCCGCGCCGCCGACCAGGTTGTCGCCGGTGTGCCGGACCGCGCCGTCGTCACTGACCAGATGCTGGAAGAAGACGACATCTATGGGCTTCTTGTCGGCGAACAGCACCGCCGACGCGTCGAGGTCGATCTCGCTGGTCCGCCTGCCGAACAGGCCACGGCGCGGCGCCGAGCGCCACCCCAGCCCCATCCGCACCGCGGTCAGGTTCCCTCCGTCGGACTTCTGCAGGCTGATGCCCTGCCCCTTGGACAAATTGACCGACACGCGCCGTCCCCTCTCTGTACTGTCCCCGCCCAGCTGTCCGGCGGCCCCTTCGACCCTACGCACGACGGCGGGCCGAGGGCGCGCCGGACCCACGTTTTGTGGCGCTTCTGCAACACACCGGGCACCGCTGGCCACCCCCCGCTCACGTGCGGCGATACCGCACCGGGGCGGGGACGAACCGCCCCGGCGGGCAACCGTCACCGCCCCGGTACTCCCCCTCGGCACACGCCGCTTCCCCTTACTTCACCCCGGCCTCCCTCATTTGCCGCAGCTCCTTCTTCAGTTCGCCCACCTCGTCGCGCAGCCTGGCGGCGACCTCGAACTGCAGCTCGGCCGCGGCGGCCCGCATGCGCTCCGTCATCTCCTCGATGAGCTCGGCCAGTTCGGCGGCGGGGCGGTCTGTCAGCGCCGCGCCCGCCTTGCCGCCCTTGCCCTTCGCGGCCTTCCCGCCGAGCGCCGGGACCGGCGCCTTGCCCTGGGCCTCCTTGGCGTCGCCCTTGCGGTACCCCGTGCCCAGCAGCTCCCGGGTGTCGATCTCCTCGCGGGCGAGGGTGGCGACGATGTCGCCGATCTTCTTGCGGAGCGGCTGCGGGTCGATGCCCTTCTCCTTGTTGTACGCCAGCTGCTTCTCCCGGCGGCGGTTGGTCTCGTCGATGGCCTTCTCCATCGCCGGGGTGACCTTGTCGGCGTACATGTGCACCTGTCCGGAGACATTGCGCGCCGCGCGTCCGATGGTCTGGATGAGCGCCGAACCGGACCGCAGGAAGCCCTCCTTGTCGGCGTCCAGAATGGCGACCAGGGAGACCTCGGGGAGGTCGAGGCCCTCACGCAGCAGGTTGATGCCCACCAGGACGTCGTACTCACCCGATCGCAGCTCACGCAGCAGCTCCACCCGGCGGAGGGTGTCCACGTCGCTGTGCAGATAGCGGACCTGGATACCGAGCTCGAGGAAGTAGTCCGTGAGGTCCTCGGCCATCTTCTTGGTGAGGGTGGTGACCAGGATGCGCTCGTTCTTCTCCGTGCGCTGACGGATCTCGTGCACCAGGTCGTCGATCTGTCCGTCGGTGGGCTTGACCACCACCTGCGGGTCGACCAGGCCGGTCGGGCGGATGATCTGCTCCACGAACCCGTCGCCCCGGGCGAGCTCGTACTTGCCCGGGGTCGCGGACAGATAGACGGTCTGGCCGATGCGCCCCAGGAACTCTTCCCACTTCAGCGGCCGGTTGTCCATGGCGGACGGCAGCCGGAACCCGTGCTCGACGAGGGTGCGCTTCCGCGAGGCGTCGCCCTCGTACATGGCACCGATCTGCGGGACGGTGACATGCGACTCGTCGATGACCAGGAGGAAGTCGTCCGGGAAGTAGTCGAGGAGGGTGTGGGGGGCGGTGCCGGGCTCGCGACCGTCCATGTGCATCGAGTAGTTCTCGATGCCCGAGCAGGAGCCGATCTGGCGCATCATCTCGATGTCGTAAGTGGTGCGCATCCGCAGCCGCTGGGCCTCCAGATGCTTGCCCTGCTTCTCCATCGTGGCGAGGCTGTCCGCCAGCTCGGTCTCGATCCCGGCGATGGCCCTTTCCATGCGCTCCGGGCCCGCGATGTAGTGGCTGGCCGGGAAGACGTACAGCTCCCGGTCGTCGCTGATGACCTCGCCGGTGAGCGGATGGAGGGTGGACAGCGCCTCGACCTCGTCGCCGAACATCTCGATCCGCACGGCCAGCTCTTCGTAGACCGGAAAGATCTCGATGGTGTCGCCGCGCACCCGGAAGGTGCCGCGGGTGAAGGCCACGTCGTTGCGCGTGTACTGGATCTCGACGAAGCGGCGCAGCAGTTCGTCGCGGTCGAATTCGTCGCCGACCTTCAGCGGCACCATCCGGTCGACGTACTCCTGCGGCGTACCGAGGCCGTAGATGCAGGACACCGAGGCGACCACGACGACGTCACGCCTGGTGAGCAGCGAATTCGTCGCGGAGTGGCGCAGCCGTTCGACCTCCTCGTTGATGGAGGAGTCCTTCTCGATGTACGTATCGGACTGCGGGACGTACGCCTCGGGCTGGTAGTAGTCGTAGTAGGAGACGAAGTATTCGACGGCGTTGTTCGGCAGCAGCTCACGGAATTCGTTGGCGAGCTGGGCCGCGAGGGTCTTGTTGGGCGCCAGGACGAGCGTCGGGCGCTGCAGCTTCTCGATCATCCACGCGGTGGTCGCCGACTTGCCGGTGCCGGTCGCGCCGAGCAGGACGACATCCCTTTCACCCCCGCGGATACGCCGCTCGAGCTCGGCGATGGCCGTCGGCTGGTCGCCATTGGGCTGGTAGGAGCTGACGACCTCGAAGGGCGCCACCGTGCGTTCGATGTTTGATACGGGCCGCATGGCACCCACCGTACGACTCGGCACTGACAATCGACGCGACAGCCGCAATGACCTGCGCTTTTGTGGTTTCGGCGGTAGCGGCGGGCGTCCCGCGGAGCCCGGCGGGGCGTGAGGGCGGGTGCCCGGAAGCGGCGGGAGGCGGGCGGCGCGGGGAGCGGCGGGACGGCGGACGGCACGGCGGACGGCACGGCAGGACGGCGGACGGCCGGCGGCGGACGCGGGGCACCGCAGGGCCGCGGCCCTCGCGCGCGGGAGAGCTGCCCGCCCCGTCCGGATCCGTGAGCGCGGCGCGCTCGCGCGCGGAGCCGGCCGCGACGGCCCGTCCTGGGCGATGTCCCATCAAAAGCGTTCAGATGCACGAGGGGTGACGCATCATCGGCCAAGATGCGCGGATGCCGCGGCTCCGGCAAGTTGGACGGCGTCGGAGCGTACGTCTGTGGCACGGCTGATCCGGGCATCCTGCAACTGCGTGTCGCTCCACAACGGAAAACCGGCCACTTCTCGTTCAGCGCCCGGCCACCACACGACCGCCTCCCGCTAGGACCCGGCTGCGAGCCTCTGTCCGTCCGACCCGGTTCACGTCACTTCCCGTCAGCTCACGTCCACGACGTCACGAGGAGTCCGTATGCGTATTCGCCCCGTCGCCACCGTTGCCGCCGGTGCGCTCGTGGGTCTGTCCACGCTCGCCCTCTCCACAACCGTCGCCCAGGCCGCACCGGCCGGACACTCCCCGGTGACGGTCGCCCACCGCGGCGCCTCGTCGTACGCGCCCGAGAACACCCTCGCCTCGATCGACGCGGCCGACCGGCTCGGCTTCGAGTGGGTCGAGAACGACGTCCAGCGCACCAAGGACGGCGAGCTGGTCATCCTCCATGACAACACGCTCGCCCGGACGACCAACGTCGAGCAGGTCTTCCCCGGCCGCTCCCCGTGGAACGTCTCGGACTTCACGCTCAACGAGATCGAGAAACTGGACGCGGGCAGCTGGTTCGGGTCGAAGTTCCGCGGAGAGCGGGTGCCGACCCTCGAGGACTACATGGACGAGGTCGAGAACAACGACCAGAGTCTGCTGATGGAGCTGAAGTCTCCGGAGCTCTACCCCGGCATCGAGCGGCAGACCCTCACCGAGCTGCGTCGCGCGGGCTGGCTGGACAAGGGGCACGTCAAGAACCGTCTGATCCTCCAGAGCTTCAATGCCGACGCCATCAAGACGGTGCACCACCTGCGGCCCGACCTCAAGACGGGCTTCCTCGGCAATCCCTCCGTCGCCGACCTCCCGAAGTTCGCGAAGTACTGCGACCAGATCAACCCCGTCCACACGGCGGTCACCCCGGAGTACGTCGCCGCCGTGCACGGTCTGAAGGGCCCGCACCGCCGGCCGCTGGACCTGTACACCTGGACCGTCGACGACGCGGCAACCGCGGTCAAGGTCGCCGGTCTGGGCGTCGACGGCATCATCACCAACAAGCCCGACCTGGTGCGTGACGCGCTGGAGGGCAGCAAAGACTGAGCCCGGAGCCGACGGGGAACCGGTGCCGGGGACCGCAGCCGGTCCGTTCCCCGTCGCATTGTCAGTGGTGCGTCCTACCCTGATCAGGTGACGAATTCCGAGCAGGTTTCCCGTCCGGCGGCATCATCGGACGCCGCGCCGGAGGCAGGGGCGGCGGCCCGGCGCGACTGGGCGTGGACGCGGCTGGAGACCTCCATCGGTCCGCTGCTGCTCGCCGCGACCCGGGAGGGCCTGGCCCTCGTCGCCTTCCATGCCGACGAGCGGACCACCCGCCGTGAGCTGACCCGTCTGGAGCAGTTCTTCGGCGGGGCGCCACTGGCAGCGATCCCCCATCTGGCGACGGCCACGGCCGAGCTCACCGCCTATTTCGCCGGGGAGCTGCAGTCCTTCACCGTCCCGCTGGACTGGTCGCTGTCCTCCGGCTTCCACGCCCGGGTCCTGCATGCCCTGGCCGCCGGGGTCCCCTATGGCAGCGTCGTCGGCTACCAGGACCTCGCCGAACGGGTCGGGGAGCCGGGAGCCGCCCGCGCGGTGGGCGCCGCGATGGGCTCCAATCCGCTTCCGGTCATCGTCCCCTGCCACCGTGTCGTGGCCAGTGACGGCGGCATCGGCGGCTTCGGCGGCGGTCTGGAGACCAAGCGTCTGCTGCTGGCCCTCGAAGGCGTGCTGCCCGCTCCGCTCTTCTGATCCCGACCGTCGTCCGCCCTCGCCGAGGCCGGCTCCTACGAATGGCAGCGCCATGTCCCGTCAGATCGCTCTGCTCCGCGGCATCAATGTCGGCGGCCACAACTCCTTCCCCAAGGCGAAGCAGCTGGAGCTGGCCGAGGCCCTGGGCTTCCAGGACGTCTCGGTGCTTCTGCAGACCGGCAACCTCGTCTTCGCCGACCCCGGTACGCCACCGGACGAGACGGCCCGGGTGATCCACGACCGGATCGCCGCCGAGCTCGGCCTGACGGTGCCGGTCGTCGTCCGGACCCGCGACGAGCTGGCCGCCGCCGTCGCCGCCAATCCGTTTCCCCTGGCCGTACCGGAGCCCAAGAGCCTGCATGTCATGTTCCTGTCGGCGGTGCCGACGGACACGTCCCGGCTGGACGCACTCGACCCGGCCGCGTTCACGCCCGACCAGTACCGGCTGATCGGGCGCGAACTGTATTTGTGGTGTCCCGGCGGCATCGGCCGCTCCAAGCTCGCCGACGTGGTCAGCCGCGCCCGGCTCGGGGTGACGGCCACCGCCCGTAACTGGAACACCGTCTCCAAGCTCCTGGCCCTGGCCGACGCCTGACGCGCGGAGCCCCGGCCGTCAGCGCCAGCCGTAGCGCTCGCGCAGCCGGTTGACGACCAGGTTGAAGCGGCCCCGGTCCAGCGCGCAGGCCTCGCGCCGCATCCCGGCCGGGTGCACCCGCAGCACCCGGTCCACGGCCACCCAGGAGTCGCGCCCGGCGCGGTCCCACGGGCCGGTCCCGAGGGGGACCCACTCCCGGTCGTTGTTGTGCCGCTTGCTGGACAGCTGCACCGCCAGCAGCGTTCCGCCGGTCTCACGGGCGACGACCAGCACGGGGCGGTCCTTGCCCCGGCCGTCGTTCTCCTCGTACGGCACCCAGGTCCACACGATCTCGCCGGGATCGGGGTCGCCGTCGGGGTCGGGCGCGTACGACATCTTTACGGTGCCGACGGACTGCGGCCGGGCCTCCACGGTCGCGGTGGGCCCCTCGCTGCCGGGCAGCGCGGCGGAGTCGTCGGATGCATTGAATGAAGTGGTCACGGGCTCACGCTAACCGCCGCCTCCGGCACGTCGATCAGCGGTCCACGCCCGGCGGTCCCGGGCTCGATTGTCAGTGGTCGGCCGTACGGTTTTTTCAGCGGGGGACGGCCGTGGGGGCCGCCCGGGGAGGGGATCGCCATGTCCGAGACCACGACGTATCTGGAGCTGTCGCAAGAGAGCGGCGGCGCCCACAAGTTCTACGAGGTGACAGTGCAGGACACGGTCGTCTCGGTGCGCTACGGGCGCATCGGCGTGGGCGGCCAGCAGCAGACCTCGACGTTCCCGACACGGGAGAAGGCGCAGGCCGCGGCCGCCAGGAAGGTCGGCGAGAAGGTCCGCAAGGGCTATGCGCCGGCGGTCCGGGGACAGCGCGCCGCCCGGCCGGTGACGCGGCGCCAGGTCTCCTCCGCGCCATCCACGGCCCGCGCGGTGGCACCAGTGCTGTGGCGCTTCCGTACGGGCGCGTCCGCCTTCGGCATCCACATCGCCGAGGACCGCTGCTGGGTGGGAAATCAGAACGGCGATGTCTACACCCTCGGCCACGACGGCGAGGTGCTGGCGCGCTATCAGCTCCCCGACGGCGTCAAGTGCCTGGTGGCGGACGACTTCTGGATCTATGCGGGGTGCGATGACGGCACGGTCTACGACCTCTCCTCCAAGCTCCCCTTCGCCGCCTACGACATCGCCCCAGACGTCGACATCTTCTGGCTGGACATCCGCGAGGGCATCCTCAATGTCGCCGACCGCAGCGGCGGGCTGACGGTGATCGACCACGAGGACGAGTACCAGTGGTCGCGGCGCAGCGCGGGCGAGCACGCCTGGATGGTGCGGCGGGACGAACGCGCCGTCTACCACGGCCATCGCCGCGGCGTGACCGCCTACTCCGCCGACGGCAGCGGCGAGTTGTGGCACACCCCGACCCAGGGCGCGGTGCTGTTCGGCTGGCAGGAGGACCACTCGGTGTACGCCGGCACCCACCAGCGCGTCGTCCAGCGGCTGACGAAGGACAGCGGAGCACTTGAGGCCACCTACCGGTGCGACACGGTCGTCTATTCCTGCGCCACGGCCCCTGGCGGCCGTTATGTCTTCGCCGGTGACTCGGCCTCCTCGGTGTACTGCTTCGCCGCCGACGGCACCCGTCTGTGGAAGCTGGGCACCGGCGGCGGATCGGCACTGTCCATGCAATACCTGGACGAGAAGCTGTACATGGTCACCACCGACGGATCCCTGGTGTGTGTGGATGCGAGTGACGCGGCCGTCTCCGCCGCCCGGTCGGGCACGGTGCCGGTGGCCCGGGATGTGAAGTCGGCCGCCGCGCTGCCCACCTACACCCCGTCGGCCACGGTGCGGACGGTGGCGTCCGCCGCCGCCTCGGGGGTCGTGGTGGAGTGCGTGCAGGAGAGCGGACGGCTGCGGGTCCATGTGGTCTCCGAGGGCTATGAACCGTCCTGGAACGTGCAGTTCCCGCGTCATATACGCCGGGCCGGGGCGCGGTATGCCGTCGATGAACTGTCGGCGTCCGCGGGCGGCTTCTACCGCGTCCGGGGCGAGATCCGGCAGCTCGTCTGACGCCGAGCGGGCGCCAGGACGGGCCGGCCGGGACGGACGTTCAGAGCGGGCCGCTCCAGGCCGGACGGCGGGGATCGTCGGCCCGTACGACCACATCCGCCGCCTCCTCGGGGCGGGTCTCGGCCTCGTAGCGCGCGAACGCGGGCAGCGTCCAGCGCTCACCCTGTGGGGTGCGGCGGGCGAGCGCGGGCGGCGACAGCTTCAGATGCACGGAGAGATCGAAGGGAAACCAGTGGCCGAGCAGCAGGGGGCCGTGCAGCAGCAGGACGCCGCCGGGCGGCAGTTCCACGTACCCGCTGCGCGTCGCCCGGTCCGTCACGGGATCCCACAGGTCCGGCAGCACCCGCCCGGTGCCGCCCGGGTCCAGCGGCTGGAACACCTCGCGCCACAGGGCCTGCCGGTCGAACCACTCGTCGTGGTAGGCATCGGGGTCCTCGCGGCCGTATTCGAGCCGCAGCGAGGCGGGGCGCAGAAAGCCGAAGGTGCCGGCCTGGTGCACCGCCCGCCCCCGGATCCGCAGCGCCTCGGCGAGCCGCCCGGCCAGCTCGCCGGGCGAGGCGGCGGGGGCCCCGTCGAGAGCCACCCGCAGCCAGGGGCTCCCGTCCTTCGCCGGCATCGTGGCGATGCGCTCGGCGAGCGCGTCGGTGAGCCGTTCCCAGGTGATCGCTTCGAGCCGCACCCCGCCATTCTGCCCGGCGACCGCGCGGCGCGGGGCGCCCCGCGTCGGGCCGGGAGCGGTCAGGCCCCCTTGCCCCTCATCGGTACGCCCGTTGCGGCCGTCCGTGCCCCAGGGGAGAGGCGGACCGGTTCATGAGCGGGCCGGCGGCCGGGTGCCGCGGTTCAGGCCTGGTCCGCGGAGGGCCGGGCGGCTCCGTAGCGGCTGAGTTCGGCCGCCGCCTCCTTCGTCGCCTCGATGACGCCGTCGGGGGCCACCGGCATCACGGACTTGAGCTTGAGGAGCAGCACCGCTCCCATGATGGAGCCGTCCCACATGATCGGCGCCGCACAGGAGTTCCAGCTGGCCATGCACTCCTCGTACCCGAGTGCGTGTCCGAGGTCGCGTACCTCGGCGAGGGACTTCGCCAGCGCATCGTTGTCCCGGTAGACGCCGGGTCCCGCCTGGTCGGGGACAGGCTCGGCCAGCACCCGCTGCTGGAGCACCTCCGGCAGATAGGCGAGGATCGTCCGCCCGGAGGCACCGGTGCGCAGCGAACGCGTCACGGACAGCACATCGCGCGGTGTCATCCCCAGCTCCGCGAGGTCGGAGTCGCCGACGGCCATGTCGACGCACTGCCGTTGCGCGCCGGAGAAGGGCGCCACCATGTAGAGAAACGCCAGCCCACCGTCGGTGGCCATGCGCAGTTCGCGCAGCACCGTCTGCGAGGTCGCGCCGTCGAGGCGGTGGTCGAGCGCGGTGAAGGCGAGCTGGGCGGCCGAGGTCCGCAGCCGGTAGAGGCCGCGGTCCACCCGCTCGAAGATCCGCTGGTAGATGCCGGACTGGAGGATGCGGTAGACGACGGAGTCGTCCAGGCCGGTGAACTCGGCGATCTCACCGGGCCCATGGGCGGATCCGCCCAGCTCGGCGAAGGCCGTCTGGACGAGGAAGACCCGCTCGGCATGGCCGGATCCCGACGCCCGGGAGCCCGTGGACGACGTGCCCTTGGGTGCCTGGCGCGCCTTCTTGGAGTGGCCCGCGGTATGCGACGCCTCGCCGGTGGCGGGCACGGCGGCCGAGGCCGACGCTCCGGTGGCTGCGGTGCTGTTGCCCATCGTGTGCTCTCTCCCCTGGCAGTGGTAGGCGCCCGAAGGTGCCCGGCATGTGCGCTGCGAGCCGGCACCCCCGCCGGCCGCGGTTCCCGGCGGCCGGTCCCGGGGTGCGCTCCCGCAGCCGTTGTGCCCGTCCGGCACCCCGGGTTACCGGAATTATCGGGCGACGTCGAGGGCCAGTTTCCCGGTGGGGGTGCGTGCGGCCAGCTCGTGGTGCGCCCGTGCCGCCTCACCGAGTGCGTACACGGCGCCGGTCAGCGGCTTGAGGGTGCCGTCCGCGACCGCGTCGAACAGCGCCCGCATGGACGTCGGCAGCGCCGTACGGTCCGCGTAGAGCTGCGGCAGCCAGAAGCCCGAGACGGTGATGCTCCGCTCCATCAGGTCCCGGGTCGGCACACTCGCCAGGTCGCCGCCGGCGAACCCGTACACGGCGAGCCGGCCGCGCGGGGCAACGGCGGCGAGGGTCCGCTCGAAGGTGACACCTCCGGTCATCTCCAGCGCCGCCTCGACCGGACCACCGGCCGCGTCCAGGATGCGCTCGGTCAGGTCCTCGGCGGTCGAGTCGACCACTGCGTGGGCGCCCAATTCCCCGGCCAGCTTGCGCTTTTCCGGGGAGCCCGCCAGGCCGATGACCTTGGCGCCGGCCCGCGCGGCGAGCTGGACGGCCAGCGACCCGACGCCGCCCGCCGCGGCCGGTACGACAACGGTCTCGCCCTCGGTGAGGCGCAGCGAGGTGAACAGCAGATGCCAGGCGCTGTTGCCCTGCAGCGCCAGCGCGACGGCCTGTTCGTCGCTGATGGCGTCGGGGACGTCCCAGGTCACGCGCCGGTGCAGCAGCGTACGCTCCGCGTATCCGCCGCCGCGGCACAGCCCGACGACGCGGCGTCCGCCGTCCACCGTCCCCACGACCTCGTTCCCGGGTATGTACGGCAGCTCGACGGGTGCGAGATAGGTGTCCCCCCGTACGTGCACATCCGCGTAGTTGATGCCGGCCAGGGACACCTCGACGAGCGAGTGGCCGCCGCGGGGCGCGGGCTCGGGAACGTCCTCGAGCCGCAGCACGTCCGGGCCGCCGAATTCTCGCATCACAATCGCGCGCACGACTCTCCCTCGGGTTCTCCGGTGCGGTGCCCGCACAGGGTAGGCAGGCCGACCATCTGCCCGCCGGTACCCGATCATTTCGCGCCAACCCTGGGGGGCTTCGCGCGCCAACGCCCCTCTTCTCACGCGGATTTCCCGCCCGCTTTCTCGCCTCGCGAGCAAGCTCCCCGGCAATTTCTACCGATTGCGACGTTTTGCTGCAGATCTACCCACCGGTATCCCCAAGGTGGCCACCACGCGCCTCTCGCTCAAACCTCGCTATCGGATGTGATCGCCGCCGCCTACGATCCCGAAATGTGTCCGCCGTTGACCAGATGTGACGGCTGCGTCCCCCGGGGCAGAGCGCATTCCGCGAGGCAGTTGCGCCCGCCCCACCCGGTGATACGGGCGGGTGGCGGAGGAGGACGTGGCGGTGCGCAGGACAAGGCGGGCACGGCCTGAGGGGGAATCATGATGGGGAAATCGGGGGGCGGCAGGCCGGCGTTCGCGTCGGCCTGCCGGGACCCACAACGAGCGCAGCCGCTTCCGCCGGTACCTCTGCGCCTTCTGCGGACCGCATCCGCGTCCCTGCCGTTCTCGTTGACGGCTACGTTCACGGCCGCCACCGACGCCGTCATCGCCGCGGCGCGCCGGCGTTCCCGACCGTATGCGGCACCGCCCTTTCTGGACGTGTCCCGCACCCGCCGGGGATCCGTGCTCCGCCGCCGAGAAAGGGACTGCCCATGAACGGGTCGAGCACGACGAGCAGCAACGGGCTCCAGTTCAACCACCCCTACCTCGCCGTGGTGCTCGGCGGCGGTTTCACGGGCATGCTCGCCGCCGCGACGCTGTCCGAACACGCCGACGTCGTCGTCGTCGAGCGGGAGCGGCTGCCGCGGACCCCCGCCCTCCCCACGGACCTCCCGCAGGCCCGGCACGCCCATCTGCTGACGGGCGACGGCGCCCGGCTGGTCGATGCCCTGCTGCCCGGCAGTGTCGAACGCTGGCTGGCCGAGGGCGCCCGCAGGGTGCCGAAGCCGGCGGAGTTCGCCGGCCGGTTCCCGAAGGGCTGGTTAGGCCGGCGGGCACGCTCGGAGTATCTGATCGCCTGTTCCCGCGATCTGCTCGACCGGGTCATCCGCCACCAGGTGCCGGCCCTCCCCGGGGTGACCGTCCTCGACGGAACCGAGGCGGCCGAACTCACCGGCACCGCGGAACACATCACCGGGGTGCGCGTCCGGGACACCACCACCGGCGCCACATACCGCCTGGATGCCGACCTCGTCGTCGATGCCACCGGCCGCCACTCCACCACCCAGGACCGGCTGGCCGCGCTGGGGCTGCCCACCGCACGCGAAGACCTCTCGGACTCCGGAATCGTCTCGGCGACCCGTATCTTCCGTGCCCCTGACGGCATGGAGAAGTGCCCGGTGCTCACGACCCGTTCGGCGCCCGTCGGCCCGGTCCCCGGTCCTGTCGCAGCGCGGCGCCCGGTTCCCGGAAGGACGGCGACGCTGATCCCGATCGAGGGCGGGCGCTGGCTGGTCACGCTCACCGGTAGCGGGGACGACCGGCCCTCCGAACACGCGGGCCGGTTCGCGCCGTTCGCCCGTCGTACGGGCAGCGCCGTCATCGGTGACCTCATCGCCGACGCCGAGCCGCTGAGCGAGGTGCGGCTGTCCCGCGACACGACCAGCCGGCGCCGCCGCTATGAACAGCTGCCGTCCTGGCCCACGGGATTCATCGCCCTCGGCGGCGCCGTGGTCTCGCTCGCCCCCGACTGCGGGCAGGGCCTGTCCCTCGCCGCCCATGGTGCCGCCGCGCTGCGCGGGGCACTGCGCCGGCACGGGATGGACGAACCGGCCCTCGCCCGGAAGGTGCAGCGCGCCTTCGGACGCCTCGTCCGGGCGCCGTGGTCCCTGGCCACCGGCGCGGTCCTCCACTCCCCCACCGCCGGCCGGCCCGCCGTCGGCCGCGCCTACCTCGACGTCGTCACGCCCTCCGCTCCGACGGCCCCGGTCCTGCGCCCCGCTGCCGCACTCGGCCTGCTCCGGGGTACGGCACCCGGCCCGGCGGCCGGCGGTGCACCGGGCGGCCCGGCCGCGCCGAAGGCCGCGGTCCCTTTGCCGGCGACGGCCGGCCCCGCGTCGTCCACCGCTCCGCGTCCGGCTGCGGCCGGTGCCGCCTCCGCCCTCCCGGCGACGCCTGCCGCCACGCTCTCGGCCGTGCCGCCCGCCCCGGGACAGCCCTCGGCCCCGTCCCACCACCCCGGCGCCGAACCCGCCCCCAGACGCCTCCCGCGCCTCGGCTTCGGGCCGACGGCACTGCGCCGTATCGGCGGGGCGGGCAGACGGAAACCGGCCGACGGCTGACGACATGCGGGCCGTCCGCGCGATCCTCGGTGGCGCCGGATCCCTGCCCGGCGCCACCGGCCACGCTCCCGTGGTGAAGGCGGGGCCCACCGTCGAGCCTGCGTTCCTCGCTCTTCCGTGCCGCCCGGAGCGCCGGGCGGCTGCTCGGTCACATCCCGTCGGCACCGGTGAAATTCGGTCGCCGGGCGGTCCGGCCTCGATCACAGTGGTGGCGGGGCGGCGCGCTGCGGCGTCTGACGGTGTGTGCAGAAACGGGGAATGGGATGTCGACGCTACGCGTCACGGTCGAGGAACTGACGGTTCATGAGCACCCGAACGCCGATGCGCTGGAGTTGGCGCAGGTGGGCCTGTACCGCGCGGTGGTCGCCAAGGGCGTCTACCGGACCGGCGACCTCGCCGTGTACGTACCGGAACAGGCCGTACTCCCCGGGGAGTTGGTGGCCGAGCTGGGTCTGACGGGCAAGCTGGCCGGGTCCGCGGCCGACCGCGTCAAGGCGATACGGCTGCGTGGCGAGCTGTCGCAGGGCATCGTCTGCCGCCCGCGAGCGCTGGACGGGACGGACCTGGTGCGGGCGCATGAGGACGGCACGGACTTCGCGGCGGAGCTGGGGATCGTCAAGTGGGTGCCGCCGGTGCCGATTTCGATGAGCGGGGAGGTCGAATCGGCGCCCGGTCTTCTGCCGTGGATCGATATCGAGAACCTGAAGCGGTATCCGGCGGCGTTCTCCGAGGGCGAGCCGGTGGCGGTCACGGAGAAGGTGCACGGCACCGCGTGCTGTCTGACCTTCAGCGTGCCGGACGAGGGTGTCCAGGTGACGTCCAAGGGGCTCGGAGCGCAGCGGCTCGCGCTGGTCGAGGATCCGAAGAACCTGTACTGGCGGGCGGTGCGCGGCCATGACGTGCCGCGGGTCGCGGCAGAGATCGCCGGGGAGCTGGGGGCGTCGCGGGTCGGTGTGTACGGCGAGGTGTACGGCGACGGCGTCCAGGATCTGGGCTATGGCGCGGACAGCCGGCGCGGGGATCCGGCGTACGCGGTATTCGATGTCGCGGTGGAAAGTGACGGACAGCTGCGGTGGCTGGATCCGGAGGAGCTGACGAAGGTGCTGGACGGCCGGCTTCCGGTGGTGCCGACGCTGTACAGCGGCCCGTATGACGCACGGCTGGCGATGGAGCTGGCCGAGGGCCGCGAGACGCTGTCGGGACGTGCGGTGCACCTCCGGGAGGGTGTGGTCGTCCGTCCGCTCCGGGATCGCTTCAGCGCGGAGCTGGGCGGGCGGGCCATCGCGAAGGCGGTCAGCGGCGCCTATCTGACGCGTAAGGGCGGCACGGAGTACGAGTAGCCCTCCCCCGCACTGCTGACTGCTGTACGGGGACGGCAACGGGTCATGTGTCACCGGCCGTTGTGGCCTCCCGGGGTTCCGTCCGGAGCCCCAGGAGGCGGTGGGCGAGGGCGAGTGGTGCGTGGGGGTCGCGGGGAGGCGTGGGGGCCTTGGTGCGGTGCGCGGGGAGGCGTTCGACGGTCGTGGTGCCGGTGTCGGATTCCAGGGCCGGCGCGTATCCCGCGGCGCGCAGCGCGTCCAGGGTGGCGGTCGGGGGGCGGTTGCTGACCAGGACGGTCGGGGCGATGGCACGCAGCCCGAGGTCGCGCAGTGCACGGTGGGCGGCAAGCTCTTCGACGAGGGCTTCGTCGTCGGAGCGGATGCAGCAGGCGGCGGGCAGGACGCGCATCCGGCCATGGGAGCGGGCGGCGTCCTGGACGAGGTAGCCGAGCGGCTGCGGCAGGGTGCCGGTCGCCGAGGCGCGGGCGAGGTCCTCCAGGAGGGTTTCGGCGCGGTGTCCGGCAGCCAGCGCGCGGCGTACGGAGTGCGGCGTGAAGCGCCAGGTCACGGCGTGGCCCTCGGATTCCCGGTCGGCCGCGGCGGCGAGCAGTCCGGCGAGTGCGGCGGCGGGGCGGCCGGGCACGACGGCGGTCAGGTCGGCCTGGAAGTGGGCCTGTTCGAGGAGCGGCGGGAGCAGCTCGGCGAGCGGCTCGTCGAGGGAGCGCGCGTCGGCGAGCAGCGCCCGGCCGAGAGGGGTGAGGGTGCCATGGGCGACCAGCCCCAGGTAGGCGGCCTCGTGGAGGGTGTGGGCGGCGCGTTCCCCGGCCATCGGCTGCCGGGTGACGGCGAGCGGGCGGTGCCAGTCCGCTGCCCGGAGGAGGCCCTCCCACGGGGTGCGGGTACCCGCCGCCTCCTCCTCCTCCTCCTCCGGTGAATTGGTGAACGGCAACGGCGGAAGGGGTGCTCCGGCGCCGAGGGGGACGGTGGCCAGGGCGGCGAGGAGCGCGTGCCGGAGGGCGGGTGCGTGCCGGTCGTGGCCGCGGACCAGTGCGGTCGGGGTCTCGCCGGACGTGGTGTGGGTGGGGATGTCCCACAGCCCTGACCAGGCGGCCAGGAGGGGGGCGAGGCGCGCGCCGGGCGGGCGGCCGAGCCAGTCGTCGTAGGCGCCGGTGGGCAGCGCGGTGATGCCGGACGGGCTGCGGGTCAGCGCGATCAGGTCGGCTGCGAGCGTGAGGTCGAGGAGGAGGCGGGTCTGCGGTTCGGTGGCGCCGGCCGCCCTGGCCAGCCGTTTGATCTCCCGTACGGCCAGCCCGCCCGACTTGCGCAGCGCGGCGGGCTGCGTCGCCAGGGCGGCCAGCAGGCGGTCGACGGTGGCGGCGAGGGTCGCCGCGGCGGCCCGGGATTCGTCGTGCGGCGAGGTCGTGGGGACGGCTGCGGCGGGCGTCGCGGGGGCGGCGGTGTCGTCCTGGGCGGGCTGTGGGGCGTCCGCGAGGAACGGGCCGAGGTCGTGGGCGGCCAGGAGTTGCGGGGCGCGCGGCGGCACGACGACCGTGCCGTCCTCGGTCGGCGCGGCGAGCCCGTCGTCGTAGAGGTGGCGCAGTGCGGTTTCGGCGGCGGTGCGCTGCCGGCCGGGCGAGGTGACCCCGAGGGCGGCGAATACGTCCTCGGGCGGGACGGGTTCGGTGGCCAGATGCGCGAAGGACAGCCGATGCGCCATCAGGGACTGGTAGTCGGCGCCCGCGGCGGGGGCGGCGGGGCCGGGTGCCTCACGCCCGGCGCGCTCCTGGCTGATGCGGGCGGTGGCGGCGAGCACCTGGAGCCGGGGGTGGTCGAGATGCAGCACCAGGTGGTGGAGGGTCTCGTAGGACCACAACGCATGGGCCAGGCCGCGCAGTCCGGTGGGGGCGGGCCGGCGGGCGAGCGGTTCGGCATGGCGGGTGAGGAGTGCGGCGAGCTGCTCGGGGGTGCGCCGGGCGAGGGATCGGGTGACTGCGTCGAGACCTTCCACGGCGTCGAGGTTAGTCATCGCGCGAGCAGGGCGGTGAGGGCGCCCACGGGGTCGGGGTCCGCGGGCCCGGTGGGCCACCAGTCTTCGGTGCCGGGCTCGGATTCGTACGGATACCAGCGGTTGTCGTGGCCGAAGCGGAGCTGGATGCCGCGGTCCGCGTCGGTGAGGTGGTTGTGGCGTGGGCGCAGGGCCGGGAGGTCCGCGGCGAGGAGGGCGCTGCGAGCCCGGTCGAAGTCTCCGGCCGGGGGGTTCCAGGTGGCGTCGAGGAGGGAGAGGCCTTCGGGTCCGCCCTGCCGCCAGGCGGCGACGGAGCGGGCCACGTCGGTGGTCGTACGGCCGGTCGCCACGGCGAGGTCGCGGTAGAGGGCCCGGGTGGCGGAGGTCAGGCCGGCGGTGGGATGGGCGGTGGCCGCCAGGCGGATGGCGTCCTCCCATACGGGCAGCGCCGGGAAGGGGCTGTGGACGGGCGGCCGCCCGCCGCCGGGGCCCGGGGATCCGGCGGCGGATACGCAGGCGTGGGCGCGGGAAGATGCGTCGGCCGCCAGGAATTCGAGGGCCGCGGGGTCGAAGGGGAGGTGGTCACCGTCCGGCAGGGTCGGCGGGTGGGCGGCCCGGGGTGGGGCCGGCAGCGGTGGTGGGAGCGGCGGGCGGGGGTGGTCGGCGAGCGCCGCCCTGGCGAGGACACCACGGGGTGACGGCTTGTCCGGTGCCGCAGGCTCCCCGGGGGCAATGCCGTTGGCCGCCGCGGAGCTTGGTGCGGTGACGTCGGAGGGCGTCTCTCCGCCGGTCGCGGGCCCGCGGCGGTGCGGGGGCGGCCGGGTGGTGGCGGGGGTGTGGGCGCGGGCCTCGCGGGCGGTGAGGACGGTGTTGCGGCGGGAGAGTTCGTCGAGGAGTTCGCGTTCGCCGCGGCCCCGCATCAGCAGCAGGACGAACGGGTCCGCGTCCAGGAGGCGGGCGGCCTGGAAGCAGAGCGCGGCGGCGTGCTTGCAGGGCCTGCCGTCGTCGGGGCAGGAGCATCGGGTGACGAGGTCGCCCGGCCCCGGGAGGAGGCGCACCTCGCCCTCGGCCAGGGCTCGGGGCAGCTTCTTGGCCAGCAGGGCGGTGAGTTGACCGGGCTCCGCGGCGATGGCGTCCAGGAGTCCGTCCCACTCCTGGTCGGTGAGGGTCCTGAGGCGGATTTCGGCGCTGTAGGGGCGGGGTCTGCTGCCGCGTACGGTGGCGACGATGCGGCCCGGCGTGACGTTGATGGTGTCGACATGGCCGTCGCGGGCGTAGGTCCGGCCGCGGGCGAGCCGGGCGCCGTCGAGGGCCGCGGTCTCCAGTGCGTCCAGCCAGGCGCTGCCCCACCAGGATTCGGCGAACAGCCCCCGGGCTCCGGTCCTGGCCGGCAGGGGCGGGAAGGTGCGCGAGCGGTCCGCGCGGGCCAGCCGGTCCGCGGCGGCGGCGCGCCCGGAGGCGGGGCGGGGGGTCATCCGGGCCTCCTGAGGGAGACGAGGTCGGCCAGTTCGGCATCGGACAGTTCGGTGAGCGCGCTCTCGCCGCCGGAGAGCACCGCGTCGGCGAGTGCCCTTTTGGCGCCGAGGAGTTGGGCGATGTTGTCCTCGACCGTGCCCTCGGCGATCAGCCGGTGGACCTGGACGGGCTGGGTCTGCCCGATGCGGTACGCACGGTCGGTGGCCTGCTCCTCGACCGCCGGATTCCACCAGCGGTCGTAGTGGATCACGTGTCCCGCGCGGGTCAGGTTCAGGCCGGTGCCCGCCGCCTTCAGGGACAGCAGGAAGACCGGGGCGTGGCCCGACTGGAAGCGGTCGACCATCTTCTCCCGTTCGGCGACGGGGGTGCCGCCATGCAGGAGCTGTACCGGGATGCCCCGGTGGGTCAGATGGCGTTCGAGCAGCCGCGCCATGCCGACGTACTGGGTGAAGAGCAAGGTGGCGCCGCCCTCGGCGAGGATGGTGTCCAGGAGTTCGTCGAGGAGTTCGAGCTTCCCGGAGCGGGCGGCGAGTCCGGGCGCGGCCTCCTTGAGGTACTGCGCGGGGTGGTTGCAGATCTGCTTGAGGGCGGTGAGCAGCTTCATGACCAGGCCACGGCGCGCGATGCCCTCGGCGGTCTCGATCCGGGAGAGGGTCCCGCGGACGACGGCCTGGTACAGCGCGGCCTGTTCGCGCCCCAGCGCCACCGGGTGGTCCGTCTCGGTCTTGGGCGGCAGTTCGGGGGCGATGCCGGGGTCGGACTTCTTACGGCGCAGGATGAACGGGCGCACCAGCCTGGCCAGCCGCTCGGCCGCCCGCGGATCCTCGCCGCCCTCGACCTCACGGGCGTGCAGCGCACGGAACGTCTTGAGGGAGCCGAGGAGCCCGGGGGTCGTCCAGTCGAGGAGCGCCCACAACTCGGAGAGGTTGTTCTCCACGGGCGTGCCGGTGAGGGCGATCCGGGCGGGGGCTTTGATGCTGCGCAGCGCCTTGGCCGTCGAGGAGCGCGGATTCTTCACATGCTGGGCCTCATCGGCGACGATCCAGGCCCACGGGTGTCCGGCCAACTGCGTGGCGCTGCTGCGCATCGTCCCGTACGTCGTCAGCACAAAGCCGCCCTCCAGGCCGTCGAGGCTGCGGCCTGCGCCGTGGAAGCGGCGTACGGGGGTGCCGGGGGCGAAACGCTCGATCTCGCGCTGCCAGTTGCCGAGGAGCGAGGCCGGGCAGACGACGAGGACCGGTGCGGCGGGCTGCCGGTGCAGATGGAGCGCGATGACGGTGATGGTCTTGCCCAGGCCCATGTCGTCGGCGAGGCAGCCGCCGAGTCCGAGGGAGGTCATGGTGTCGAGCCAGGCCATGCCCCGTAGTTGATAGTCACGGAGGGTGGCCCGCAATCCTGGCGGCTGGGGCAGGGGCCGCGGATCGGCGGTGAGAGCACCGCGCAGTGCGGCGAGGGCGCCCTGGGGCACCACCTCGACCTCCTCGCCCTCCACCTCCGCGGTGCCGTTGAGCGTCGCGGCGAGGGCGTCCGCCGGCTCCAGGTAGCCCAGTTCGCGTTTCCGGGCCTTGCGGACGAGCCCGGGGTCGACCAGGACCCACTGGTCACGCAGCCGGACGACGGGGCGATGTGCCTCGGCGAGGGCATCCATTTCCGCCTCGCTCAGCGGCACTCCGTCCATCGCCACCTGCCAGCGGAAGTGCAGCAGTTCACGGGTGTCGAAGAAACCGAAGCCGTCCGCGGCCGAGCCCGGTGCCGGGCGCAGCACCGCCGCAGCGGTCAGGCCGCGGGCCAGTTCCTTGGGCCAGTGGACGGTCACTCCCGCGGCGCCCAGGCGTGGCGCGGCTTCCCCCAGCAGGTCGTACAACTCGTCCTCGCTGAGCGCCAGTACGTCGGGAACCGGCTGTTCCAGGAGGCGGGTGAGCGGGGCCCAGATACGGGCGGCGCGGCGCAGTGCGAGGAGGGTGTCGACACGGGAGCGCGGCCCGAAATGGTCGGGGCCCTCCCCCTCCCACAGTCCGCGGGCGTCGGCGACCAGGGTGGGGTCGGTGAGGCTGTGCACCTGAAGGACGGCGGCCGCCGCACTGCGCTCTTCGGCACCGCCCCGCCCGCTCTCCTCCCTCGTGTCGAAGAGCTTGTGCGGGGCGAGATCGAGACGCAGGGAGAGCCGCACCCCGGCGTCGACTCCGGCCGCGACCTCGGCGGCCCATTCCCGGGCGCCGGGAAGGTGTTGAGGCGCACTCGCGGCGAACGGGGCACCGGCCACCAGCGCGGCGGCGGGGGTGCGCGGCAGCGCATCGGCGACCGCATCCACGTAGAGCCGTACCAGGGCCGCCGGGTCGTGCACCTGGAGCGGGCGGCTGCCGGCGATCGGCACGGCGTAGGCATCGGCGGGCATGGCGGCGGCGATGGCCCGGAGATGCGCGATGTCGTCGGGGTCGAGCGGCCCGGCGCGCCAGGCATCGGTGTCCTCGGCGGTCAGCCCGGGGAGCAGCCTGCCGCGGGCGGCGAGATGCAGCGCCTGCAGGGTGGCCGCGCCCCAGCAGGCGGCGGCCGGGTGGGCGGCCGGGTCGTGCCGCGCACGGACCAGCAGCGGGACGGCCTCGGCGAGCGGAAGCAGCACGGCGGGGACCGTACGGCTGCGGGCGCCGTTCCCATGGCGGCGGGCGAGGGTGAGCCGGCCCGGCTCGGCGGCCCCGTCGCCGCCCGGCACCGCCTCGTCTCCTTCCCCGGTTCCGATGTCCGGGAGCGGGCCGCCATCGGGCCGCCACAGCGCGATCTTCCCGGCGCGCGGCGGCTGGGCGGGCAGGAAGACCGCGGCGCAGCGAGCCGGCGCAGCACCGATTCCGCCGCCCTCCCCCGCGCCCCCGGACCCGTCCGTGGGCGGCTCGTGCAACGGCCGGGGCTCCCCTGCCGTCTCCCACCGCCTCGTCATCCCATCCCTTACTTCTTGGTCGTTCGCTGCTGCGCGGCCGTTCGCCGCGCGGTCGTTCCGCCCCGGCCGCGGCGACCGCAGCGTCTGCCGCGCCCGGCCTGATCCGGCGCCCCCGACCTGCGAGTCTACGGTCGTCCGCACCACGTCTCCGGCGTCCCTCCCCAGCGTTCGCACCTCCCTCCGGGCGCCGGGCGATGAAGCACCGGCCGTGCCTCACGACCGAACCGGCGCCTCTCGACCGTGCGCGCCCCTCACCGCGTGACGCAGGAAGCGAGCAGGCGAGCAGGAGACGGCACTCTCTGCCGACCCCGGCTCCGCCACGGCGCCCGGCCATGCGATTCCGATGGAAGCAGACAGCACTGACAATGCGTCCCGACCAGGCCTTTTCGTGCACCGGCCGGGGTTATCCACAGGCCGCAGGAATCCCTCTCGCCCTCAGCCCGAGATCCGCTACGGTGAGTGACGTCATCACCCTCAGTAATCATTCGACGTCGATGAGGAGCACATCATGCACATCCCCACGCCCGAACAATCCGCCGCGGCGGAGGCCTTTCCGACCGGTTCGCATCTGGTGATCCAGGCCGGCACCGGGACCGGCAAGACGACGACTCTCGCGATGCTCGCCCGCACCGCGCGGCGGCAGGGCCGATCAGGTCGGTATATCGCCTTCAACCGAGCGGTCGCGCGCCATGCCGCGCGGACGTTCCCCACCGAAGTGGCCTGCGGGACCGCCCATGCCCTCGCCTACACGGCCGTGGGAAGGCGCTACCAGGCACGCATGAACGCCCCTCGGCAAGCAGGATGGCGCACGGGCGCCGCCCTGGGCATCGACGAGGACATGACCGTCCGCATCGACGCACGCAAGGTGACCCACAAGGCACTCTCGTACACGGTCCTGCGCACCGTCGCCCGCTTCTGCCAGTCGGCCGACACAGAGATCGCGCCGCACCACGTCCCGCCCCTGCGCGGAGCCGAATCCGCCCCGCTGCACGCACAACTCGCCGATCTCGTCCTGCCCTACGCGCGCAAGGCCTGGGCCGACCTGCAGCATCCGGACCGCGGCGTCGTCCGCTTCGAGCACGATCACTACCTCAAGATGTGGGCGCTGCGCGGGCCCGTCATCCCCGCGGATTTCCTGCTCCTGGACGAGGCACAGGACACCAACCCCGTGGTCGAGCAGGTCTTCACCGCACAGCGCGGCCACGCACAACTGGTGCTGGTCGGAGACTCGGCTCAGGCCATCTACGGCTGGCGCGGCGCACGCGACGTCATGACCGGATTCGACGGCAGACAGCTCAGCCTCTCCCGCTCGTTCCGCTTCGGACCCGCGCTTGCGGCCGAGGCCAATCGCTGGCTCACCATCGTCGGCGCCCCGATCCGGCTCACCGGATCACCCGGTCTGGAGACGGAGTTACGTGCGGTCGGCGCGCCGGAGGCGATCCTGTGCCGGACGAATGTGGGAGCGATGGTGGAGGTGATACGGCAGCTGGAGGCGGACCGCCGCGTCGCCCTCGCGGGCGGCGGCGAGGCACTCAGTGCTCTCGCACGCGCCGCGCACGACCTCGCGGCCGGGCGCCGCACCGTCCACCCCGATCTGATGCTCTTCGAGAGCTGGGCCGAACTGCGCGAGTACGCGGAGTTCGACCCGTCCGGGAAGGGACCTGCTGCCGCTGGTGGAGCTTGTCGACGAGCACGGTACGGAGGCATTACTGCACGCCCTGGATCAGCTCTCACCCGAGGACTCCGCCGAAGTGACGGTGTCCACGGTTCACCGGGCCAAGGGCCGGGAGTGGGCGAGCGTGCGCGTCGCGGACGATTTCACGGGCCCCGATGACCTCGACGAGCCCGGCGAGGACGGAACCCCGCTGCCCGGCCCGGTCGACATCGACGAGGCGCGCCTGGCCTATGTCGCCGTGACCCGCGCCCGATCACTCCTCGACATCGGCGGACTGTCCTGGATCAACAGCCACCCCGCCGGCGACCCTCGCCCCGACCCGCACCCCACCGAGGAGAGAGCCGCAGAACAGCAAGGGCAAAAGACAGTACAAACCAAGGAAAGAGGTGCTGGGTACAGGTGACTGACTCGCCGATCGGGAGGATCCTGGAGGTGGGAGATGGATGCCGATGCGTACGGGAAATGAGCCTCTTCAGGCACGCAGCCCGCTGAAAATCCGGTGCGGACTGGCGCTGTGGGGGATGCTGTGGGCGATCGCGGGAGCCGTGGCCTTCGTCCATGCCGGGCGGCCGGAATGGGCGGCGGCGTGTGCCGCACTGGCGATGGTGGCGGCCACGGATCTGATCATGGTCATCCGCCATATCCGCCAGGGACCGCACTACCAGCCGGGCAAGGACATACCGCCCTACACCCCTGACCGGGGCCGGAACGACGCGTTCGGCATACGCAACGGCTCCGGCCGGAGACGGAACACCAGACCGTAAGTACTGGGGCGCGAGGGTACGGCGTAACGCGTCCGGCGACAGGACGGGGCGCCGCGGTGGCCGCGATCGGCGCGAAGGGCGCGGCTACTCGGGACCGTCGCCCCGTCGGTCGGGGTCGGGGTCGCGATCACCGTTGCCCGTGCCGGGTGCAAAGCGGGCGGCTTCGATGAACTCCGGGCGCGGTTCGAGGGCCGCTGCCAGTCGGAAGTGGCGCAACGCCTCCTCGCCGCGGCCGGCACGCTCCAGGGTGCGACCGAGCGCGAAGTGCGCAAAGGCGTTGTCCGGCTCGCGTTCCAACACGATCTGGAACTCAAGCTCCGCAGGCCGCAGTTGAGCGGCGAGAAAGAAGGCGCGGGCGCGCAGCAGTCGGGCCGCGGTGTTCTCGGGGTGCGCGGTGATGACCGAGTCCAGCAGCTGGATCGCACCGCGTGGGTCACGGGCCGCCAACAGCTGCTCCGCGGCACGGAAGTCGATGACATGCGTCTCAGGGCTGCTCTCGGGCACGACTGCTCCTCTCCGTCGCCGTCGGGACACACATCAGCCACGGACCGTACGGCGTTACCTGCGGCACAACAATCCCATCGGTCGCGGCATTCCCCGGCCGGCATGGCCTCAACCGGCTCCCTCGACCTCCATATGAGGGCACACCAGTTGAGGCGGAGGGAGCACGGACGGTGCGCGGGAGACAGACGGAGGGGGAGGCGAGACGGCGGGGGCCCGGCGAGGGGCGCGGGATAGGGGGCCCGGTGGGGGGAGGGCCGAGGTAAGGAGCCTGGCGAGGGAAGGCGCGAGGTGAGGGATCCGGCGGGGAGAGGCGCGAGGTAAGGGACCACAGCGATGACCGGCGGAGGTGGGAGCGGAGGAGGAGGTGGGTGGGGGGCGGGGGCAGGGGGGCGGGGGGGACCGGGGGCAACAGGGCAACAGCCCAGCCCCAACGCCCCACCCCCTGACCCCAGATCCGCAGATCCGCAGATCCGCAGAAGCCAACCGCCCCCGCCGCCGGTTCCGCCGCACTCGCCCCCGCCGCACTCGCCCCCGCCGCCGGTTCCGCCGCACTCGCCCCCGCCGCCGGTTCCGCTGCCCCCAGTCTCCGGCCGCCGGCCTCTCACTGCCGGTCCGCTTCCCCTACCGCCTGATGCGGTACGCCTTTACAGGCTGATGTGGTACGCCTTGCGCAACGTCTCGTGCACGGTCCACTGCGTGCGGTCGCCCTCGCGCAGGACGCAGGCGTCGCCGGGCCCCACCTCCAGCACCGCGCCGCCCTCGACCTCGATGGTGGCGCGCCCGCTGACGACCACGAACAGCTCATTGGCCTCGGTATCCGTCACCACACCCGGCGTGATCTGCCAGATGCCCCGGATCTGCCGCCCGTCGGGGGACTCCCACAACACCTTGCCCGTCACCACCGGCTCGCCGGCGACGATCTGAGAAGGGTCCAGCGGTTCCGGCTGCAGATCGGCATCCGCGATGCCGGGGATATTGACCACGAACGACGCGAGCGCCGAGTCGTCGGCAGCGGGCACCGTGGCGGACTCGGAAACCGAGCCGGGGCCGGAGCCGGGCTCTGCCGTGGTGGCGGGCCCGGTGGCGGAGTTCTTGGCATCAAGGTCGGAAGCAGCAGTCATGGCGGCGAGGGTACCGTCCGGCCTCAGTCGCTCCGCAGCCGCTCCCATACGGCGCGGACCTGGGGTTCCAGCGCGTCCAGCGGCCCGTCGTTGTCAATGACGAGATCCGCGACGGCCAGCCGCTGTTCGCGGGTCGCCTGGGCCCCCATCCGTGATGTGGCCTCGTCCTCCGCCATGCCGCGCAGCTGCACCAACCGGTCCAGCTGGGTCTGCGGCGCGGCGTCGACCACGACCACCAGGTCGTACAGCGGTGCCAGGCCGTTCTCCGTCAGCAGCGGGACATCGTGTACCACCACCGCGTCCGGCCCGGCCGATGCCTCGAGTTCGGCCGACCGCGCCCCGACCAGCGGGTGCACGATGGCGTTCAGCGCCTTCAGTTTCTCGGGGTCGGAGAACACGATCCGGCCCAGCTGCGGCCGGTCCAATGTGCCGTCCGGCGTGAGCACACCGCTTCCGAACTCCTCGACCACTGCCGCCAGTCCGGGCGTACCCGGCTCGACGACCTCGCGGGCGATCTTGTCCGCGTCCACGATCACCGCGCCGTACGACGCCAGCAGTCGCGAAACCTCACTTTTGCCCGCGCCGATTCCGCCGGTCAGCCCCACCTTCACCATGGGCCCACGCTATACGCTGCGCCCGGACGGCAGGAGCGCAGGAGGCTCGACCTCCCCCAGGCCCCGGGCCTCCCCCAGGCCCCGCGGCCTCCCTCAGGTTCAGGCCCCGCCCGCACCGCCGTCGCCCTCGCGCTCCGCCAGGAAGCGCTCGAACTCCCGGCCGATCTCGTCGGCCGACGGCAGTTCCACCGGCTCGGCCACCAGGTTCCCCCGGCTCTCGGCCCCGGCCACCGCGTCGTACTGGTGCTCCAGTCCACTGACCAGCGTGACCAGCTCCTCATCGCCCTCCGAGATCTGCCGCTCGATCTCCTCCTGCGTCCGCAGCGCCTCCGTACGCAGCGAATGCGCGGCGCCGGGCAGCACCAGCCCGGTCGCGGCCGTCACGGCTTCCAGCGCCGTCAGCGCGGCGTCCGGGTACGCGGACCGGGCGATGTAGTGCGGTACGTGCGCCGCCACGCCCAGCACATCGTGTCCCGCCTCCGCCAGCCGGAATTCGATCAATGCCTCCGCGCTGCCGGGCACCTGTGCCTCATCGAAGAAGCCGCCGTGCCCGGGCATCAGGTCGGTGCGGTTTCCGTGCGGGGTGATGCCCACGGGGCGGGTGTGCGGGACGCCCATGGGGATGCCGTGGAAGTTCACCGAGAGGCGTACGCCGAGGCGCTCCACGATCTCCTTCACGGCGCCCGCAAAGCGCTCCCACTCGACGTCCGGTTCGGGTCCGGTCAGCAGCAGGAACGGCGCATCGGTCGTGTCCCGTACGAGCCGCAGGTCAATGCTCGGCGTCTCATAGGCGGTCCAGCGGCTGCGCTCGAAGGTGAGCAGCGGGCGGCGGGCGCGGTAGTCGACGAGGCGGTCGTGGTCGAAGCGGGCGACGACCTCGTTCGGCAGGCCGTTCAGCAGCCGTTCAACGATCTGGTCGCCGGTCTCACCGGCGTCGATGTATCCGTCGAAGTGGTACAGCAGCACCAGTCCGGCGGAGTCCCTGGAGGCGATCGCCTCGACCTCCGCGAGCCCGCTCGGCTCCCATTCGTACAAACCCTGGGGATCCAACACAGTGACTGCTCCTCCTCGTTCTCATCAGCGTCAACGCACGACCCGGCGCGGGCATTCCCGACGACGCGGATGACCCGCCTGCATCGCACACGCCCCGGTGCCGGGCCGGCCTTCGCTCCCACCGACACCGGTCCCCCTCCGATCCCGGTCCCCCTCCCCGGTCGCGATCCGGCCCCTCCCAGCCCCACACCGAACCCAGCCCAGCCCCGCCGGCCCCGCCGAACCCGTCAAACGCATCCCGTCCCGACCGGCCCCCGGCCCCGGCTCCGGCCCCGGCCCCGGCCCCTCACGCCGAACTCCCCCACCCCCTCGCCTCACACCCATTCAGCAACATGAACTCACCTGCACATACAGCGAGTTCACCTCCCCAACCACCACCTTGCGCCTTGCGCACTCCGCCCCGACCCAAGTAGTCGACCTCTCCACAGCGCCCAGCCCAGAGACGCACTCGCCACCGCCAAGCCGGGCGATACGCTTCAGCTCGCCGACGGCACGTACAAGGGCAACTTCACGACCGCTGCCGCCAAACGCCCCCTCATCCCGCACCCCACGGACCGGCTCGCCGAAGACCATGCCCACCGCGGGCGGCGACTCCGGCCCGTACCCGAACGGCACCTCGTACCGGACGCATCAGACCGAAAGTGCGTCCCCTCACCGACAACCGAAAGGACAGCACCCCCACCGAGGACCAGAAGGTGATCCCGAAGGACGCCTGGAACGGGCCTGGAACGGTGTCGCCATCGGCTGCCCTCCCACCCCGCCCGCCGCTCGCTCCGCACAACCTGAACATGGCGGACGGGCCGCTTCCGCAAGTCCGGCAAACACAGCGTCCTCAAGAACTCCTCCACCCACGACCCCGGCAAGTACGGCAGCGGTAGGGGTGAGGGGTGGGTGTACGTGGGGTGGCTCGGGTCGGGCTGGGGCTGCGGCACGGCCTTCCGTGGCCGCACCGCTCAGGTCGGACGGCGGCGCCACCGGCTCCGGCCGCTACGGCCCCAGCCGCTACGGCCCCAGCCGCTACGGCCCCAGCCGCTAGGGCCCGGCCCTACCACCCCTACAGCCGCACCATCCCCCGAACACGACGAAGACCCGCTCCCCGGAGGGGAACGGGCCTTCGTCTATCGGCTAGTGCCTATCGGCAAGAGCTCAGCTCTGGCCGCCGGCCAGCTTCTCGCGGAGCGCGGCGAGGGCCTCGTCCGACGCCAGGGCGCCGGAGTTGTCCGCCGACTCCGAGGAGTACGAGCCGCCACCGGTGCTGGCGCCACCGCCGGTGTTGCCGCCCGTCGCAGCCGCCGGCGCCGCAGCGCCCTCGGCCGCAGCCTGCTCGTCGGCCTCGCGGGACTTGATGACCTGGGCCTGGTGCTGCTCGAAGCGCGTCTGCGCCTCGGCGTACTGGTTCTCCCACGCCTCGCGCTGGGTCTCGTAGCCCTCGAGCCAGTCGTTGGTCTCGGGGTCGAAGCCCTCGGGGTAGATGTAGTTGCCCTGGTCGTCGTAGGACGCGGCCATGCCGTACAGGGTCGGGTCGAACTCGACCGCCGACGGGTCGGCACCGAAGGACTCGTTGGCCTGCTTCAGCGAGAGGCTGATGCGGCGGCGCTCGAGGTCGATGTCGATGACCTTGACGAAGATCTCGTCGTTGACCTGGACAACCTGCTCCGGGATCTCGACGTGGCGCTCGGCCAGCTCGGAGATGTGGACCAGGCCCTCGATGCCCTCGTCGACGCGCACGAACGCACCGAAGGGAACGAGCTTGGTGACCTTACCCGGGACGACCTGACCGATCTGGTGGGTCCGGGCGAACTGCTGCCACGGGTCTTCCTGGGTCGCCTTGAGCGACAGGGACACGCGCTCGCGGTCCATGTCGACGTCCAGGACCTCGACCGTGACCTCCTGGCCGACCTCGACAACCTCGGACGGGTGGTCGATGTGCTTCCAGGACAGCTCGGAGACGTGGACGAGACCGTCGACGCCGCCCAGGTCCACGAAGGCACCGAAGTTGACGATGGAGGAAACGACGCCGGAGCGCACCTGACCCTTCTGGAGGGTGGTGAGGAAGGTCTGGCGGACCTCGCTCTGGGTCTGCTCCAGCCAGGCACGGCGGGACAGGACCACGTTGTTGCGGTTCTTGTCCAGCTCGATGATCTTGGCTTCGAGCTCCTTGCCCACGTAGGGCTGAAGGTCGCGGACACGGCGCATCTCGACCAGGGAGGCCGGGAGGAAGCCACGGAGGCCGATGTCGAGGATGAGACCACCCTTGACGACCTCGATGACGGTACCGGTGACGATCCCGTCTTCTTCCTTGATCTTCTCGATCGTGCCCCAGGCGCGCTCGTACTGGGCGCGCTTCTTCGAGAGGATCAGGCGGCCTTCCTTGTCCTCCTTCTGGAGGACCAGGGCCTCGATCTCGTCACCAACGGCAACGACCTCGTTGGGGTCGACATCGTGCTTGATCGAGAGCTCGCGGCTCGGGATCACACCTTCGGTCTTGTAACCGATGTCGAGCAGGACCTCGTCCCGGTCGACCTTCACGATGACGCCGTCGACGATGTCGCCGTCGTTGAAGTACTTGATCGTCTCGTCGATCGCGGCGAGGAAAGCTTCCTCGTTACCGATGTCGTTGACCGCAACCTGCGGGGTGGTGGCGGTGGTCTCGGTGCTGCTCGTCATGTGGGTAAAGGCTCCGGTGCGGACATTGAAGTCGTAGGTACTGCTACGCCGAGAACCCGTATCGCCTCTGCATAAGCCGGACAGCGTCAAAGACGTATCTACTGGGAGCCCGCAAATGCCGGAGCATTCGGAGCGACCCGAAATACGCCTCAAAACCGAGGGGACATACATACAGATGCGAGCGCGGCCTGCTCCGTCTGAGGCGCGCAAGCCCGCAGCGCAACTTGTAGCATACGGGGGCAGCCGGACCCGGTCAATGCGCGAACGCGCACACCGGGGGCAGAACTCCCCATAACCGGCACACGCGATGTTCCGCGAGGTCGAACGGCCTCACAGTCCCTGCAGCTACAAGCAGAGCGAACACTACGACGACGGGCGCCATGAACCAAGAGCACGAGCCGGAGGCCACCCGCCGTGATGCTTCGGACACCGAAAGCAGCCGGGCCAGCCGGGGCTGGTGGGACAGCAACGCGGACGAGTACCAGAGCGAGCACGGTGCCTTCCTCGGGGACGACCGGTTCATCTGGGGCCCCGAGGGGCTGGACGAGGCGGACGCCGCACTGCTCGGCCCGGCAGCCGAACTGAAGGGGCGCCGGATCCTGGAGATCGGGGCCGGCGCGGCGCAGTGTTCCCGCTGGCTGGCGGCGCAGGGTGCGCTCCCGGTGGCGCTCGACCTCTCCCACCGGCAGCTGCAGCACGCACTGCGGATCGCCGACGGGGCGGCGGACGTCGCCACCGAACTGGTCGAGGCAGACGCCGGGGCACTGCCGTTCCGCGATGGCGGCTTCGACCTCGTCTGTTCCGCGTACGGCGCGCTGCCGTTCGTCGCCGATCCGGTGCGGGTGCTGCGCGAGGTGCGCCGGGTGCTGCGGCCGGGCGGCCGGTTCGTCTTCTCCGTCTCCCACCCGATCCGCTGGGCCTTCCCCGACGAGCCGGGGCCCGAGGGGCTGTCCGTGGGGGCTTCCTACTTCGACCGCACGCCGTATGTCGAGCAGGACGAGTCCGGCCGGGCCGTCTACGTCGAGCACCACCGGACGCTGGGCGACCGGGTACGGGACGTGGTGGCCGCCGGATTCCGGCTGGAGGATCTCGTCGAGCCCGAATGGCCCGAGTGGAACACCCAGGAGTGGGGCGGCTGGTCGCCGCTGCGCGGGCATCTCATCCCCGGGACGGCGATCTTCGTGTGCACGGCGGAGGCGTAGGGCGGAGCCCGGAGGCAGCGGGCCGGAGGCGGCGGGCCGGACCCCGGGGCCAGTGGGCGGAGGCGGCAGGCCGACGCATCGGGTCCCTGCGATCCGGCCGGTCAGCGCGAGATTCCGCCGGTCAGCGCGATCCGGCCGGTCCCGGTGATCCGGCAACCGGACCGTCGGGCGCCGCCCGGACAGCCGGATGGCGCCGGTAGCCCGTTCGGGCGGCGACCGCGCGGGGACCGGCCCGCCGATGGCGGCTCGTGGCGGTGACGGCAGGCGGCAGGCGGCAGGCAGCGACCTTCACAGGACCTCGTCCGGCAGCGACCTTCACAGGGCCCCGCCCGGTAGCGACCGTTCAGGACTCGGACCGGCGGTGACCGCCCCCGCCCCGGCCGGTCGGCGGATTCGGCCGGGGCGGCAGAATTGGGGCGTGATCCGCCGTGACGCCCTTGATCTGCTGCCCGTGCGTACCGCGCTGCCCGCGCTGCGTGCCGCCCTCGACGGGCCCGGTGCCGCGGTGCTGTGCGCCCCGCCGGGCACCGGCAAGACGACGCTGGTGCCGCTGGAGCTGGCGGGCCTGACCGACGAGGGGCCGAAGCGGCGGGTGCTGGTCGCCGAGCCGCGCCGGATCGCGGCCCGTGCGGCCGCGCGGCGGATGGCCTGGCTGCTGGGCGAGAAGGTGGGGGACCAGGTCGGGTTCACGGTGCGCGGGGAGCGCCGGGCCGGGCCCCGTACCGCCGTGGAAGTGGTGACGACCGGGGTGCTGCTGCAGCGGCTGCAGCGCGATCCGGAGCTGGCGGGCGTCGATGTGGTGGTGCTCGACGAGTGTCATGAGCGGCATCTCGACGCCGATACCTCCGCGGCGTTCCTCTTGGACGTACGGGAGACGCTGCGGCCCGAGCTGCGGCTGGTGGCGGCCTCGGCGACGACGGATGCCGAGGGGTGGGCGAGGCTGCTGGGCGGCGCGGAGGGCGCGGCGCCGGTGGTCGAGGCGGCGGGTGTGTCGCACCCGGTGGACGTCGTGTGGGCGCCGCCGGAGCGGCCGGTGCGGCCGGCCCACGGGATGCGGGTCGATCCGGCGTTGCTGGCGCATGTGGCGGCAGTGGTGCGGCGGGCGCTGCGCGAGCAGACGGGCGATGTGCTGTGCTTCCTTCCCGGTGTCGGGGAGATCGGGCGGGTCGCCGGGGAGCTGGCCGGGGTGGACGCCGAGGTGCTGCAGGTGCACGGGCGGGCCCCGGCCGAGGTGCAGGACGCGGTGCTGGCGGGCGGGGACGGCGTGCGCAGAGTGGTGCTGGCGACCTCGGTGGCGGAGTCCAGTCTGACCGTGCCGGGTGTGCGTGTGGTGGTGGACAGCGGGCTGGCGCGGGTGCCGCGGACGGATCATGCGCGCGGGCTCAGCGCGCTCGCGACCGTACGTGCCTCGCGGGCGGCGGGTCGTCAGCGCGCCGGGCGGGCGGGGCGCGAGGCGCCGGGTGTGGTGTACCGCTGCTGGACGCAGGGCGAGGACGGGCGGCTGCCGGCGTTCCCCGATCCGGAGATCAAGGTCGCCGATCTGACGGCGTTCGCCCTGCAGTCGGCCTGCTGGGGCGATCCGACGGCCGGCGGTCTCGCCCTGCTCGACGCGCCGCCGGCCGGGGCGCTGGCCGCGGCGCGGGAGGTGCTGACGGCGATCGGTGCGGTCGACGGGACCGGCCGGGCGACGGCGCGGGGTGTGCGTATGGCGAGGATCGGGCTGCATCCCCGGCTGGCGCGCGCCCTGTTGGACGGCGCAGCCGAGGTCGGTGTGCGGCGCGCCGCGGAGGTGGTCGCCCTGCTGAGCGAGGAGCCGCCGCGGGCGTACGGGGACGATCTGGCGGCCGCGTGGCGCACCGCGCGGCGGGGCGGCGATGCGTACGGAGCGAGGTGGCGGCAGGAGGCGCGGCGCCTGGCGTCGGCGGCCGGAGAGCCGCGGGGCGGGTCGGGCGGGGACGCCCGGGCAGGGTCCGGGGCGGGCGCGGGTGTCCACGCCGGGCCGGGTGTGCGCGCCTCTGACGGGACCGGCCGGGGCGGGGCGTCCGGCGGCGGACGAGGCCGGGACGGCGCCGAGGGTGCGGGCGGCCGGGCAGGTGCGGTCGCCGGCAGCGACCGTGACGGCGGCGCGGCGGCAGCAGGCACCGACGATGCGGTGGCGGGCCTCATTGCCGCGTTGGCGTTCCCGGAGCGGGTGGCACGCGCCCGCGGGGCCGGGAGTTATCTGATGGCGTCCGGGACCGGGGCCGAGTTGGCGGGCGCGGGGCCGGGCGCGGGGCCGCAGGCCGGCTGGGGGCACCGCCCGGGTTCTTCGGGCGGGGGCGGCGGGTCGCGGCTGCGGGATGCGGGGTGGCTGGCGGTTGCGGTGGCGGACCGGCCGGTGGCGGCGGTGTCCGCGCTGGTGCGGCTCGCGGCGGTGATCGATGAGGAGACGGCATGTGCCGCTGCGCGGGCGCTGTACTCCTCGGGTGAGGAGGTGCGCTGGTCGGACGGGGATGTGGTGGCCAGGAGCGTGACACGGCTGGGGGCGATCGAGCTGGCGGCCCGGCCGCTGACCGCGCCCGACCCCGGGCTGCTGCGGGACGCGGTGGTGTCGGGGCTGCGGCGGGAGGGGTTCGGGCTGCTGCGGTGGCCGGCCGCGGCGACGTCGTTGCGGCAGCGGATGGCGTTTTTGCACCGGGAGTTGGGTGCGCCGTGGCCGGATGTCTCGGATGCGGCGCTGCTGGAGCGCGTCGAGGAGTGGCTGGGGGTGGAGCTCGGGCGGGCGCGGCGCCGGGCCGATCTGGCGCGGGTCGATGCGGGGCAGGCGCTGCCCCGGCTGCTGCCGTGGGCGACCGGTGACGCGGCGCGCTTGGACGAGCTGGCGCCGGAGCGTATCGAGGTGCCGAGTGGTTCGCGGGTGCGGGTGGATTACGGGGGTGAGCAGCCCGTGCTGGCCGTCAAGCTCCAGGAGTTGTTCGGTCTGCAGGAGTCGCCGCGGGTGGCCGGCGGGCGGGTGCCCGTGCTGGTGCACCTGCTGTCCCCCGCGGGGCGTCCGGCTGCCGTCACGGCCGATCTCGCTTCGTTCTGGCGGGACGGATACCGGTCCGTGCGCGCGGAGTTGCGTGGGCGTTACCCCAAGCATCCCTGGCCGGAGGACCCTTCGGCGGCCGAGCCGACCCGGCACACGTCGTCGCGGTTCAAGCGGGGCTGAGGCGGGGGACGGAGGGGGGCGGGGGCGGCTCGCTGACGTCATGGGTCCACGCTACGGGCCGGCACTGACAACGCCCTCGCCGGACGACGGCGGCGCGGCGGCGGGCTGCCGGGCGGCTGCGGTGCGGGGGCGTCGGCCGCGGGCTTCGAGGTGCAGGCTCAGGGCGAGCAACGCGGCGCCGAGGACCAGGAACCCCCAGGGAAGGTAGCTGGTGAGCAGCAGGACCAGGGTGCGCTGCGACGTCACCAGGGCCACGGTGGAGTCGAGGTAGTCGCTGCGCATCTTCACATGGCCGGCGAACGCGGTGACCTTGCCGCCGCCGGGCAGCAGATCGCCGCCGCGCAGCTCCTCCTTGTGGATTTCCTGGCCGTTGACCGGTGCGCCGGTGACCGGCTCCACCCAGAACATCCGCTTGGTGGTGTACCAGCGGGTGGTGCCCATCTTCTCGACGGACTCGGGGGTGATGCCTTTGACCGGCATCTTCTTGGGGAGGGCGACCTTGGTCCAGGGGATGGTCTGCTCGAAGTAGTAGACCTTCAGGCCGCGGAAGGTGCGGGTCCCCTTGTAGTGGATGGGGGCCGAGGTGCGGGTCTGGGCGTCGAAGTAGGCGTAGTCGCGTTTCTCGGTGAGGAACGGCCACTTGTACTCGATGCCCTCGCGGCGCACCGGCTCGCCGTCGACCATCTCGCCGGTGGCATGCACGGGTTCCTGGGAGTGTGCGTCGAAGAGGTAGCGCTCGGGGATTTCGGAGACCATCTTGCCGTCGGGGCCGGCGACGTAGGACAGCGCGTCCCAGACGACGATGTCGCGGCCCGCGGACTGCTCGATGCGGTCGGAGGCGGCGACATCGCCCTTGAGGGTCTGCACGATGGTGATCTTGGGGACGCGCTCGGCCTTCATCGTCCCGTAGTTGAGGAGGGTGGCGGGCTTGGCCTCCAGGACCATGTTCTGGTACTGGCTGGGCGGGATCTTGGCGAGCCGTGGAAAGGCGTACCACCGGATCAGCGGGGACAGGGCGGTGAAGAAGACGGCGAAGGCGAGCAGCACCAGGCTCGCCGTGCGGCGCATCCCTCGCGCTTCTCGGCGCCGGCCGGGGCCGGCGGTGCTGGGGCCGGCGGTGCTGGGGTCTGCCGGGGGCTCGGGGGCGGTCCCCCGGGTGGGCACAGTGCGGCGCATGGCGGTGGCGTCCCTCCGTCAGGGGTGCTTGGGGACGGTGGTCAGCAGCGGCTTGGGCGAGGTCGTGCCGCTGGGTGCGCCGGTCGCCGTGAGGGTGAGGACGAGGGCGAGCGCCGCGGCCAGTCCGACCGCGGCTGCTGTCAGGGCGCGCATGGTCGGCCTCCCGAGAGCTGATACGGCGTCAGGGCGGGGGCACCGTAGCAACGGGCGGCCGAGATGAGAACACGTTGCACCGCCGTCCTGCCCTGGACGGCGGGCAGGACGGCGGTGACGGGCCGGCGCGGGGGCCGGGCCGACTGGTCAACCGGGCGTGGCGCCGGGCCGGGTGGCGCGGTGCGGGACCGGCCGCGGCGACCGACCGGGAGTCGGTCAGGAACCGGTCGGGGCGGCGACCTTGAGCTTGACGGTGAGTACGGCGCCGTCGGCGGTGGTCAGCCGCAGCAGGAAGGTGCCCGCGTGCCTGTCGGTGTAGATCTTCGGGAGCTTCAGCAGGCCGTCGGCGTCCGTGGTGAGCCCGGTGAGGGTGCGGTGCGGGGTGTCCTTGTCGTCGCCGGTGGCCTCGGGGTCCTTGAAGTAGGGGCCCTTGTCGTTCTCCACAGGGTGCTTCGGGTCGTCGGTGACCATGGTCGCGGTGACCGCAGCGCCCGCCGCGATCTTGCCCTGGTAGGTCGCCTTGACCTCGACCGCGTCCTCGGCGAAGGCCTGGCCGGCGGTCGCCGTCAGGTCCTTGTCCGAGGTGCGGACGATCTTGTCGGCCTTCGGGGCCGGCTTGGCCTTGACGGTGGCGCCGAAGGCGACGGCGGGGGCGGTGCGGCCCACGGCGGTGGCCCGGATGGTGAAGGCGCCGGCCGTGTCGCCCGCACGCAACCTGGGGGCGGTGGCGAGGCCTTCCTTGTCCGTGGGGACGGTGACGGTGGTGGCGTCACCGGGGAAGCGGGCGCCGGTGGACTCGGGCAGGGTGAAGCGGACGGGGGCGCCGGCGACGGCCTTGCCCGCGGCGTCCTTGGCGCGCACCTGCGGCGACGCGGCGAACTCGGTGCCCGCGGTGGCGCTCAGGTCCTTGGCGCCGACCCGTTCGAGGGCGGTGAGCCGGGCGGGCTCGGTGGGCGGCTCGGGGGGCTTCGGAGTGGGCTTCGGGGTGGGCGTGCCCGTACCGCCCGGGGTGTGTCCTGTGCCGTCCGAACCCCCGGGCCTGCCGGGGTGGTTCGGCTTGCCGGGCCTGCCGGTGCCGGATCCGCCGGGGCCCGGGTTCCGGCCCGGCGCGTGGGAGCCGTGATTGTGGCGCGTACCGCCGCCGCTGTGGCCGCCGGCCTTGCCGGCGCCGTCCCGGTGCACCGGAAGTACGCCCCGGCCGTCCGGCACCTCGTGGGTGCCGTTGCGGTAGAACGTGTACCAGGACAGCACCGTCCGCAGGTATTCCTCGGAGTGGTTGTAGCCGAGGATCGCCCGGTCCAGGTCGTCCTGGGCCGACAGATCGCGGCCGCCGGCGCAGAGATAGCGGCCGGCGGCGAGGGCAGCGTCGAAGACGTTGTGGGGGTCCTTCTTGCCGTCGCCGTTGCCGTCGGCGCCCCAACCGGTGCCGCCGGGGCCGCCGTTGGACCAGGTCGAGGGGATGAACTGCATCGGGCCCACGGCACGGTCGTGGGTGACGTCGCTGTCGTAGCGGCCGCCGTCGGTGTCCGTGATCAGGGCGAAGCCGTGGCCGTTGAGCTGCGGGCCCAGGATCGGCTGCAGGGTGGTGCCCTCGGTGTCGACGGCGCCGCCCCGCGCCTGCCCGGACTCGACCTTGCCGATCCCGGCCAGCAGCTGCCAGGGCAGCCGGCAGCCCGGATCGGACGCGTCGACCGCCGATGCGGCCTTCTTGTACGCGGCCAGGACGGTGGCGGGCAGGCCGGCCTCGGCGGGTCCGGTGGCGAGGGCGGCGCCCTGGCCGGTGCCGTGCGAACGGTGGTGTGTCACCGGCCTGTTGGGGGGCGGCCGATCGGTGTAGTACGCCGAACCGCCGTCGATGGGGGTGTCCGCCGGCGGGGCCGGATCCTGCTTCCTGGCGGCCGCGGCCTCGGTGGCGGCCGGTGCCTGAGAGGCGGTCAGGGCGGCGAGCACCAGGGCCGCCACCGCCGTCGAGGCCGCCCCCCTCTGGAGCCGCCTTCGGAATGTGGCTGCCATACGTGGTCCCCTCCGCGTTGCCCCACCGCGCTCCTGACGCGGTGTCGCGCTCCCCAGCGCTCCAACTCAGGCGACACTACGACAACTCGGGCCCGGCATCTACCACCAACATCGGACACATAATGATCTGAATCGATCGAGGAGAGGCGCCATGCCATTCACGCTCAGTCATGCCGCTGCCGTGCTCCCGGCCATCCGGCGGACCGGAGCGGCACGCGGTCCGTTGGTCGCCTCGGCGCTCGTGGCGGGGTCGTTCGCACCGGACATGACGTACTACGCGGACACGCTGGTGCCGGGCGCCATGGAATTCGGCGAGGTCACCCACTCGCTGCCGGGCGTGCTGACCGTGGACGTCCTGGTCGCCGCGGCGCTCGTCGGCGGCTGGCTGCTGCTGCGCGAACCGATACTGGCGCTGCTGCCCTCGGTGTGGCGGGGCCCGCTCCATACGTTCCTGCGCGGCCGGCCCTGGAGGCCCCGGGGCGCGCGTCAACTCGCCGCTCTGGTGGGCCGGTTCCTTCTCTCCGCGGTGCTCGGGGCGGCGAGCCATGTCGTCTGGGATGCCTTCACCCACCCGGGCCGCTGGGGCACCCGGCTGGTCCCGGGCCTGGACGGTATGGCGGGCGGTCTGCCGGTCTGCACCTATCTGCAGTACGGCACCTCGGCGCTCGCACTGGCGGCGATGGGAGGGTTCCTGTGGTCGGCCCTACGGGGCGCGGCCAGCGGCGGCGCCCCGGCGGCCGGGCCGTCCGTACCCGGCGCGGTACCGGCGCTGACGGTACGGCTGCGACTGCTGCTGACCGCTCCGCTCGCGCTGTGTGTGACGGCCGGTGCGGTGCAGCGCACCCTGCGGGCGCGCGCGGCCTACGGCCCGGGGGTGAGCTGGTTCGACTACCTCCCGACCGTGCTCTTCGGCGCGGGCGCGGGCCTCATCGCCGGGCTGCTGCTGTATGCGGTGGCCGTACGTCTGCTGGTCCGGCGGGGGCGCAGGGCCCGCCCTGTCCCCCGCCCCCTGGTCACGACCGCGCCCGGTGCGGCGACGGTCCCGGAGGCCGTGGCGCCCACCGCCGACTGACGGGATCGGGGCGGACCGGGCGGGGCCGGAGCGCGCTGCGGGCGCCCGCTCCGGACCCGTCCCGGCCCGCTGCCGTCCTCAGTGCGCGGCCGACTCCCAGTCCTTGCCGGAGCCGACCGAGACGTCCAGCGGGGCGCTCAGCTGGACCGCGGCGGCCATCTCCCGGCGGACCAGCTCCTCGACCTTCTTGCGTTCGCCGGGGGCTACCTCGACGACGATTTCGTCATGGACCTGGAGCAGCATCCGGGACTGGAGCTCGGCGGCCCGCAGCGCCGCGTCGGCCCGCAGCATCGCGATCTTGACGATGTCGGCGGCGGTGCCCTGGATCGGGGCGTTCAGCGCCATCCGCTCGGCCATTTCGCGGCGCTGGCGGTTGTCGCTGTTGAGGTCGGGGAGGTAGCGGCGGCGGCCGAGCATCGTCTCCGTGTAGCCGGTGGCGCGGGCCTCCTCCACCACGCGCTGGAGGTAGTCGCGCACCCCGCCGAACCGCTCGAAGAAGTTGTCCATCAGCTTGCGGGCCTCGTCGGGCTGGATGCCCAGCTGCTGGGAGAGGCCGAACGCCGACAGGCCGTACGCCAGGCCGTAGGACATCGCCTTGATCTTCCGGCGCATCTCCGGGTCGACCTTGGTCTTGTCGACCGAGAAGACATGGGAGGCGACGGTGGTGTGCAGGTCCTCGCCGGAGGTGAACGCCTCGATCAGGCCCTCGTCCTCGGAGAGGTGCGCCATCACCCGCAGCTCGATCTGGCTGTAGTCGGCGGTCAGCAGCGACTCGAAGCCCTCGCCGACGACGAAACCGCGGCGGATCGCCCGGCCCTCGTCCGTACGCACCGGGATGTTCTGCAGATTGGGGTCGGTGGAGGACAGCCGGCCGGTGGCCGCCACGGTCTGGTTGAAGGTGGTGTGGATCCGGCCGTCGGCGCCGATGGTCTTGATCAGGCCCTCGACGGTCGTCCGCAGCTTGGCCTGCTCACGGTGCCTGAGCATGATCACCGGGAGCTCGTTGTCGGTCTGCGCCGCCAGCCAGGCGAGGGCATCGGCGTCGGTGGTGTAGCCCGTCTTGGTCTTCTTGGTCTTGGGCAGGCCCAGTTCACCGAAGAGGACCTCCTGCAGCTGCTTGGGCGAGCCGAGGTTGAACTCATGGCCCGCGGCGGCATGCGCCTCCTTGACGGCCTGCTGCACCGCGCCCGCGAACTGCTGCTCCATCCGCTCCAGCCAGCCCCTGTCCGCGGCGATACCGGCCCGCTCCATCCGGGCCAGCAGCTCGCTGGTCGGCAGCTCCACATCGCGCAGCAGCTCGGCCGCGCCGACCTCCGCCAGCTTCGCCTCGAACGCCGTCCCCAGGTCGAGGACCGTACGGGCCTGCCCCATCAGGGCGTCCGCCTCGGCCTGTTCGTCCGCGCCGAACGCCAGCTGGCCGTCGCCGGCCGCGGCCGGGGCGAGATCCCGCCCCAGGTATTCGACGGAGAGCGCGTCCAGCGCGAAGGAGCGGCGGCCGGGCTTGACCAGATAGGCGGCCAGGGCGGTGTCCATGGTGACGCCGTCGATGCGCCAGCCGTGCTCGCCGAAGACCCGCATCAGGCCCTTGGCGTTGTGCATGATCTTGGGGCGGTCGGCGGCCGCGCTCCAGGCGGCGAAGGCCTGCTCGTCGGCCTCGTCGAGCTGGGACGGGTCGAACCACGCGGCCGGGCCGCCGCCGGCGGCCAGTGCCACCTCGGCGACGCTGCCGCTGCCCAGCGTCCACACGTCGACCGTGGCCACACCCAGCGGGCCCGTGCCGTGTTCGGCCAGCCACGGAGCGAGTTCGCCGGCACCGAGGACCGTGCCGTCCACCTCGACGCCCGGCGCCGGCGCAGCCTCGTCGGCGGCCTCGGCCGCTCCGGGGTCGACGGCATGCAGCCGGTCCCGCAGGCCCTGGTTGCGGATCTCCAGGGCATTGAGGCACACCGTGAGCGCCTCACGGTCGTACGCCTCCCGGGTCAGCTCCGCCGGGCCGCACGACAGCTCGACATCGCGCACCATCTCCGTGAGCCGGCGGTTGAGCTTCACGGCCTCCAGGTGCTCACGGAGGTTGACGCCCGCCTTGCCCTTGACCTCCTCGGCGCGCTCCACCAGCTCCGCGAACGAACCGAACTGGTTGATCCACTTCGTGGCGGTCTTCTCGCCGACGCCCGGGATGCCGGGGAGGTTGTCCGACGGGTCGCCGCGCAGCGCGGCGAAGTCCGGGTACTGGGCGGGGGTCAGGCCGTACTTCTCGAAGACCTTCTCCGGGGTGAAGCGGGTCAGCTCCGAGACGCCCTTGGTGGGGTAGAGGACCGTGACGTCGTCGGAGACCAGCTGGAAGGAGTCGCGGTCGCCCGTGACGATCGAGACCTCGAAGCCCTGGGCGGTGGCCTGCTCGGTGAGCGTGGCGATGACGTCGTCGGCCTCGAAGCCCTCGACCGCGAACCGCTTGACGCGCATCGCGTCGAGCAGCTCGCCGATCAGCTCGACCTGGCCCTTGAACTCGTCGGGCGTCTTGGAGCGGTTCGCCTTGTAGTCGGCGAACTCCTCGGACCGCCAGGTCTTGCGCGAGACGTCGAAGGCCACCGCGAAATGCGTGGGCGCCTCGTCGCGCAGGGTGTTCGCGAGCATCGACGCGAAGCCGTAGATCGCATTGGTCGGTTGTCCCGTGACGGTCGTGAAATTCTCCACGGGCAGGGCGAAGAACGCCCGGTATGCCATGGAATGCCCGTCCATCAGGAGCAGTCGGGGACGGCCGCCCGCCGCCGCCTCGGTGCCGGTCGCTTCGCTCTTCTTCGCTGCCTTTGCTGCCACGCCCCCGATCCTGCCACGCCCCACTGACAATCCCCGCCGCGACGGTCCCCCCTCCTCGCCCCGGCCGGGCCCCGGCCCGTCGCCGTACACCGCCCCCTCCCCCGACGCACACCGGCCCTGACCGCGCCGGACACCCCGGCGCCCCTCCTCGGACGCACCCCGCGCCCGCCCCTACACCGCCCCCATGCGTCCGTGACAGGATCTGATGTGTACAACAACGATCCGCCGCGACCGGCGGAGCGAGCAGCAGCTCACGGCTCAAGGGAGAGCGCCATGGCAGGCAAGCCGCCCGCGTCGGACCCCGTCCAGGACGCACCCGAGGTCAGCGAACCCCAGCACTCCGCCGTCGGGCTGCCGGCCATCGCCCACGCCCTGCGCGTCTCCCAGCAGCAGATGGGCATACGCCGTACCGCCCTCACCCTCCTGCGCGTCAACCAGCGCGACGGCTTCGACTGCCCCGGCTGCGCCTGGCCCGAGCCCGACAAGCCGCACGCCGCCGAATTCTGCGAGAACGGCGCCAAGGCCGTCGCCGAAGAGGCCACCCTGCGCCGGGTCACCCCGGACTTCTTCGCCGCCCACTCCGTCGCCGACCTCGCGACCCGCAGCGGCTACTGGCTCGGCCAGCAGGGCCGCCTCACCCACCCCATGTACCTGGCCGAGGGCGCCGACCACTACGTCCCCGTCCCCTGGGAGCGGGTCTTCGACCTCATCGGCGAGGAGCTGACCGCCCTCGACTCCCCCGACGAGGCCGTCTTCTACACCTCCGGCCGCACCAGCAACGAGGCCGCCTTCCTCTACCAGCTCTTCGCCCGCGAATTCGGCACCAACAACCTCCCCGACTGCTCCAACATGTGCCATGAGTCGTCGGGCTCCGCGCTGACGGAGACCATCGGCATCGGCAAGGGCAGCGTCCTGCTGGAGGACCTCTACAAGGCCGACCTGATCATCGTCGCCGGGCAGAACCCGGGCACCAACCACCCGCGGATGCTCAGCGCCCTGGAGAAGGCCAAGACCGGCGGAACGAAGATCATCTCGATCAATCCGCTGCCCGAAGCCGGCCTGGAACGCTTCAAGAACCCGCAGACCCCGCGCGGTCTGGCCGGCGGCGGCACCGCGCTCACCGATCTCTTCCTCCAGGTCCGTCTCGGCGGCGACCAGGCGCTCTTCCGTGCCCTCAACCGCCTCGTCCTCGACACCGACGGCGCCCTCGACGAGGACTTCATCCGCACCCACACCCACGGCTTCGAGGAGTTCGCGCAGGCGGCCCGCGCCGATGACGACTGGGACGAGACGCTGCGCGCCACCGGCCTGACCCGCGAGGAGATCGACCGCGCGCTGGCCATGGTCCTCGACTCGCGCCGCACCATCGTGTGCTGGGCGATGGGCCTGACCCAGCACAAGCACTCCGTCCCCACCATCCAGGAAGTCGTCAACTTCCTCCTGCTGCGCGGCAACATCGGCCGCCCCGGAGCCGGCGTCTGCCCCGTACGCGGCCACAGCAACGTCCAGGGCGACCGCACCATGGGCATCTTCGAGCGCCCCGCGCCCGCCTTCCTCGACGCCCTGGAGAAGGAGTTCGGCTTCGCCCCGCCCCGGGAACACGGACTCGACGTCGTCCGCGCCATCCGCGCACTGCGCGACGGGCAGGCCAAGGTGTTCTTCGCGATGGGCGGCAACTTCGTCTCCGCCACCCCCGACACCGACGTCACCGAGGCCGCCATGCGCCGCGCCCGGCTGACCGTCCATGTCTCCACCAAGCTCAACCGCTCGCACGCGATCACCGGCGCCCGCGCGCTGATCCTGCCGACCCTGGGGCGTACGGAACGCGATCTGCAGGACGGCGGCGAACAGTTCGTGACCGTCGAGGACTCCATGGGCATGGTGCACGCCTCCCGCGGCCGGCTGGCGCCCGCCGGCCCCCGGCTGCTGTCCGAGACGGCCATCGTCGCCCGCCTGGCCCGCCGTGTCCTGGGCGAGTCCAGCCGCACGCCCTGGGAGGACTTCGAGAAGGACTACGCGACGATCCGCGACCGCATCGCCCACGTCATCCCGGGCTTCGAGGACTTCAACACCAAAGTCGCCCACCCCGGAGGCTTCGCCCTCCCGCACGCCCCCCGGGACAGCCGCAGCTTCCCCACCGCCACGGGGAAGGCCAACTTCACCGCCGCGCCCGTGGAGTACCCCGCCGTCCCCGAAGGACGGCTGCTGCTGCAGACGCTGCGCTCCCACGACCAGTACAACACCACCATCTACGGTCTCGACGACCGCTACCGCGGCATCAAGAACGGCCGCCGGGTCGTCCTCGTCCACCCCGACGACGCCCGCGAACGGGGCCTGGCCGACGGGGCGTACACCGACCTGGTCAGCGAGTGGACGGACGGCAGCGAGCGGCGCGCGCCCGGCTTCCGCGTGGTGCACTACCCGACGGCCCGCGGCTGCGCGGCCGCCTACTACCCCGAGACCAATGTCCTCATCCCGCTCGACCACACCGCCGACACCAGCAACACCCCCGCCGCCAAGTCGATCGTGATCCGCCTGGAGAGCCCCCGCGAGGACTGACCGCCACCGGGCCGGGCGGGCGGGAACAACAACCCCGCGCTGAGCGCTTGCTCAGGGGCCTGATAGGAACAGGCACGGATCGACGACGATCACGGGCGAGCGAACGGAGCCGTAGGCATGGGTGAGCACAGCACGACCAAGTTTCCGCAGGAGATCCTCGACCAGTGGACCGGCCTCGGCCTCGACCTGCCGGCTCTGTTCTCCGCCGGACACCTCGGCGAGCGGATGAGCGTGCAGGTCACCGAAGCCGCCCCCGAGCGCGTCGTCGGCACCATGCCCGTCGAGGGCAACACCCAGCCCTACGGGCTCCTGCACGGCGGCGCCTCCGCCGTCCTCGCCGAAACCCTCGGCTCCGTCGGCTCCATGCTGCACGGCGGCCCCACCAAGGTCGCGGTGGGCGTCGACCTCAACTGCACCCACCACCGCGGCGCCCGCTCCGGTCTGGTCACCGGCGTCGCCACCCCCGTACACCGCGGCCGCTCCACCGCCACCTACGAAATCGTCATCACCGACGAACACGGCAAGCGGGTCTGCACCGCCCGCCTGACCTGCCTGCTGCGCGACACGGACGCCGACGTCTACCGCGGCTGACCCGCCCCGGCCGGCCGACCGCCGCCCGCCACCACGGCCCCGTACCCGGCTTCCGGGAGCGGGGCCGTACGCATTCCCGTAACGCTGCGTAACACGGGCGCCATGCGGCGCCGACCCCAACTCCCCTCCCCCGCACGGGCCCCGGCTCCGCCGCACCCAGCGCATCCGCTATCCGGACGCCGTTCCGTCACCGCACGCCCCATCCCCCCGTGGAAGTGCGAGTTCACCCTCCGCACCGTGTTCGCCCTCCGGTGTAAGGACCATAACGGCATAACACTCATCGAAGGTCATAACAAGAGCGTCACATCCTGGTCAGCGCCTCTGCCGGTGCGACGAACACCGCTCTAGAGTCACCGCCAGTCACCGCGCCGCCGGGCGCGCTGCCATCACGGGCCCTGTACGGCCCGTACTGCCCGGCGAGCGAAACGGCCATGCGACAGTCGTGGCCGCGCCAGGGAAAGGACTGATCGTGCGTCACCGTTCCTTGCTCATCCTCACCACCGCAGTCGCCACCGGCGCCCTCACGCTCTCCGCGTGCGGTTCGCGCGGCGACGACAACAAGAACGGCGAGGGAAAGTCCACGGTCGTCATCGGCCTCGACGCCCCCACCACCGGCGAGCTCTCCGCGCTGGGCCTGGGCATCCGCAACTCCGCCCAGCTCGCCATCGACACCGCCAACAAAGCCGGCGAGGTCAAGGGCGTCACCTTCAAACTCGAAGCGCTCGACGACAAGGCCCTGCCCAACGTCGGCCAGCAGAACGCCACCAAACTCGCCGGCGACAAGGACGTCCTCGGCATCGTCGGCCCCCTCAACTCCGGCGTCGCCCAGTCCATGCAGCAGGTCTCCAAACAGAACAACCTCACGCTGATCTCCCCGGCGAACACCACTCCCGACCTGACCCAGGGCAAGGACTGGAAGCAGAACAAGCGCGTACGCCCCTTCCCCACCTACTTCCGCACCGCCACCACCGACGAAGTGCAAGGCGCCTTCGACGGTCAGTACGCGTGGGAGAAGATGAAGGTCAAGAAGGCCTACGTCATCGACGACCAGAAGACCTACGGCGTCGGCCTCGCCTCCTCCTTCAAGGACCAGTTCAGCAAGCTCGGCGGCAAGATCGCCGGCACCGAACACGTCAGCCCCGACGACCGTGACTTCAAGGCGGTCGTCTCCAAGGTCAAGTCCGCCAAGCCCGACCTGGTCTTCTACGGCGGCGAATACCCCGCCTCGGGCCCCCTCAGCCAGCAGCTCAAGGACGGCGGCGTCACCGTCCCCCTCATGGGCGGCGACGGCATGTACAGCGGCGACTACATCAAGCTCAACAAGAAGGCCAAGGGCGACTACGCCTCCTCCGTCGGCAAGCCCGTCGAGGAACTCCCCTCCGCCAAGAAGTTCATCGCCGACTACAAGGCAGCCGGCTTCAAGGAGGCCTACGAGGCCTACGGCGGCTCCACCTACGACGCCACCCGGGCCGTCATCCAGGCCGTCAAGAAGGTCGTCGACGACAACAACGGCAAGCTCCCCGACGACGCCCGCAAGCAGGTCGTCGACGCCATGAACAAGGTCACCTTCGACGGTGTCACCGGCCCCATCGCCTTCGACAAGTACGGCGACACCACGAACACCATGATCACCGCTTACCAGGTCGACAAGGGCGCCTGGGCCTCCCGCTTCAGCGCCGAATTCAAGAAGTTCGACAAGAGCTGACCGACCGCACCGCACCACACCACCGGGCCGCGCCAGGACGCACGAACGACCCTGGCGCGGCCCGTGGCACACCGGGGCATCCCGGAATCTGCTCACTCCCACGCAACGGAGGCCCTGCGGTGAGCGAACTGCCGCAACAGCTGGCCAATGGACTCATCCTCGGCGCGATGTACGGACTCATCGCGATCGGCTACACGATGGTCTACGGAATTGTCCAGCTCATCAACTTCGCCCACGGCGAGATATTCATGGTCGGCGGCTTCGGAGCGCTCAGCGTCTTCCTCGCTCTCCCCGCCGGCACCTCACTCGCCCTCGCCCTGCCGGTCATGCTCCTCGGCGGCATCGCCGTATCCGTCCTCGTCGGCATCGCGGCCGAACGATTCGCCTACCGCCCGCTGCGCGGCGCCCCCCGCCTCGCCCCCCTCATCACCGCCATCGGGCTGTCCATCGCCCTCCAGCAAGCCATCTGGAAGTGGTACCCCGACGGCAAACAGGCCCGCGTCTTCCCCCAGTTCAAGGGCCACGCCTTCGACATCCTGGGCGCCACCGTCCAGCGCGGCGACCTCTTCGTCCTCGTCGCCGCCCCCGCCTGCATGATCGCCCTCGGCTTCTTCGTCGCCAAAACCCGCAGCGGCCGCGCCATGCAGGCCACCGCGCAGGACCCCGACACCGCCAGGCTGATGGGCATCAACACCGACCGCATCATCGTCCTCGCCTTCGCCATCGGTGCCGCCTTCGCCGGCGTCGCCGCCGTCGCCTACGGCCTGCGCACCGGCGAGGTCCAGTTCCGCATGGGCTTCATCATGGGCCTGAAGGCCTTCACCGCGGCCGTCCTCGGCGGCATCGGCAACATCTACGGCGCCATGCTCGGCGGCGTCGTCCTCGGCATCGCCGAAGCCCTCGCCACCGCCTACATCGAGGAAATACCCGGCATGGAGCAATTCGGCGGCGGAGCCTGGAAGGACGTCTGGGCCTTCGTCCTCCTCATCCTCGTACTCCTCTTGAGACCACAAGGCCTCCTGGGCGAACGCGTCGCGGATCGGGCGTGATAGCGATGACCACCCACACCACCACAGCCCCCGCCCGCGGCCTGATACCCCTCCCCGAACGCACCGCACGCCTCGTCACCGCCGCAGGCGCCCTCGCCACCGCCGCCACCACCGGTCTCTCCTGGACCTGGAGCAGCGACTTCCCCGGCGACCTCACCTACTACGCATCCCCCGCCGGCCTGCAGATCGTCACCCTCGTCGGCGGCATCCTCACCCTCCTCCTGGCCACCGCGGCACTCGGCGTCCGCGGCCTGCAATGGCTCACCCCCGCAGGACGCAACGCCCCCACCCTGCTCGCCGCCCTGGCCACCTTCGCCGCCACCTGGTTCACCCTCATCGCCATCGCGGTCCAACTCCGCGGGCTGATCAACCTCGAACCGGGCGGCGCCCTCGCCGGCATCGCTTCCCTGATCACCCTCGCCGGCGCCCTGGCACTGCCCCCCGACCAGGCCGCCGACCGGCCACCCGCCAACCCCTGGCAGCGCTTCACCGCCACCCTCGCCGCCAGCCCCCTCCGGCGCCGCACCCGCGAGCTGCCCTCCTGGGCCGAGATCCTGATCATCGCCGCCGCCTTCGCCGCCGGACTCCTCGCCTTCACCTACGGCATCGACACCGACGACGGCGCCCCCTTCGTCGGCTACCTGATCTTCATGGTGCTCGCCATCCCCGCCCTCAACCGGGCCGGGCTCATCGCGCGCCTCACCGCACTCACCCACACCCACCGCGGCGTGGCCCTCGGCGCGGCCTTCATCGCCGCCGCCTGCTTCCCCTTCACCCAGGACACCGACCAGTACACGATCATCGGGGCCAACATCCTGATCTTCGCCACCGTCGCCCTGGGCCTCAACGTCGTCGTCGGCCTCGCCGGGCTCCTCGACCTCGGATACGTCGCCTTCCTCGGCGTGGGCGCCTACGCGGCCGCCCTCGTCTCCGGCTCCCCCGAATCCGCCCTCGGATTCCACTTCCCCTTCTGGGCGGCCCTCCTCACCGGCGCCGCCGCCTCCCTCGTCTTCGGCGTCCTCATCGGTGCCCCCACCCTCCGCCTGCGCGGTGACTATCTCGCCATCGTCACCCTCGGCTTCGGCGAGATCTTCCGCATCGCCATGCTGAACCTCAACGGCACCACCGGCCCCGACGTCACCAACGGCGCCATGGGCATCCCCAACATCCCCAACCTCGAAATCTTCGGCTTCAACTTCGGCGAACCCCACGACATTCTCGGCATCCCCGTTGCCACCTACGGCAACTACTACCTGCTGATGATCCTCGTGACGGCCTTCGTCGTCCTCGTCTTCCGGCGCGCCGCCGCCTCCCGCATCGGCCGCGCCTGGATCGCCATCCGCGAGGACGAAACCGCCGCCGTCGCCATGGGCATCAACAGCTTCCGCCTCCGCCTCCTGGCCTTCGCCCTCGGCGCGTCCCTCGCCGGACTCGCCGGCACCGTCCACGCCCACGTCGTCACCACGGCCACCCCCGAACAGTTCCAGTTCGCCGGCCCCCAGCCCCCCAACTCCGCCTTCCTCCTCGCCGCCGTCATCCTCGGCGGCATGGGAACCCTCAGCGGCCCGCTCGTCGGCGCCGCCCTCCTCTTCCTCATCCCCGCCAAACTCGACTTCCTCCAGGACTACCAACTCCTCCTCTTCGGCATCGCCCTCGTCCTCCTCATGCGCTTCCGCCCCGAGGGCCTCATCCCCGACCGCAGGAAGCAGCTCGAATTCCACGAAACCGGCCAACTCGACGTACCCGACCAGCGCCTCCCCGACGCAGACGCCACCCTCGGCGCCACCCAGGCAAAGGCGTGACGACCATGACCACAGCACCCAGCCTCGCACCCGCCACTGACACCGACACCGTGCTGCGCGCCGACGGCGTCACCATGCGCTTCGGCGGACTCACCGCCGTACGCGGCGTCAGCCTCACCGTCGGCGCGGGCGAAATCGTCGGCCTCATCGGCCCCAACGGCGCCGGCAAAACCACCTTCTTCAACTGCCTCACCGGCCTCTACGTGCCCACCGAAGGCACCGTCAGCTACCGGGGCACCCGCCTCTCCCGCAAACCCCACCTCGTCACCCAGGCCGGCGTCGCCCGCACCTTCCAGAACATCCGTCTCTTCGCCAACATGACCGTCCTCGAAAACGTCCTCGTCGGACGCCACACCCGCACCAAAGAAGGACTCTGGTCCGCACTCCTGCGCGGCCCCGGCTTCAAGAAGGCCGAGCGCACCAGCGAACAACGCGCCATGGAACTCCTGGAGTTCACCGGCCTGGCCCACAAACGCGACCACCTCGCCCGCAACCTCCCCTACGGCGAACAACGCAAGCTCGAAATCGCCCGCGCCCTCGCCAGCGAACCCGGCCTGCTGCTCCTGGACGAACCCACCGCCGGTATGAACCCCCAGGAAACCCGCGCCACCCAGGACCTCGTGCTCGCCATCCGCGCACAAGGCACCGCCGTCCTCGTCATCGAGCACGACATGCGCTTCATCTTCAACCTCTGCGACCGCGTCGCCGTCCTCGTCCAAGGCCAAAAACTCGTCGAAGGCACCGCCGAGATCGTCCAGGCCGACGAACGCGTCATCGCCGCCTACCTCGGCACACCGGTCGAGGCCATGCCGGCACCGGACGACACCACGGACCCGGCAGCCCCGGCGGACACGGCCCCCACGCCGAAGACCGCCGCGCCCCCCGAGGCGGCAGAAGAACCCGACGCAGCAGACGAGGCGGCCCCGCCGGACCGGCCGGACCAGGGACAGACCGGAGACACCCCATGACCGCACTGCTCGAAGTCGAGGACCTACGCGTCGCCTACGGCAAGATCGAAGCCGTCAAAGGCATCTCGTTCTCCGTCGAAGCCGGACAGGCCGTCACCCTCATCGGCACCAACGGCGCCGGCAAGACCACCACCCTGCGCACCCTCTCCGGCCTCCTCAAGCCCCTCGCCGGCAAGATCACCTTCGACGGCGAACCCCTCGACGGCGTCCCCGCCCACAAGATCGTCGAACGCGGCCTCGCCCACTCCCCCGAAGGCCGCCGGCTCTTCCCCCGCCTCACCATCGCCGAAAACCTCCAGCTCGGCGCCTTCCTCCGCAAGGACGCCGACGGCATCGAGAAAGACATCCAACGCGTCTACGAGCTCTTCCCCATCCTCGGCGAACGCCGCAAACAGGCCTCCGGCACCCTCTCCGGCGGCGAACAGCAAATGCTCGCCATGGGCCGCGCCCTGATGTCCCGCCCCAAACTCCTCATGCTCGACGAGCCCTCCATGGGCCTCTCCCCGATCATGATGCAGAAGATCATGGAAACCATCCGCGAACTCCGCTCAGAAGGCACCACCATCCTCCTCGTCGAGCAGAACGCCCAGGCCGCGCTCTCCCTCGCCGACCAAGGACACGTCATGGAAATCGGCCGCATCGTCCTCTCCGGCAGCGGCGAATCCCTCCTCCACGACGAATCCGTCCGCAAGGCCTACCTCGGCGAGGACTGAACCCGCACACCGCCACCACGCGAGCGGCCCCGCACCGATCACCATCGGTACGGGGCCGCTCGCGCGCTCGGGTACGAGCCTGCGGACCTGCTACTGGTCCTTCTGCTGCTTCTTCTCCTCGGCATCCTCGATGACCGCCTCGGCCACCTGCTGCATCGACAGCCGGCGATCCATCGACGTCTTCTGGATCCACCGGAACGCGGCCGGCTCCGTCAGCCCGTACTGCGTCTGCAGAATGCTCTTCGCCCGGTCCACCAGCTTCCGGGTCTCCAGCCGCTGGGTGAGGTCCACGACCTCCTTCTCCAGCGTCTTCAGCTCGGTGAACCGGCTCACCGCCATCTCGATCGCGGGAACCACATCGGTCTTCGAGAACGGCTTCACCAGATACGCCATCGCGCCCGCGTCCCGCGCCCGCTCCACCAGCTCACGCTGCGAGAAAGCGGTCAGCATCAGCACCGGCGCGATGCTCTCCTCGGCGATCTTCTCGGCCGCCGAGATACCGTCCAGAACCGGCATCTTCACGTCCAGGATCACCAGATCGGGACGGTGCTCACGGGCCAGCTCCACGGCGGTCTGGCCGTCCCCGGCCTCGCCGACGACGGTGTAGCCCTCTTCCTCCAGCATCTCTTTGAGGTCGAGACGGATGAGGGCCTCGTCCTCGGCGATCACGACGCGCGTGGTCAGCGGCGGGACGTGCGACTGATCGTCATCGGCGACGGGCTGCTCGGGCTCGGCGGCGCTCACGGGACTCCTCGTTACAGGCAGGTGGTGCCCCATGAGCCTACCTAGCTCCTGTAGGGTAGGACCACGCAGGGCAGCAGGTATCCTCCCTTTCTAAGGCCCCAGTACTCCAACTGGTTAGAGAGGCGGCTCTCAAACAGCCGAAAGTGTGGGTTCGAATCCCACCTGGGGCACTTTCTCTTCGATTCGAAGATAGCGCGACAAGCGCTGAGCGTCACCCGTTTCGGTGAAGCGCTAACGGATCGAATTCACGTCGCTTGACGCATATCCCGTCGCGATCGCATGCATCCACGACCTCTCCACGCGTGCGCCTGCTCTCCCTCGTCGCCCAAGGGCGCAGCCTCAACGCCGTGAGCAAGCGGACCGGCATATCCCGGTGCGCCATTCGCTCCTGCCGGACCAGGATCGAGCCGGTCCCGCACAAGGCGGAGTGCCCGCGATGCGCGCGTGTGCCACAGCCGCCGCGTCCGACGCTCACCCCTGGGGGTTCATCAAGCGCGGCTCCGTCGCCCTCACCGACCAACACATCGGGCCGAAGTACTGACAGGGACGGCAGTCAGATACCTCGGCCCAGCGGAATCGCGGTGCGGGTGGGGCTACTTCGGGGAATCGTCCTCGCCGATGTGGTGGACGCGGACGAGGTTGGTGGAGCCGGGGACTCCGGGCGGGGAGCCGGCGGTGATGATGACGACGTCGCCCTTCTGGCAGCGGCCGATCTTGAGGAGCTGCTCGTCGACCTGGGCGACCATCTCGTCGGTGGAGTTGACGGTCGGGCCGAGGAAGGTCTCCACGCCCCAGCTGACGTTGAGCTGGGAGCGGGTGGCCGGGTCGGGGGTGAAGGCCAGGAGCGGGATGGGCGAGCGGTAGCGGGAGAGTCGGCGGACGGTGTCGCCGGACTGGGTGAAGGCGACGAGGAACTTGGCGCCGAGGAAGTCGCCCATGTCGGCGGCGGCGCGGGCGACGGCGCCGCCCTGGGTGCGGGGCTTGTTGGCCTCGGTGAGCGGCGGGAGGCCCTTGGCGAGGAGGTCTTCCTCGGCGGCCTCGACGATGCGGCTCATCGTCTTGACGGTCTCGGTGGGGTATTTGCCGACGCTGGTCTCGCCGGAGAGCATGACGGCGTCGGTGCCGTCGATGACGGCGTTGGCGACGTCGGAGGCCTCGGCGCGGGTGGGACGGGAGTTGTCGATCATCGAGTCGAGCATCTGGGTGGCGACGATGACCGGCTTGGCGTTGCGCTTGGCGAGTTTGATGGTGCGCTTCTGGACGATCGGGACGGTTTCGAGGGGCATCTCGACGCCGAGGTCGCCGCGGGCGACCATGATGCCGTCGAAGGCGGCGACGATGTCGTCGATGTTGTCGACGGCCTGCGGCTTTTCGACCTTGGCGATGACGGGGAGGAAGCGGTCTTCTTCACGCATGATGCGGTGGACGTCCTCGATGTCGCGGCCGCTGCGGACGAAGGAGAGGGCGATGATGTCGGCGCCGTAGCGCAGGGCCCAGCGGAGGTCGTCCTGGTCCTTTTCGGAGAGAGCGGGGACGGAGACGGCGACGCCGGGGAGGTTGAGGCCTTTGTGGTCGGAGACCATGCCGCCCTCGATCACCTTGGTGCGGACGCGGGGTCCGTCGACGCCAGTGACTTCGAGGGTGACTTTCCCGTCGTCGACGAGGATGTGTTCGCCGGTGGTGACGTCGGCGGCGAGGCCGTTGTAGGTGGTGCCGCAGATCTGGCGGTCGCCTTCGACGGAGGGTTCCACGGTGATCGTGAACTCGTCGTCGCGTTCGAGAAGTACAGGGCCTTCTCGGAATCGGCCGAGGCGGATCTTCGGACCTTGAAGGTCGGCGAGGATGCCGACGCTGCGGCGGGTCTCTTCGGATGCTTTGCGGACCCGGTCGAATCGTGCCTCGTGGTCGGCGTAGGTGCCGTGGCTGAGGTTGAAGCGGGCAATGTCCATTCCGGCGTCGACGAGGGCTTTGATCTGCTCGTACGAGTCGGTGGCGGGTCCCAGTGTGCAGACGATCTTTGCTCGGCGCATGTTTCGACTCTATGACTTACCGGACGGTAGGGAACGGTGGGAAAGTGACTGCTCAACGAGCGCTTGGTGAAAGCCTTTTGACAAGTAATGGAATGCGCGCGCAGGCGCTCCGATGAGCGGAATGTCATCCCCGTGCGCGCTGGTCTCACAGTGCGGGACGGGTCATCGTAAAGCGTGCGTTGACATTGGCGTAGACGGCTTGGCGCTGGGGTTCGAGATCGAGGGCGGGGGCGGATTCCTGGGCGGCGCCGCCATAGCCGCCAAAGGAGCGCATGGCAGGGGCTGCCACGGGGGCGGCGTTCTCGGCGCCGAGGTCGGCGATTTCGAGGAGGGCGTCGAGGCGGGCGCCGAGGGCTTCGGCGTATTCGCGGGCGCGCTGGACGGCTTCGTGGACGGCTTGGGTGCGGGCGGCGCGGTGGGCGGGTGAGTCGGGGCGCAGGGCCCACCAGGGGCCGTCGACACGGGTGAGGTCGAGGTCGGCGAGGCGGGTGGTGAGTTCGCCGAGGGTGGTGAAGTCGTTGAGGGTGGCGGTGTGGGTGACGCGTCCGTGGTAGGCGCGGATGCGTTCGTGGCGGCCTTTCTCGGCGAGTTGGGGGGTGAGGCTGAAGGTGCCGGTCTCCAGTTTTTCGATGGCGTCGCCGTAGCTCTTGATGAGGGTGAGGGCTTGTTCGTTGCGGCGGCTGAGGTCGGTGAGGGCGGCGGTGCGGTCGGTGCCGCGGGCGCTGACGGTGACGGCGATGCGGGCGATTTCCGGGTCGACGTCGAGCCGGGCTTCGCCGCGTACGGCGAGGCGGGGGGTGTCGGGGGTGCCGTACGGGAGAGCGGTCGGAGTGGGGCCGGTGGTGGGGACGGTGGGGGTGGGGGTCTCGTCGGTGGGGTCGGTCATGGGTGGCTCCCGGGTTGCGGGGTCGGTGTCCGGCGGGCGGGCTTCGGGGCGCGGGTGGTGAAGGGTCGCATATCGGGGCGGGCCGGGGTGGGTCATCCGAGGGGACGCGGTGAGGGGTGTTGCGCGGGGGGCGGCTGCGCCAGAATCTACGCGCGTTGTCCCGCTGTGTGGCGGCGCTCGTCCGCGTTTTCGGCGTTCATCCAAGGGAGTTGGCATGTCGCTCGACCGTAGGAAGTTCTTGGGGCGTTCCGTGGTGACGGGGGCCGGGATGGCGCTCGCGGGGGCGGCGGGCGCGCCGGTGGCGGAGGCGGTGGAGACCCGGGGCCCCGCCGGGGGCCGCGGTCGCCGGGAGCGGTACGCCTTCACGGTCATGGGCACGACGGATCTGCACGGCAACGTCTTCAACTGGGACTACACGACGGACGCGGAGTTCGACGATGCGGATCACAATGACGTCGGCCTGGCGAAGATCTCGACGCTGGTGGCCCAGGTGCGGCGGGAGAAGGGCCGGCGCCACACTCTGCTGATCGATGCGGGTGACACCATTCAGGGGACACAGCTGGCGTATTACTACGCCAAGGTGGATCCGATCACGGATCCGGACGGTCCGGTCCATCCGATGGCGCGGGCGATGAATGCGATCGGCTATGACGCCGCGGCGCTGGGTAATCACGAGTTCAATTACGGTATTCCGGTGCTGCGGAAGTTCGAGGAGAGCTGTGATTTTCCGCTGCTGGGGGCGAATGCGGTGGATGCGAAGTCGCTGCGGCCGGCTTTTCGGCCGTATGTGCTGAAGCGGTTGCGGTCACCGCGCGGGCGGGAGGTGACGGTGGCGGTGCTGGGTTTGACGAATCCGGGTATCGCGATCTGGGACAAGGCTCATGTGCAGGGGAAGCTGGCGTTTCCGGGGCTGGTGGAGCAGGCGGCGAAATGGGTGCCGAAGCTGCGGTCGATGGGGGCGGATGTGGTGATCGTGGCGGCACATTCGGGGATGAGCGGTACGTCGTCGTACGGGGACCAGTTGCCGTATGTGGAGAATGCGGCGGCGTTGGTGGCGGAGCAGGTGCCGGGGATCGATGCGATTTTGGTGGGGCATGCGCATGTGGAGGTTCCCGAGCGGCGGGTGGTGAACAAGGAGTCGGGCCGGGAGGTGGTGCTGTCGGAGCCGTTGAAGTGGGGGCAGCGGCTGACGCTTTTCGATGTGGAGGTGGAGTGGCGTCGGGGGCGTTGGGAGGTGGGGTCGGTCGGTTCGCGGGTCCTGAATGCGAATGCGGTGGCGGAGGATGCGCGGATCACGGGCCTGCTGCGGGCGGAGCACCGGAAGGTCGTGGCGTATGTGAACCGGGTGATCGGCCGGTCGAAGGCGGAGATGACGGCGGCCGAGGCGGCGGTGAAGGACACGCCGGTATTGGACTTCATTGCGTTCGTGCAGGCGGAGGTGGTGCGTAAGGCGCTGGCGGGGTCGGCGCATGCGTCGTTGCCGGTGTTGTCGCAGGCGTCGTGTTTTTCGCGGTCCGCTCGGGTGCCGGAGGGGGATGTGACGATCCGGTCGATGGCGGCGCTGTATCCGTTCGACAACACGCTGGAGGCGCGGGTGTTGACGGGTGCGCAGGTGCGGGCGTACCTGGAGTTCTCGGCGCGGTATTACGTGCAGACGGCGGCCGGTGGTCCGGTGGATCCGTCGAAGGTCACGAATGCGGACGGTACGCCGGATTACAACTACGACGTGGTGAGCGGTGTCTCGTACGAGGTCGATATCGCGAAGCCGGCGGGGCAGCGGATCGGGAAGCTGATGTTCGACGGGAAGCCGTTGGACGATGCGGCGCGGTTCGTTCTGGCGGTGAACAATTACCGGGCGAACGGTGGTGGCAATTTCCCGCATGTGGCGGCTGCTGAGCAGGTGTGGTCGACGTCGGACGAGATCCGGAATTTGATCATCGGGTGGGTTCAGGAGAGCGGTCAGATCGATCCCGCTCAGTTCGCCTCGGTGGACTGGAAGTTGACGCGGGACGGGGTGCCGGTGTTCTGAGATCCGGCTGACCACGAGGGGGCCGCGGGGGCGGCGTCCGGGGGTGGCCGTCGGTCTCTCCCGGGTCCGCGGCTCCCCCGGCCCCCGTAAGCGTGGTGCCGCCGTACGGGGTTGTCGTGGGCCCGAGGGCGGTGCGGGTCAGCGGCGGGGGACGAGGGTGGAGCCCTGGCGGGGGACCATGCCCGCGCGTCCCGTCGACGGCTGGGGGAGGCCGAAGGTGGTGAAGGCGGTGCGGGTGGGGAGGGGGTAGGGGGTTTTGTCGGTGAGGGAGTTGAGGATGGTGGCGCTGCGCCAGGCGGCGAGGCCGAGGTCGGGGGTGCCTACGCCGTGGGTGTGGGTCTCGGCGTTCTGGACGTAGACCGAGCCGGTGACGGCGGGGTCGAGGACGAGGCGGTGGTGTGCGTCGATACGGGGGCGCGCCCCGGAGTCACGGCGCATGTAGGGGTCGATGGCGGCGAGAAGGGTGTCCATGCGGCGTTCGCGGTAGCCGGTGGCGAGGATGACGGCGTCGGTGGTGAGGCGGGAGCGGGTGCCTTGCTGGGTGTGGTCGAGGTGGAGTTCGACCTTGGTGGTGCCGACGCGGCCCGCGGTGCGGACGAAGACTCCGGGGGTGAGGATGGCGTCGGGCCAGCCGCCGTCGAGGGTGCGGCGGTAGAGCTCGTCGTGGATGGCGCCGAGGGTGGTGTGGTCGATGCCTTTGTGGAGCTGCCACTGGCCGGGGACGAGGTCGTCGCGGACGCGTTCGGGGAGGGCGTGGAAGTAGCGGGTGTAGTCGGGGGTGAAGTGTTCGAGGCCGAGCTTGCTGTATTCCATGGGGGCGAAGGCGGGGGTGCGGGCGAGCCAGTGGAGGCGTTCGCGGCCGGCGGGGCGGGCGCGGAGCTGGTCGAGGAAGATTTCGGCGCCTGACTGGCCGGCGCCGATGACGGTGAGGTGGTCGGCGGTGAGCAGGGCTTCGCGGTGGTCGAGGTAGTCGGCGGAGTGGATGACGGGGACGGCGGGGGCCTCGGCGAGGGGGCGGAGGGGGACGGGGATGTGGGGGGTGGTGCCGATGCCGAGGACGAGGTTGCGGGCGTAGGTGCGGCCGAGGGCTTCGGCTTCGCCGCCGGTGTCGAGCTGGGTGAAGTCGATTTCGAAGACTTCGTGTTCGGGGTTCCAGCGGACGGCGTCGATCTGGTGGCCGAAGTGGAGGCTGGGCAGGTTTTCGCTGACCCAGCGGCAGTAGGCGTCGTATTCGGCGCGGTGGATGTGGAAGCGCTCGGCGAAGTAGAAGGGGAAGAGGCGCTCGCGGGTCTTGAGGTAGTTGAGGAAGGTCCAGGGGCTGGCGGGGTCGGCGAGGGTGACCAGGTCGGCGAGGAAGGGGACTTGGAGGGTGGCGCCGTCGATGAGGAGGCCGGGGTGCCAGTGGAAGGCGGGGCGCTGGTCGTAGAAGGCGGTGCGGAGGGGGGTGAGGGGGTGGGCGAGGGCGGCGAGAGAGAGGTTGAAGGGGCCGATACCGATTCCCGCGAGGTCGAGGGGTTCGTCGGGGGTCGTGGTGTCGGTGGTGGGAGAGGTTTCGGGGTGCGGGGTGGTGCTCATCGAGGCGTGTGGCCTTCCACGAGTTTGAGGAGGGTGGTCAGGTCTCCGGGTTGGGTGTGGGGGTTGAGGAGGGTGGCTTTGAGCCAGAGGCCGGTGGGGGTCGTGGCGCGGCCGAGGACCGCCTGTCCGTCGGTGAGGAGGGTGCGGCGGATGGTGGCGAGGGTGGTGTCGTCGGCGCCGGTGGGGCGGAAGAGGACGGTGCTGAGAAGGGGGCGGGAGTGGAGCTCGTAGCGGGGGTGGGCCTCGATGAGGTCGGCGAGGGTCTGCGCGGCGGCGAGGGTGCGGTCGACGAGTTCGCCGAGGCCGTGGCGGCCGAGGGCTTTGAGGGTGACGGCGATTTTGAGGATGTCGGGACGGCGGGTGGTGCGCAGTGAGCGGCTGAGCAGGTCGGGGAGGCCGGCTTCGGTGTCGTCGTCGGCGTTGAGGTAGTCGGCCTGGTGGGCGAGGGGGGCCAGGGTGGCGGGGCCGGGGACGGCGAGGAGGCCGGCCGCGACGGGCTGCCAGCCGAGTTTGTGCAGGTCGAGGGCGACGGTGTCGGCGCGGGCGAGGCCTTGGAGTGCGCCGCGGTGGGTGTCGCTGAAGAGGAGGGCTCCGCCGTAGGCGGCGTCGATGTGGAAGCGGGCACCGTGGCGTCCGGCGACATCGGCGAGGGCGGAAAGAGGGTCGATGGCGCCGGAGTTGGTGGTGCCTGCCGTGGCGGTGAGCAGGACGGGGCCGGTGCGTCCGGCGAGGTTGGCGAGACAGGTGTGGACGGTGTCGGGGGTGAGGATGCCGTCGGGGGTGGGGAGGGTGAGGGGTTCGGGGAGGCCGAGGAGCCAGGCGGAGCGGTGGATGCTGTGGTGGGCGTTGGCGCCGCAGACGATCTGGAGGGGGCGGGCGGGCCGGTGCGGTGCGGTCGCGGAGCCGTCGGGGGCGGCGGCTTCGCGGGCGAGGAGGAGGGCGAGCTGGTTGGATTCGGTGCCGCCGGTCGTGATCAGGGCGTCGGGTTCGGCGGCCTGGGGGTAGACCAGCGCGGCGAGTTCACGGCTGGTGAGGGCTTCCAGTGCGGAGGCGGCGGGGGCCTGGTCCCAGGAGTCCATGGAGGGGTTGAGGGCGCCGGCGGCGAGGTCGGCGGCGGTGGCGAGGGCCAGCGGCGGGCAGTGCAGATGCGCGGCGCAGTGGGGGTCGGCGGGGTCGGCGGCACCGGCCGCGAGGGTGTGGACGAGGGTGCGCAGGGCGGTGTGCGGACCGGTGCCGTGGTCGGGAAGCAGGGGGTGGCAGGCGTCGCGTACGGCGCGGGCGACGGTGGCCGGTCCGCCGGGCGGGAGGGGGCCGGCGCGGTCCTCGGCGCCGGTGGTGAGGGCGTCGAGGACGGTGTCCAGCAGGGGGCGGAGTGCGCGGGGGCCGTTGGTGCCGCCTGCGAGGGCGGTGCCGGCAGGGGGCACAGACATCAATGTGCTCTTCTGTCAGGGGAGTTGGGGCGTGGATCCCATGCGGACCAGCCCTTAGGCAGCCCTAAGTTACTTTCCCTGTACAGCCTGTATCCACTGGTCGCGGTCATACCACCCGTAAGTGGTACGGGTGTACCGCACGTGTTCGGGTGCCGCCGGTCCGGGGAATCCCGACGCCGTCAGCGGGGCGGGGAGCGGCCCCCATGGGGGCCCGTCATGACCAGCGTCGCCGCACGGGTGCTGCGCGCCGGGCTCGAAACGCAGGTCAGGGGTTGTTCAGATAGGTGAGGACGGCGAGGACGCGGCGATTGCTGTCGTTGTCATCGGTGATGCCGAGTTTGCCGAACATGGAGGTGGTGTATTTGCTGATGGCGCTTTCGCTGAGGAAGAGCCGGCGGCCGATGGCCTGGTTGGACAGCCCTTCGGCCATGAGGCCGAGCACGGAGTGTTCGCGTGCGCCGAGCCGTCCGAGTCGTGGGTGCGAGGGCCCGGTGGAGAGCAGTTTGGCGATGACGGCCGGGTCCATGGCGGTCCCGCCACCGGCGACGCGTTCCAGGGCATCGATGAACTGATCGGCGTGGAACACGCTCTCTTTGAGGAGGTAGCCGATGCCACCGGCTCCGTCGGCCAAGAGCTCGCGGGCATACAGCTGTTCGACGTGCTGGGAGAGAATCAGGACCGGCAGTCCGGGCAGTTCGCGGCGGGCGGCAAGAGCGGCCCCGCATCCGCCACCGCTGGTCCAGGCGGGCGTCGCGGCTGGTGCGCTCGTAGGAGAACCCGTTCCACCAGTACCCGGTGGACATCCGCACCACCGGCCCGGCCTGCCGGTACCCGGGGGGAATGACGGTGGGTGTCCACGTCGCGACGAGGAAGCGGAACATCCGGCAGACCGGGCGGGACAGGGCGAGCGTGCCCAGGCACGCCCACACCAACGGTGCTGCCCACGACCACGGGTTCCCCGCCCCCCACCGGATCCCCAGCGCCACTGCAGTGGCCCACACGGCCGGACCAGCATGCTGACGACCACCACCACGCACGCCCGCACGAACCCCAGCCCGGCACTTGCCCCCCACGACACCAGCTGTCGCATGACCCTTCCTTCAGAGCTCCTAGGAGCGCGCTCCCGGCCCCGGCGTGCCGGGAGCGCGCAGCACTCAGGCGCTCCCGGCAGCGGCGCGTACCGTCAGCGCCCGGCGCAGATCGTCGAGTTGGTCGACCAGTTTGCGGCGCAGGGCGGGGGTCGGGTGGGCGTCGGCGAGGCAGGCTTCGCCGAGGTGGAGGGTGTGCTCCTCGACGAGGACGGCGGGGAAGGCGTAGCGGCCGGCGGCCTCGGCGAGGGCGGGGCCGCGGGCGGCGGCGAGGGCGGGGACGTCGGTGAAGTAGCGGGCGGCGTAGGGGCGGAGCAGGTCGAGCTGTTCGGGTGCCCAGAAGCCGGTGGCGGTGGCGGTGAAGAGGTAGTTGGAGAGCGCGGCCTTGCTGTCGGTGGTGAACAGGGCGTCCCAGGCGGCCTGTTTGGCGGCCGGGTCGGGGAGCGCGGCGTGGCAGCGGGCGGCGCCTTCGCGGCCGGTGGCGCTGGGGTCCCGGGCGAGTTCGGCGTCGATGGCGGCGCGGAGTTCGTCGAGCGGCGCGGCGCCGAGTGTGGCGAGCCGGCCGAGGATGCGCCAGCGCAGTTCGGGGTCGAGGCGGGGGCCGCCGGGGACGCTGCCGTCGTCGAGCCAGTCCTGGATGCCTTCGGGGGTGGTGGCGTTGTCGATGAAGGCGCGTACCGCGGTGAGCCGGAGTCCTGCTTCGGCGCCGTGTTCGGGGCCTTCGGTGCGGCGGAGTATGTCGCGGCTGAGGGCGGTGAGGGTGGCGAGGGCGGTGTGGCGTTCGGTGTGGGGGAGATAGCGGTCGGCGATCTGGGTGCGGGCGAACGCGAGGACGCCTTCGACGACGGCGAGATCGGTTTCGTACGGGAGGTGGGCGCGGGCGGCGTCGAGGTAGGCGGTGGGGGCGAGTTCGCCGTCGCGGACCATGTCGCGGGCGGCGTTCCACACCACGGCGCGGGTCAGCGGTTCGGGGAGTCCGGACAGCGCCCCGAGGGCGGTGTCCCAGGAGACGGGGTCGAGGCGGACCTTGGCGTAGGTGAGGTCCTGGTCGTTGAGGAGGAGCAGGGCGGGGCGGCCGCCGGTGGCGGAGTGGGCGGCGCCGTCGGGGACGTCCCAGGACAGCGGCTCGCGCGGGACGAGGCGGCCCGTGCTGGTGTGGTCGTGGTCGTAGAGCCCGATGGTGAGCCGGTGCGGGCGGGTGCCGTCCTGGCTTCCGGTCTGCTCGACGGACACGCTCCAGTTGCCGTCCTCGCCTTCCCGTACGACGGGGGTCAGGGTGTCGACTCCGGTGGTGCGCAGCCAGCGTTCGGCCCAGGCGTGGACGTCGCGGTCGGTGGCGCGGGAGAGGGAGTCGATGAAGTCGGCGAGGGTGGCGTTGCCGAAGCGGTGCCGGGCGAAGTGGTCGTTGATGCCGGCGAGGAAGTCCTTCTCCCCCATCCACGCGACGAGTTGGCGCAGTGCGGAGGCGCCCTTGGCGTAGGAGATGCCGTCGAAGTTGGTGAGCGCGGAGGTGGTGTCGGGGACGTCCTCGGGGGCGGGGGCGACGGGGTGGGTGGAGGGGCGCTGATCGGCGTCGTAGCCCCAGCCCTTGCGGGCGAAGGCGAATTCGGTCCAGGTGTCGGTGCCCCACGTTCTGGGGGGCGTCCCCCCGCGGCTGGCCTCGGCCAGGACCTGGTAGCCCATGTATTCGGCGAAGGACTCGTTCAGCCAGATGTCGTCCCACCATCGGAGGGTGACGAGGTCGCCGAACCACATGTGGGCCATCTCGTGGGAGATGACCATGCCGCGGGTCTGGCGTTCGGTGTCGGTGACGGCGGAACGGAAGACGAATTTGTCGCGGAAGGTGACCAGGCCGGGGTTCTCCATGGCACCGGCGTTGAATTCGGGGACGAAGGCCTGGTCGTAGGAGTCGAAGGGGTAGGGCTCCTCGAAGATCTCGTGGTAGCGGTCGAAGCAGCGGCGGGTGAGGTCGAGGATCTCGTCGGCGTCGGCGTCCAGGTGCGGGGCCAGGGAGCGGCGGCAGTGGAGGCCGAAGGGCAGTCCGGCGTGCTCGGTGCGTACGGAGTGCCAGGGGCCGGCGGCGACGGCGACGAGGTAGGTGCTGATGAGGGGGGTGGGGGCGAGGGTCCAGTGGCCGGGGTCGCGCCGGGTGGCGATGCCGTTGCCGAGGACGGTCCAGTCGGTGGGGGCGGTGACGGTGAGGGCGAAGACGGCCTTGAGGTCGGGCTGGTCGAAGGCGGCGAAGACGCGCTGGACGTCCTCCATGAACAGCTGGGTGTAGGCGTAGGTCTCGCCGTCGGCGGGGTCGGTGAAGCGGTGCATGCCCTCGCCGGTGCGGGAGTAGCGCATGGTGGCGTCCACGCGCAGTTCGTGGGCGCCGGGGGTGAGCCCGGTGAGCGGGAGGCGGTTGTCGTCCAGGGCCGCGGGGTCGAGGCGGCGGCCGTCGAGGGTGACGGAGTGCAGCTCGGCGGGCTTGAGCTCGACGAAGGTGTCGCCGTCCGCGTGCGCGGTGAAGTGGATGACCGTACGGGAGCCGAACCGGTCCTCACCGTGGGTGAGGTCGAGTGCGATGTCGTAGCGGTGGACGTCGATGAGTCGGGCTCGGGTCTGCGCCTCGTCGCGCTGCAGTGCGGGCATGACTTCATGCTGCCGTACGGTCGGTGGCCGGTGCACGGGGGTTGGGGGAAGCGGGGCGGGCGAGTGCCCGCCGCGGCGGACCCGGGCTCCCCCGGTCAGCCGTTCCCTCCGCTGACCAGCGGCGGATCGTCCGGATCCGGGATCTGGGTGGACCAGCCGCCGGGCACATTGCGGACCTGACGGTCGCGGAAGCGCACCGGGGCGGTCCCCACCCGCCGGGTGAACAGGCGGCTGAAGTACGCCGGGTCGTCGTAGCCGACCCGGCGGGCCACCGCCGCCACCGGGAGCTCCGTTCCCACCAGGAGCTCCTTGGCGCGGCCCAGGCGTATGCCCAGCAGGTAGTCCTTGGGGCTGCAGCCGGCGCCGCGCCGTACGGCGGTGCGGAGTTCCGCGGGGGTCATGCCGTGCCGGGCGGCGTGCTCGGCGACCGAGAGCGGCAGGAAGGCGTCCCGGGCGAGTGCCTGGAGGACCGGGTCGCCGTCGGCGTCGGTATCGGCCCGTGCCCTGCGCAGTGCGACGAGGAGTTCGTGGACCGCGGCCGAGGTCTCCACCTCCAGCAGCGGATTGCCGCGCCGCGCCGCGCGGGCGATCCGCCCGATGGCGGTCCGGGCCGGCCCGGTGTCGGCGAGGGGGACGAGCGGGCGGTCCGCCTCGATATAGCCGAGTTCGGTGTAGGTCGCGGCGGCCGGCCCGGTGAAGTCGACGAAGCTCTCGTCCCAGCCGGTCTCCGGGTCGGCGCCGTAGTGGTGGGGCACCCCCGGCAGGATCCACAACAGGGCGGGGGCGGTCACCGCATGACGCCGGCCGTCGGGGGCGGTGAACCAGCCGCGGCCGGCGCTGATGACGATGGCGACATGGTGGTCGAGGGTGCGCGGGCCGACCGTGGGCAGGGTGCCGTGCTGGAGGCCGACGCCCAGGCACACCAGGCCGAGCCGGTGGTGGACCGGGCTCGGAGTGAAGTAGCGCATCCAGGTGTGGTACACGCCCGGACCTCCCGTCGCTCTGTACCGCTCCGTGCCGCTCCGTCGAACCGTCCAAACACAACCGATCTTTGTCCATGGACCGTCACACCGCCAGAGGGCAAGGGTGACCGGTGACCGTGTGCGCCCGGCCGGTGGCGCACGGGAGACGAGGCGAGGGCGGGTGACGTGACGCAGTTCGAGGTGGGCGAGCGGGACTTCGTGCTGGACGGGCGGCCGGTGCGGCTGCTGTCCGGGGCGCTGCACTACTTCCGGGTGCACGAGGCGCAGTGGGACCACCGGCTGGCGATGCTCCGGGCGATGGGCCTGAACTGCGTGGAGACCTATGTGCCGTGGAATCTGCACGAGCCGCGGCCCGGTGAGTTCCGGGATCCGGAGGCGCTGGGGCGGTTCCTGGACGCGGTGCGGGCGGCGGGGCTGTGGGCCATCGTCCGGCCGGGGCCCTACATCTGCGCGGAGTGGGAGAACGGCGGGCTGCCGCACTGGCTGACCGGGCCGCTGGGGCCGCGGGTGCGGACGCGGGATGCGGCGTATCTGCGGGCCGTGGACGCCTGGTTCGCGCGGCTGCTGCCGCAGGTCGTGGCGCGCCAGTGTACGGCCGGCGGGCCGGTGATCATGGTGCAGGCGGAGAACGAGTACGGCTCGTACGGCAGCGACGGCGTCTATCTGGCGCACCTGGTGGACCTGCTGCGTGAGCTGGGGGTGCGGGTGCCGCTGTTCACCTCGGACGGGCCCGAGGACCACATGCTGAGCGGTGGTGCGGTGCCGGGCCTGCCGGCCACCGCCAACTTCGGTTCCGGGGCCCGCGAGGCGCTGGCGGCGCTGCGGCGCCATCAGGCGGACGGGCCGTTGATGTGTATGGAGTTCTGGTGCGGGTGGTTCGCGCACTGGGGGCAGGCACCGGCGCCGCGCGCTCCGGAGGATGCCGCTGCGGCGCTGCGCGAGATCCTGGAGTGCGGTGCGTCGGTCAATGTCTACATGGCGCACGGCGGGACGAATTTCGGTGGGTGGGCGGGGGCGAACCGCGCCGGTGAGCTGCATGACGGGGCGCTGCGGTCGACGGTCACCTCGTACGACTACGGGGCGCCGGTCGACGAACACGGGCGCCCCACGGAGAAGTTCTGGCGGTTCCGGGAGGTGCTCGCCGAGTGGGCGGACGGGCCGCTGCCCCGGGTGCCGGAGCCGCTGCGGGTGCTGCCGGCTCCGGTACGTGCGGTGGTCGGGGAGTGGGCGTGCGCGCAGGACGTGATGGAGGCGCTGGGGGGTGTGGAGGTCGAGGGGGGCGGTCCGGCGACGTTCGAGGAGCTGGGGGTGGACCGGGGGGTGGTGCGCTACCGGGTGGCGGTGCCGGGGCCGCGCGGCCGCTATCCGCTGCGGGTGAGCGGGCTGCGGGACCGGGCGGTGGTGTACGTCGACGGGGTGCGCGGGCCCGTGGTGGAAGGCGAGGACGCCGTGCTCGGGGAGGTGGCCGGGCCCGCGTCGGTGGAGGTGTGGGTGGCGTCTCTGGGGCGGGTCAACTACGGTCCGCGGCTCGGCGAGTCCAAGGGGATTACGGGCGGGCTGCTACACGAGCGGCAGTATCTGCACGGCGTACGGTCGCGGGGGCTGCGGCTGGACGCCATGGAGAATGCCGGGGCATTGGCGAAGGTTCCGTTCCGGGCGGCGGAGGGGGCCGGCGGGGCCGTGGGGCTGTACCGGGGGACGGTGACGGTGGACGGGCGGCCCGGTGATGCCGATCTTGCGCTGCCGGGCTGGAGCCACGGTTTCGCCTGGATCAACGGTTTCTGTCTGGGGCGCTACTGGGCGCTCGGGCCGCAGCGGACCCTGTATGTGCCGGGCCCGGTGCTGCGCGAGGGCGACAACGAGCTGCTGTTGTGGGAGTGGGAGGGCGCCCCGGCCCTGGTGGGGGAAGAGGCGGGGGCGCCCGGACTGTACCCCTGCGCGACGGGGGGCTGAGCGGTCCGTGGGGGGGGGGGGCGCCCCCCCCCCGCCCCCCGCCCCCCCCCGCCCCCCCGGGGGGGGCACGAGGTACCGCGCGGTACCCGCGGGGGGCCCCGTGGGCCGCCCCCCCCC
>NZ_JBICXQ010000027.1:0-152350 GCF_043200375.1 Streptomyces sp. NPDC048434 | reverse complement strand
ATCAAGACCATGAAGGACACCGGCGCCGACATGAGCGTCAAATACAAGGAAACCGCACGCGGCGGACTCGCCGTCAACATCATCGAGTGCTGAGGACAGGCAAGTAGCCCGTGCACCGGACCCCGGCGGGGCGGACTCACCCGGGCGGCGCGGGTGCGCGCTCGCGCAGGATCGTCGCCACGGCTTCGGCGTCGTCCGGCGTGATGAACGGACGGACGAAGCGGCCCAGATCGAGGATCAGAGCGTCCTTCTTCGAGAACCGCCCCGGGTCCAGACTCGCCCAGTAGCGCGGGTGGGCGGTCCCCCAGATCCGGGCCTGACCGCTGAAGGCGCCGATCTCCACCCGCCGGACCGCCTGAATCGAGGCGTAGCGGACGGTCTTCGTGCCCCACGGGAAGTAGTAGCCGCGGATGCGCAGAGCATCGGCGGTGCACTCGATCCAACGGTCCCGGTAGAGGGTGTCTGTCATCGTCCGTCCTCAGCCTCTCGCGCCGTCGTGGGCCTCGATACGGAAGGCAAGCGCGGCACACCCGGCCGACCGCAGCGGCCGCGCGGGGCGGCAACTATGCCCGTCCCACCGCCCGCCACGAGGACAACTCGCCGTTCCGTCATATGTGTTCAAGCCTCCGGGGGTGGCCAGCTCCCCCTCGCGATCATACGGACGACCACCGCAAGCCGGGCGCACGCCTGCGCAACCATGACGGAATCTCAACGCACGGCGATCAGCCCGCCTTCAGCTGGACGGTGGCGGCATCGACGGTCTGGGTGAGCAAGGTGGCGATGGTCATCGGACCGACCCCGCCGGGGACCGGGGTGATCAGGGAGGCACGGGTGCACGCCGAGTCGAAGTCCACGTCACCGACGTTGCCGGGGTTGGACCCGGCGTCGATCACGACGGCCCCGGGCTTGAGGTGCTCGCCGCTCAAGAACCGGGGACGGCCGACGGCAGCGACCAGGACATCGGCGTCCTTGGTGATCGATGCGAGGTCGGTGGTGCGGGAGTGGCAGTAGGTGACCGTGGCATTGCGGGCGAGCAGCAGCATCCCGACGGGCTTGCCGAGGATCGCACTGCGGCCGACCACGACGGCGTGCTTGCCGGCCAGGTCGACGTCGTAGTGATCCAGGAGGCGCAGGATGCCGCCGGGTGTGCAGGAGGCGAAGCCGTCCAGGCCGAAGCTCATCGCGGCGAAGGAGTGGCAGGTGACGCCGTCGACGTCCTTCTCGGGGGCGATGGCCTCGAAGGCGGCGCGCTCGTCGATGTGCGGGCCGGCCGGGTGCTGGAGCAGGATGCCGTGCACGTCGGGGTCGTCCGACAGTGCGGTGATCGTGTCGACCAGCTCCGCGGTCGTGGTGGCGGCGGGGAGCGCGATATGCCGGGAGCGGATCCCGGCCTTCTCGCAGCGCGCACGCTTCATGCGGACGTACGTCGCCGAGGCGGGGTCGTCGCCCACCAGTACGGTCGCCAGACACGGGGACGTTCCGGTCTGCCGGGTGAGGGCCGCCGCGCGCTCCGCGGCCTGTTCGACGATGCGGCGGGCCAGTGCGCTGCCGTCCATGAGGCGTGCGGTCCGGGACATGGTGTGCTCCTGAGCGTCGTGTCGGATCGCCCAGGCGCGCGGCACTGGCCAGAAGTGGCCGAGCCGCTTCCCGGTGGTACTCCACCCAAGCGCCAGTCACGGCCCGGCGCCCACTGTAATCGACGCCCGGAAGCCCTGGAGGAGGTCCCCGGCATCTGCTCCGTCACGCGCGTCGAGCACCTCAACGGCCCGGCGGGCGGGTGCCCGAGGGACCGGGCCCGTCACACACCCCCTTGACCAGGGGCGGAGAGCGGCGGCGTGGTGGAGCTGGTGGCTTCCCAGTGGCTGAGGATGCCGTCCCAGTCGTGCTGCGCGGCGGTGATGGCACTGGCATCCCAGGTGGCGTGGGAAGGCTGTTGATACTGCTGGTGCTGTGGATGTTGTTGCTGGTGCTGTGTGTGCTGTTGCTGGTGCTGTGGGTGTTGCTGTGGGTGCTCCTCGTAGACCCGGTACTCCTGGTACTCCTGCTGGTCCGGGTAGTTCTGGTACTGCTGCTGCTTCCAGGGATCGTGCTCGTAGGACTCGCGTGGGGGCTGCGGTGGGCGCTCGCGCCAGGTCAGATGGGCGCTCTCGTGCTGTGGGGAAGGCGGGAGATTGGCCATCCGGCGGTGCCGGCCCGTGCGGTCCGGTGGCGGCGCCTGGGTCGGGCGGCTTTCGGCGGCGAGCTGTTGTGCGCGTGCCACAAGGAGCCGGACATCGAGTCCGAGTTCGGTGGCAAGCGCGGTGAGGTCAACTCCGCTGTGCCAGCTGCTCATCAGGACCGCGTCCAGGGCCGGCGCCCAGGCCGGTTCGCCGGGCTGGGGGGCGGCGGGGGCGGGGGCCGGCGCCGGCGCAGCCGGGCCCACGGGGTGCGTCGTGGGGTGCTGCGTGGAGTGCGCCGCGGAGTGCTGTGTGGAGTGCGCCGCGGAGTGCTGCGTGGAGTGCTGTGTGGAGTGCGCCGCGGAGTGCTGCGTGGAGTGCTGTGTGGAGTGCTGTGTGGAGTGCGCCGCCGGGGGCGTCGTGGAGTGCGCCGCCGGGGGTGTGGCGGTCTGCTGGGCGGGCGGCTGCTCGCAGGTGTTCTGGGCGAGTAGGCTCTTGGCGACCGCGCGGGCGTCGTCCTTGCCCACCGTGCGGCGGGCCAGGCGCACTTCGCGCTCGTCCAGGCCGAGCAGCTCCGCCACCACCCCGTCGCTGCCGACGGTCACGGCGAAGGCGGCCAGGGTCCGCGAACGGCGGGCCTCGGCCTCGTCGAGGAGTCCCTGCGTCCTGCGGACCTCGTCATCGCTGCTGCAAAACGCCTGTGCGAGTACGGCATGCCGCTCCCACAACTCCCTCGGTTCCATGACTGCGTCAACGTTTCTTCGCCGTACTTGGACTGCTTCCCGGCTATAGATCACTGCATAAGGTGATATTCGAGAGAGATACGCCCTTGCCTCCGCGGCGGAAGTACGGACTCCTGCAAAAATACGCAGTGACCCCAGGGCGGAAGAATCGTTTCTACGGCCATGAGCGACCCCTCTTCCGGCACCGTCGCAGGTCACGGACGGACCCCCCTCCCCCGCCCCGGGCACACACCACGGTGGATCACCGCGGAGATCATCAGGCAGACACCGGTGTACGCCGGGCTGGTCAAGCAGTGGACGGAGCGCGCCGCCACCGTACCCGGGGTTGCCGATCCGGAGTGGCAGCGGCTGGTCTCCTACCGCGCACTGATGGAGGAGACCGAGACGGCCCTGACGGCCCTCCGACCCCATCGCGCGCCCGATGTGCTACCGCCGAGAAAGCACGTCCCCGCGGCCCGTACCGCCCGGCTGGACGCCTGAACCCGGTGTGCGCCGGCCGGCGCCGGCCCGCGGCCTGAAGCGGCGCCCCGGCCGGAGTACCGTTGAGTTGTCGAGGATTTACCGCTGCCCGGCTCCTGCGCCGGCAGCGGCTTTGACCAGCGACGGAGCCCGGGTGAGCGCAACGGATGACACGGACTTCAGCCCGATCGGGGTGATCGGGCGGGTGACCGTCTCGATCCCGAGCGACGGGCCGGGCGAGGTGCTGCTGCCCGTACGCGGCGGGACCGAGGCCTTCGCCGCCTGGTCCCGAGAGCCCATCGCCCGCCATACACAGGTCATCGTGGTGGACCACACCTCGGCGCGGTCGGTGATCGTCGCGCCGCTGCCCACGTGACCGGCCGTCCGAAGACCGTGGCCGGCCGCCTGAGCACTGCCTTTCCCGCAGCCGTCCCCGCACACCCACCGAGGCCGGTCGCAACGGACCAGGAGCCTTTCGATGTTGTTCTGGCATGTTCCTGCGCCGAACGAGGCGCTGTTGATCTCCGGCTCGAAGCGCCGGACCGGGGACGCCCAATTCCGTATCGTCACGGGCCATGGCTGCTGGGTCATGCCCGTCAAGCAGAAGGCGAGCCTGCTGGCGCTGTCGCTGCGGGAGGCGGAGATCTCCGAGGACTGCGTCACCCAGCAGGGCATCCGGATCGGCGTCCGGGCGGTCGCCGTCTTCAAGGTCGGTGACGACCAGACCTCGATCGCCAACGCCGCGCGCCGGTTCCTGGACGAGCAGACCACCATGGAAGAGCTGGTGGGCCGGATCTTCGCCGGTCACCTGCGGTCGATCGTCGGCGGGCTGACCGTCGAGCAGATCATCCGGGAACGGGACCGGGTCGCCCAGGAGGTCAAGGACGGCAGCCACTCCGAGATGGAGAAGCTCGGCATCGTCGTCGACGCCCTGCAGATCCAGGAGATCGCCGACACCTCCGGATACATCACCAACCTCGCCGCTCCGCACGCCGCGGCGGTCGCCAGCGCGGCGCGGATCGCGCAGGCCAAGGCCGACCAGGAAGCCACCGAGCGGGAACAGCAGGCGGCGGCGCTCAAGGCCGAGTACGAGCGGGACACCGCGATCAAGCGGGCCGGCTTCCTCGCCGAGACCGAGCAGTACAACGCCCGCGCCGCACAGGCCGGCCCGCTGTCGCAGGCCAGGGCCTCGCAGGAGGTCATCGAGGAGCAGACCGCGCTGGCCCAGCGGCAGGCCTCGCTCGCCGCCCAGCGGCTGGAGGCCGAGGTGCGCCGCCCGGCGGACGCCGAGGCCTACCGGCTGCGCACCCTGGCGGAGGCACAGCGTGACCAGGTCCGCTTCGAGGCGGATGCCCGCGCCTACAGCGAGCGGGCCGTCGCCCAGGCACGGGCCGATGCGAACACGGCCCTCGCGGGCTCACTGCGGGACGGCAACCAGGAGCTGATCGCCGCCAACCGCACCATCGAGAACCTCCCCGCCCTCGCCAAGGCCGCGGCCGAGGGTCTCTCCGGCTCCCGGCTGACCGTTCTCAACGGCACCGACGGGGTGAACGAGATCGCCTCCGGCATCGTCGGCCAGGGGCTGGCCATTCTCGACAGCCTCAAGCAGGGGACCACCACGTCCGGCTCCGCTCCCCCGCTCGCCGACGGTGCGGGGCCGCTGCCGCAGAAGGTGACGAATCTGAACCGGGAGGGCGCCGGATCCGGCTCCTCCTGACCGTTCCCGTCACCCGCCCACGGCAGGGCTGGCAGGGCGGAACTCCTGACGGGCGGCGCCGGGCCGCCGGACACGGAGGGGGTCCGGCGGCCCGGCGGGGCCGGGTCCGCTGTCGGCGAACGGCGGATCGGGTCAGGCGGCGGATTCCTTGGGCGTACCGCGCCAGCGGGTCAGCACGAGGTGGGCGACGACCCCGAAGAGCAGTCCCCAGAAGGCGGATCCGATGCCGAAGAGGGTGACGCCGGAGGCGGTGGCGAGGAAGGTGATCAGGGCCGCCTCGCGGTCCTTCTCCTCCTTCACCGCACCGGTCAGGCCGCCGGCCAGGGCGCCGAGCAGCGCGACACCGGCGACCGCCGCCACGAGTTCCTTGGGCAGTCCCGCGAAGAGCACCACCAGCGTCGAGCCGAACGCCCCGATGAGGAGGTAGAACGCTCCGCAGGAGACTCCGGCCACATATCGGCGCCGGGGGTCGCGGTGGGATTCGGGGCCGGTGCAGATGGCGGCCGTGATCGCCGCGAGGTTGATGGCGTGGGAGCCGAACGGGGCGAGCAGCGTGGAGACCAGGCCCGTCGAACCGATCAGGAGGCGGTCCTTGGGCTGGTAGCCGGACGCGGTGAGCACCGCCATGCCCGGTGCGTTCTGCGAGGCGAGGGTCGCCAGGATCATGGGCACCGCGATGCCGATGAGCGAGGCGAGCGAGAAGTCCGGGGTCGTCAGGACCGGCTTGGCCAGCTCGATCCGGTCCAGATGGATGTCCAGCCGGGAGCTGGCCGCGCTGGCGAGGACGCCCGCCGCCAGGGCGACGAGTACGGCGTACCGGGGCAGCCAGCGCTTGGCCAGGAGGTAGGCGACCAGTACCGAACCGGCAATGAACGGTGCGGTCTTGAGGGAGGTGAAGACTCCTGTTCCGAACGAGAACAGGATGCCGGCGAGCATGGCGGAGACGACGGCGGTGGGCACCTGCCGCATCAGCCACCCGAACACCCCGGTCAGACCAACCAGGGTGATCACCAGACCGGTGATGAGGAAGGCCCCGATGGCTTCCGCGTAGGAGTAGGCGCCCAGGCTCGTGACCAGGAGGGCCGCACCCGGGGTCGACCATGCGGTGATCACCGGCATCTTGGTGCGCAGGCTCAGCGCGATGCAGGTCAGACCGCTGCCGATGGAGATGGCCCATACCCATGAGCTGGTCTGGGCGGTGTCGAGGTGCCCGGCGGAGGCCGCCGCGAGCACGATGACGAGCGGACCCGAGTAGGACACGACGACGGCGACGAAGCCCGCCAATACCGCGGACAGTGAGGCGTCACGCAGGAAGCCGGGACGGCGCCCCGGCCCTGCGGCCGGGGGCGGGCCGCCGCCTTCCGGTGCCGCGGGGCCCGCCGGCGGAGAGGAGTCCGGCGGGGCGGCTTCGGAGTGGGGAGTGGGGGTCTTGGAACTCAACGGTCTTCCTTAGCGGCCTTTTCAAGGGCCTGTTCGAGGTCGGCGACGAGGTCTGAGGGGCTCTCCAGACCTATGGACAGGCGCAGCATGTCCTTCGGCGAGGTACTACCCGGCCCTTCGAAGGTGTAGCGGTGTTCGATCAGACTCTCCACACCGCCCAACGACGTGGCGCGGATGAAGAGTTCGCAGTGGTTCGCGGTACGCAGGGACTGCTGCCATGCGCCGTCGACATGCAGGGAGAGCATGCCACTGAATCCCCCGGTCATCTGGCGGGCGGCGATCTCGTGTCCGGGGTCGGTGGGCAGTCCCGGGTAGGCGACGCGGCGGATGAGGGGGTGTTCCGCGAAGTGCTCGGCCACTGCCATCGTGGTGGCCGAGATCTGGCGCATACGGGGGAAGAGCGTGCGGATGCCCCTCATGAGGAGGTAGGTCTCCAGCGGCCCGAGTATCGGGCCGGTCAGCCGGCGGTGCAGCTGCAGCCGTTCCCAGATCGCGTCCCGGGCCTCCGTGCTCTCCGGCGCCTTGACGAGCAGTCCGGCGACGACGTCCGTATGGCCGTTGAGGTACTTGGTGCCGGAATGCATGATCAGGTCGGCGCCGAGTGCGAACGGCCGGGAGTGCACCGGGGTGGGGACGGTGTTGTCGACGCCGAACAGGGCGCCGGCCCGGTGCGCGATCTCGGCGCACGCGGCGAGATCGGTCACCGTCCAGGTGGGGTTCGCCGGGGATTCCGCCCACACCAGCGCGGTCGGGGCAGCGGTCACGGCGGCAGCCACCGCGTCCAGGTCGTTCATGGGCGCCTGGACGACGTCCAGGCCGCGCTGGGGGCCGAACTCCCGCAGCCACTTGGTGAGTCCGAAGTACATGGTCTGCGGGACCACGACCCGCGCGCCGGCGGGCAGTACCTGGAAGACGGACGTGGCGGCGGCCATACCGGACGAGAAGACGAGCGCGTCCGAGCCGCCCTCCAGACCCGCCACCACGTTCTCGACCTGCTCGTACCCCGGCGTCCCCTGGTCCCGGAGGTACGCCAGTCCGGCGGGCGACCGGTATTCGTTGTCGCGCGCGTAGGTGGCGCCCAGCCCGACCGGGGGCGGCACGGCGCCGGTGGTCGGGCAGCGCCAGCCGTCGCCCTGCGCGGCGCGCGTCTCGGGCCGGTACTCCTGCGTCCATGGGGTGAAGGTCTCGCTGTTGTTCATCGCTTCCTCGTCATCAGTTCCGGCAGAGCAGTGCCCAGGGCGAGTTCCGCGTCCAGCAGTGCACGGGAGGGCGCGCCGGGCGAGGGCACATAGTGGTTGTAGTAACTGGATCCCTCGGTGTGCGAGCCGAGGAGGAACAGACGCGGCTGCGCGGTGCCCGTACGGTCGATGCCCTGGCCCTGCCGGGTGACGTCGAGCCCGTGCACCGTGCCTCCGCGGTGGGCGAGGGTACGGAGGCGGCCCGCGGCGACGAGCGTGCCGAGCAGCGACCCGGGCACCCGGTCCGCGCCGGGCTCGGCCACATGCGCCTGCACCACGTGGTCGACCTCCATCCTCAACGGCTGGGCGAGACAGGTGGATTCCAGCCGCCAGGGGCCCGCTCCGGCCGGTGCGACGACCTTCGGCTGCGGGCCGGGGCCGAGCCGGACGATCCCCGCGTCGATCAGGGAGAGCAGCTCCGCCGACCGGTCGAGCTGCGGGCCGATCACCAGCCGGTTCACCGCGGGAGCGAACTCCCCGAAGAACGTGGCCAGGGACGCGTCGTCGACGCCAGGCGGGTCGATGACCGCCCGCAGGACATCGCGGTGGTCGCGGAGGACCTCCAGGGCCTCCTTGAGGGGGCTCGCACCGAGGCCTTCCCTGGCCTCGGCCAGATCGGCGGTGACCTCGGCGGTGAACCAGTCGCGGTAGGCGTCGTACCCCGTCCACTGCCGGTCCGTGACGTCAGCGGACAGGATCCCGGGCACCGGGCCGGGGCCGAACCGGGCCCGCAGCTCCGCCAGTACGCTCTCGTGCCCCGCCCGGGCGCAGCGCCTGGTGAGTTCCAGCCCCGCGCTCATGGCGTCGCCCAGCTCCCGGGCCAGCAGCGCGCGGTAGTAGGCGAGTTCCATCTCGGCCTCGACGAGCGGCAGGACATCGTCGGCAAAGCGAAGCCGTCCCTCCGCACGGTGGGTGCGGAGCGCGTCGAGACGGTCCGTGGTCAGCGCCAGCGGCGCGAAGCGCACCCGTCCAGGGTGGAGGCGGGGGCGGCTGCGCGAGGGCAGCCCGGAGCGGTTGGTGAGCACGATCGACGGCTCCCGCCCACTGGGGAGGTAGCGCATTCCGTCCGCGCCCGTCGTGTGCCTGCCGCCGCGTCCGAGCGTCAGCGTGGCGATGACGTCCATGGCGGTCAGCCCCGCGCCGAGGACGGCGACGCGTTCGCCCGCTCCGATGCTGTCGAGCGCCGCGGGCAGCGGGTAGGGGCGGGTGACCAGTCGTGGATCGGGGGCGGGCGCCGCGGGCCGGTAGAGCGTGTGGTGCCCGACGGTGACGAAGACGACGTCGGCTTCGATGCGGGTGCCGTCGGCGAGGACCACCGTCTCGGTGTCCGGTGCCCCGGGGAGGATGTCGACGGCGGTCGTACCGTGCCGGACCAGCGTGAGGGTCTCGGGCGCCGCGTCGGCGATCTCCTCCGCCGCCCAGACCAGATATTCGCTCAGGAGCCTGCGCGGCAGGAAGTCGTTCGGCCGGATCTCCCGTCCTTCTCCCGCGCGCACGGTATAACCGTCGTCCGCCAGCCGCAGATCCCGTTGCCGGCACCATGCGTGGAGCGAGGGGCCGGGCGACGGTACGGGGCCGTCCACCATGTCCGCGTCGGCGAAGGCCGTCAGCTGTGCGCAGACGGTGTTGAGCAGGAGGTGGTCGGGCTGGCCGGGCAGGTGGAATCCGGCGCCGAAGGGCTGCGGGTCGATGAGGTGGACGGTGAGCGGGGCCGGCCGGTCGAGGCAGTGCGCGACCAGCCGTTCGAAGATGCCCAGGCCGCGCGATCCGGCACCCACGATCGCGACGGAGCGGGGTATGTGGTTCACCACCGGCGGGTCTCCCCGAAGAAGTTGGGCACCTCGATGGCGGTGCCGTCCTTGCGGGCCTCGCCCAGGACGAACGCGCCCACGGCCAGGTCCAGCACACCCAGGCCGAACGGCGAGAAGATCACCGGGCGGTCCGGGGAGAGCGTCACCTCGCCGTTCAGCACTCCGGCGAGGGTCCCGTTGACGAACTCGCGGGAGCCGGACAGCTGCTCGGCGAGGTGGGGTGAGGTCTGCGCCTTGAGGCAGTGGTCGATGTCGTCGAGGACGTTGTCCGCCGCCAGGACCACCTCGGGGGCCAGGTCACGCAGGGAGACATGGAGCACGAGCTGGCCGGGCTTGAACGGCGTGCTGACGTAGGGCTCCAGCGCGGTCGTGGCGAAGACGACGGTGTCGGCCCCCAGCGCGGCATCGAGGTCGGCGGTGAAGGTGGCCGCACGGTGCTGCGTGGTGCGCACATGCTCGGCCAGGGCCTGTCCGGAGGCCTCGTCGAGGTCGTGGACGAGGTACGAGTCCGGGACGCAGCCCGCGACGGCGAGGTAGTCGCAGATGTTGCGTGCGATGACTCCCCCGCCCACGACGGCGATCCGGGTCCCCGCGAAGCCGTCCGGGCGGAGCGCGATGGCCGCGACGGCCGCGGAGGCGGCGGTACGGGCCGAGCTGATGCTCGCGGCTTCCAGGCAGGCGATCGGGTAGCCGGTCTCGTAGTCGTTCAGAAGGAGGACGGCCGATGCCCGCGGGGCTCCGATGCGGGTGTTGCCCGGGAAGCTCGCAATCCATTTGATGCCGGCGAGCTGGACGTCGGCGCCCAGGAACGCGGGCAGCGCAATGATCCGGGAATCCGGCTTGTCCGGGAAGCGGAGGAAGTAGCTGTCCGGATTGATGGAGTCTCCGGACTCATGCGCCCGGTAGGCGCTACGCACAATGCCGAGAACGTCTCCGCGCTTGTCGTCGAGGACCTGGCGCACCGTTTCTCCGGCGACTATCTCGAAGTTGAACATAAATCTTCCCCCCGTCTCAGGCCGGTGCCTGAGATATCTTGTGGCCGGCTATCTCGGGCCAGCGTTCGGCCACCCATGCGTCGTTGTAGATGGTCTCCAGATAGCGATCGCCGAAGTCCGGTGAAATCGCCACCACGACACTTCCGTCCGGGATGTTCTTGGCCGCGTCATGCACGGCGCACAAGACCGTTCCGGACGACCCGCCCAGCAGCAGTCCGCGTTCTTCGGCCAGCGTCCGGCACATCTCGACGGAATCCGCTTCGGGAATCAGCACGACGTCGTCGATATTCCGTGTGTCCAGTATTTCCGGGCGCCGGCTCGTCCCCAGTCCCGGAATGTGCCGCCGGGAGGCCGGCCCGCCGAAGGTCACCGAACCCGCGGCATCCACCGCGATGATCCGGGTAGCGGGGCTGTGCCGGCGGAGGTACTCCGCGCAGCCCATCAGCGTTCCCGTCGTACCGGCGCCGATGAAGGCGTAGTCGATATGGCCGATCTCCTCCAAGATCGCACGGCCGGTGCGATCCCGGTGCGCCTGCGGTCCGGCCGGGTTGGCGTACTGGTTCAGCCAGTGGAGATCGGGATCGCGGCGCAGCCGTTCGCCGATGTAATCGATGCGCGATTGCAGATAGCCGCCCTGGGCGTCCCGGACGTCGATGACCACCACTTCGGCACCGAGGACCTCCATCAGGCGCCTCGACTGGACGGTGGCATTGGGGTCCGTGACACAGGTCAGCGGGTATCCCTTTGCCGCACACACCATTGCCAGGGCGACGCCGAGGTTTCCCGACGTCGACTCGATCAGCCGGGTCCGCGGAAAGCAGCGACCGGAATCCTCGGCCGCTGCTACGAGCGCGACGGCGGTCTTGAGCTTTACCGAACCGGCAGGATTGAGACCCTCCAGTTTGAGGAAGACCGAACTCCCCGGAACCAGTTGGTCAAGCCGGATGAAGAGATCATCCAGCACAAGATCATAAACTTCTTCCGCTATCACCAGAATCCAAACCGTTGAAAATGGGCAGCGCAAAGCAAGTGCACTCGCTCAAGCGAGATACCCATGGGCTTGATGGTCGGCGCACGGGTCAGGTGCGCGCTACGCAGAAGGGACCCTTTCCCCCGTCCCCCATTGGCCGCAAATCCCCCATTCACGATGCGACAGGGCAATCCTGCCATCCCGCAAGCCCTATGACAACGATTCACCTGAATCCAAAAAACGTTGAAACGTGAAATGTGGCGGGGCAACTCGGCGGAATGCAATCCTCCTGTTAACCGGTCGGTCCGGCCGGGACCGTACGGATACCGGCACCACGGCCCTGTTGACGCCAGGGGACCAGGCGACCCGGCACATGGCACGGCATGCAGAGGGGGCCCGGGATGCATCTCCCCGGGCCCCCTGTACGGCTACCTGACGGGTTCTAGAGCAGTCCGAGCACCCCGAGGCCGAGCAGCCCGTCCCGGCCCAGGCCGTTACCGTCGCGGCCGCCTTCGCGCCCGAGGCCGCCTTCGCGCCCGAGGCCGTCGTCGCGCCCGAAGCCGTCGCGTTCGTAGCCGCCGTCACGGCCGGAGCCGACGCCGTCGCGGCGGCCGCTGTCACGGCCGTAGCCGTCGTAGCCGTCGTGGCCGCCGTGCCCGAAGCGGCCGTGGCTGTGGCCGTGGTGTCGGTTGTGATGCCGGTTGTGGTACCGGTCGCCGTAGTGGCCCCTGTCGCAGTGGCGCGAGTAGCACTTGGCGGTCTGTGAGCTGTTGGGGACCGGGATTGCGGCGGTGGCGGCGCCTGCCGTCGGCACCACCAGGGCAGCCGCGGCCAGGCCGGCCACTGCAAGGCCGCGAGGGATCGAACGGAGCATGTTTCCACCTTCACTCGACTCTGCAGAAAAAGAATATTCTCTGCAAAACTGACAATAAGGGTGGCTTTGTCCACCGACTCGCGACCCGCCGCAGAGTCACTGGAACGCAGCACGAACTGCAACAGGCCACGCCACGACTCGCCCGCTCACTCCGGAATCGGGCCGCCTTCCCCGTCGGTCCCCGCACCCTGCGGCAGGCCCTCCAGCAGACCCCCCAGGGCGCCCACGACGAGCCGGCACACCGTGTCGGGATCGGCGCTCGCCAGCGGCTCCTTGCCGACCACCACACGCATCAGGCCAATTCCCAGCAGCCAGGACAGCGCCAGATCCCCGCGCAGGGTCCCGGTGTCGGACTCGGAGAGCGTGGCGAGCACCGCCGCATACTCCTCTCCCAGCCCCCGCAGCGCATCCGCGATCTCGTCGCTGCCGCCGATGGAGCGCAGACACACCTCCAGCGAGCGGTCGGCGCCCTCCCTGCCGCCGGCCAGCATGCCGCGCAGCGCGACCTCGAACAGCCGCTCGGCGGGAGTGGTGCGCAGCTGCTCGTGGCCGCCATGCGCCATCACCTCCCCGAACAGAGCCTTCTTCGAGCCGAAGTAGCGGAACAGCAGGGCCTGATTGACCCCGGCGCGGGCCGCGATGTCGCGCACCGTGGCCCGCTCGTAGCCACGCTCGGCGAACAGCTCCGACGCGGCGTCGAGCAACCGCAGTCGCGTGCCCTGTGCGTCCCGGCGGTAGGTGCTCGGCACGTCGTGCTGCGGGGACTCCGCCATCGTCACGCTCCTCTCCGTTGGCCCGTCACGATGACGGCCACAATGCGTCGTTGACCGCCCCGAGGGGGCGGCCTACCTTATGTAAGCAGGTGCTTACACAAGGGAGGTCACCGTGACCACAGCCGACACAGCACCCCTTTCCTACCCCTTCAATGTCCCCGAGAGCCTTGAGCTTTCCGAAGAGTACGAGCAGGCCCGCAACCGCCCGGGGCTGCTGAAGGTGCGGATGACGTACGGCGAGCCGGCCTGGCTCGTGACCCGGTACGCCGAGGCCCGGTTCGTCCTCGGCGACCAGCGCTTCAGCCGTGCCGAGGGCGTCCGGCACGACGAGCCCCGGCAGTCCGAAGGGCGCCGCGACAGCGGCATCCTGGGCATGGACCCGCCCGATCACACCCGGCTGCGCACGCTGGTGGCCAAGGCGTTCACCGTCCGCCAGGTCGAGAAGCTCAGGCCGCAGGTCAAGCAGCTGGCGAACGAGCTGCTCGACGAGCTCGCGGCGGCCGGGCCGCCCGCCGACCTGGTGGACCGTTATGCGCTGCCCATCCCCGTCGCGGTGATCTGCCGGCTGCTCGGCGTGCCGGCCGAGGACCGGCCGCGGTTCCGGGTGTGGAGTGACGCCGCTCTGTCGACAAGTTCCCTCACGGCGGCGGAATTCGACGCCAACCTTGAAGAACTCCGCTCCTACATGCGGCAGTTGATCGAGGAGCACCGGCAGGCGCCACGGGACGATCTGATGACGGCGCTGATCGACGCCCGGGATGTCAACGACCGGCTGTCCGAACTCGAACTCGTCGACCTGTGCGTCGGGATCCTGGTCGCCGGGCACGAGACCACCGCTACCCAGATCCCCAACTTCGTTCTTGCGCTGCTGGATCATCCGGGCCAGCTCGCCCTGCTGCGCGAACAGCCGGAGCTGATCGGCGGAGCCGTGGAGGAATTACTGCGGTTCGTGCCGCTCGGCAGTGGCGCGAGCCAGCCGCGCTATGCGACGGAGGACATCGAGGTCGGCGGGACGCTGGTGCGGGCCGGCACCCCGGTCCTGGTGGCGGTGGGCGCGGCCAACCGGGATGCACTGCGTTTCGACGCACCGGGGAAGCTGGACATCTCCCGGGGCGGAACCCAGCACCTCGGGTTCGGTCACGGTGTCCATCACTGCCTGGGCGCACCGCTGGCCCGGCTGGAGCTTCAGGAGGCGCTCATCGCCCTGATCACCCGGTTCCCTGAGCTGCGACTGGCGGGCGACGTGGAGTGGAAGAGCCAGATGCTGGTGCGCGGTCCGCGGGTCATGCCGGTGGGGTGGTGAGCTGATGACCTGGAAGGTGGAGATCGACCCCGAGCAGTGCATGGCCTCGGGATCCTGCGCCGCCATCGCGCCGGATCTCTTCGCCCTGGACGGCGCGCACGCCCGTCCGCTGAACGAGCGGATCGACGAGGACGAGCGCGCCTTGGACGCCGCCGACATCTGCCCGGCCGTCGCCATCACCGTCCGGGACGGCGAGAAGGTCATCGGGCCCCGGCCCTAGGCACGGCAGGAGCGGCAACCACTGACGACGGGGCGTGGCGGGTGGCCGCGCCCCGTTGCCGGTTCCGCGTGGATCCGGTCGGCGCGGCAGGCCGGGGCCCCTCTCGTTCCGCTGCGGAACAGGGGTGCGACGATGGGCCAGTCATGGATGCGGGGCAGGTTCTCAGGGGGCTACGCGCGGCGGTGTTCGCGGCGGTCTGTGTGCTGCTCGCCGCGCTGGGGCACATGGTGATGTCCGATGCCGTGGTACCGGCGTGGATGCTGCTCGTCGCCGGGGCGGGGACCGCGGCCGGCGCCTGGTGCTGTGCGGGCCGGGAACGCGGGCCGCTGTGGGTGGGGTTGCTGACCGTCGGCACCCAGGCGGCCCTGCACAGCGCCTTCTCGCTCGGCCAGGCGGTCGCCCGTACCGGAGGCGGCGAGCGCTCGCTCGCACGCCAGTGGGCGGAGAACTGGCTGTGCGGCGCGGAGGGGATGCGGCTCTCCGGCCGGGACGGCGCACAGCTGCAGCAGCTGATGCATCAGCAGATGGCGGCCATGCCCTCGATGGACCATGCGGGCCCTATGCAAGACATGGGCGGCATGGGGCACATGGGCAGCATGGTCCACCCGGATCAGATGCCGGGAATGCACGGCAGCGCGACCGGCATGCTGGCCGCCCACCTGCTGGTCGCACTGCTCAGCGCCGGATGGCTGTGGGGCGGCGAACGGGCGGCGTTCCGGCTCGTACGGACCGTGTCGGCCCGGCTGTTCGCGCCGCTGGTGCTCGTCCTACGGGTTCTGCTGCCCGAGCCGCGGCCCGCCGTCCGTGCCGCCCGTCAGGAGCCGCGGCGTGCGGTGCGGCAGTTGCTGCTGGCGTATACGAGGTCGTTGCGGGGTCCGCCGCATGAGCCGGCTGTCTGCTGACAGCACGGTCGAATTCCTGAGCCGACGGACGGGCGGGCGCCGAGTGCACCCGCCGACGGTCCCGGCTCCGACTTCACCGGTCCCCGCCGCGCGCGGCGACCGGATCATGCGAAGGACTCCAGATGATGATTCCTGTCCGGATGCCGGTGGCGCTGCTGCCGGTGTCCGTTCCCGGCGCACCGGCCGACGGGGGCGGGCGCCCGCGGGCCACCGCTTCCCCCGCCTCAACCGGCCCGGGTGCCGCCGCTGTCCGCCGAGCCGGGAGATACCCCCGGCCGTGCGGCGGCCGGCCGCAGCCGGGCGAGCAGCGCATCGGCGGCCGTCGGGTCGTCCTCGGGGTGTGCGGCGGCGCGGTCGAGGCCTGCCGTCAGGGCATGTGCCTGCGCGTCCCACAGTCGGCAGTCCCGGCAGCCGGCGAGGTGGTCGTCGAGCCGGCCGGGGGTGAGCTCGGGTGGCAGTTCCTCGCCGTCGAGGCGGGCGGAGAGTGCCGTACGGATGCGCGAGCAGAGCATGCGTCCATCCTCCACGAGGCGCGAACGGGCTGCGAGGGGCGGTCGCGGTATGCGGGATAACGAGGCGGTGACGGGCTGGGCGCTGGCCGCCCGTACCGGTGACGAACGGGCCGTCGAGCAGTTCGTGCGGGCCACTCAGCTCGATGTGCGGCGCTATGTGGCGCATCTCAGCGGTGATCCGCAAGCGACCGACGACCTGGTGCAGGACACCTATGTCCGGGCGCTGCGCAGTCTGCCGCGGTTCGAGGGCCGGTCGTCGGCGCGGACCTGGCTGCTGACCATCGCCCGGCGGGTCGTGGCGGACCGCATCCGGTCCCACGCGGTGCGGCCCCGGCTGGCCGCGACCGACGACTGGCAGACGGCCGCCGAGCGGGTGCAGCCGCGGGGTGTGCCGGGGTTCGACGAGGGCGTCGCGCTGGCCGAACTGCTGGCGGCGCTGGCGCCACAGCGGCGGGAGGCGTTCGTGCTCACGCAGTTGCTCGGGCTGCCGTACGCGGCGGCGGCCGGGGTGATGGGCTGCCCCGTGGGAACCGTGCGGTCCCGGGTGGCGCGCGCCCGGGAGACGCTGGTCGCGTTGCTGACGGAGGCGGAGCGCCCCGAACCGGCCGACGGGCCACGCGTATACGAGGACGCCCTGGCCTGACGGGCCGCGCAATCGGGCGAGTGACGGGGCTCATGGGTGGGCGAAGGCCGGTCCATGAGCCCCGTGGCGTCGGGGGCCCGGCGGGTTCACCGGCCGGGACGTACCGCGCGGGCCCGTACGGTCCGTGGCGGGCTGTGGCGGAAGTGCAGCGTGAAGGTGAGCCGGTCGCCGGGCGCGAGCCGTGGCGGCGGGCTGACCATGACGTCCAGGGTGGTCGGCGTCATGGTGAGCGCGCCGCCCGCCGGGACGGTGGCGGCCCGGACCATCGTCATGCTCCGGGCGTTGTGCCCGATGTCGACGGTGCGGCTGAGCATCGCGCGGTGGCCGGCCGGGCCGGTGACACCCGTCAGGACGTCATCGGCGCCGCCGGTGTTGCGGAGGGTGAAGAACGCGGCGGTGGCCTCGGCTCCCGAGGGGATCAGCACCCGGCCCTCGGGGACGGTCAGCTCCGCGGGCCGGCCCGCATGGCCGGTGGCGGTCCATGCGGTGAGGGTGCCGAGGGTCGCCAGACAGGTGAGCAAGGGGACGGCGAAGGACGGGACGGACAGCCGTTTCATGACGGACAGCCGTTTCATGAGGTCTCCCGGCCGGCCGGTGTCCGGCGGTTGTGGGGGCGGCGGGCCGGATTGCCGGGCCCGGCCGGGCGCCAGGCGCGCAGCCGCAGACTGTTGCCCACGACGAGCAGGGAGCTGGCGGACATGGCGGCGGCTGCCGGCATCGGACTGAGCAGGCCGACGGCGGCGAGCGGCACGGTGACGAGGTTGTAGCCGAAGGCCCAGACGAGATTGCTGCGGATGGTGCCCAGGGTGCGCCGGGCCAGGCGTACCGCGTCGGGGATGGCCTGGAGGTCCTCGCGTACGAGGGTGACATCGGCGGCGCCGATCGCGGCATCGGTGCCGCTGCCCATGGCGATCCCGAGGTCGGCGAGGCCAAGGGCCGCCGCGTCGTTGACGCCGTCGCCGACGACGGCGACCCGGCCGCCCTGCTCCCTGAGGGTGGTGACGAGGGCGGCCTTGTCCTCGGGCCGGGCCCCGGCGTGGATTTCGGTGATGGTGAGATGGCCGGCCACCGCGCGGGCGGTGGCGGCGCGGTCGCCGGTGGCCAGGACCGGCCGCAGCCCCAGGCGGCGCAGATGCTCGACGGCGCGGTAGCTGTCGGGGCGGAGGGCGTCACCGACCGCGATGACGGCCTCCGGGGTGCCGTCGACGGTGACCTGGACGGCGGTGTGTCCGGCCGCCTCCGCGGTGCGCACCGCTTCCGGCAGCGGGGCCGGCAGGCCGGTGAGGTCGCCGGGCCGGGTGACCTCCACCCGGTGCCGGTCGGCCGTGCCGTGGACGCCGTGCCCGGGTGTGGCGGCGAAGTCCGTTACGGGCGGCAGCAGTTGGCCCGGGAGGCGGGCTTCGGCGGCTGCGCCGACGGCGCGGGCCAGCGGATGTTCGGAGCCCTGCTCGACGATGGCGGCCAGCCGCAGCGCCGCCGCGGATTCGAGGCCGCCGGTGCGCGCGGTGAGGGCGGTGACGCTCATCCGGCCCGTGGTGAGGGTGCCGGTCTTGTCGAGGACGACGGTGTCGATGCGGCGCAGTCGCTCCAGCGCCTCCGGCCCGCGGACCAGGATCCCGAGCTGGGCGCCCCGGCCGGTGGCGGCCAGCAGCGCGGTCGGGGTGGCCAGCCCCAGTGCGCAGGGGCAGGCGACGACGAGGACGGCCACCGCCGCGGTGACCGCGGCCTGCGGGTCGGCCCCGGCGCCGAGCCAGAAGCCCAGGACGGTGACCGAGACGGTCAGGACGGCGGGGACGAAAACGGCCGCCACCGCGTCGGCGAGCCGCTGGACCTTGGTCTTGCCGGTCTGGGCGTCCTCGACGAGCCGGGTGATCCGGGCGAGCTGGGTGTCGGCGCCCACCGCGTCGGCCCGTACCTCCAGCAGACCACCGGAGTTGACCGCGCCGCCGACGGCCGCCGCCCCCGGACCGACCTCGACGGGGCGGCTCTCCCCGCTGATCAGGGACAGGTCCAGGGCGGAACTTCCCTCGACGACGGTGCCGTCGGTGGCGACCCGTTCCCCGGGCCGGACCAGGAAACGGTCGCCGGCCCGCAGCCGGTCCACCGGGATGCGCCTGACCTGGGCGCCCCCCATGCCGTCGGCCGTGCGTACCTCGACGTCCTTGGCGGCGAGTTCGGCCAGGGCGCGGAGCGCGGCCCCGGTGCCGCGCCGGGCCCTGGCCTCCATCCGCCGCCCGGCCAGCACGAACAGCGGCACACCGACGGCGGCTTCCAGGTAGAGGTGCGCGGCCCCGTCGCCGGCGGCGGGCAGCAGGCTGAACGGCATCGTCATTCCGGGTGCCCCGGCTCCACCGAGGAACAGCGCATAGGCGGACCAGGTGAAGGAGGCGACGACGCCGAGCGAGACCAGGGTGTCCATGGTGGCCGCGCCGTGCCGCAGACCACGCAGCGCGCGGGCGTGGAAGGGGGCGGCGCCCCATACGGCGACGGGCGCGGCGAGCACGAAGCACAGCCACTGCCAGTCGCGGAACTGCCAGCCGGGCACCATCGACAGGACCAGGACGGGCAGCGAGAGCACCGCGGTCACCAGCAGCCGGTGCCGCTCGGCGCGGGCGCCGTCGTCCCGGTCGTCCGGGCGGCCGGCGAGCGACGGCCGGTCTTCCGCATCCGGCGCCGGGGCGGGCCCGTGGAGCTGTGCGGTGAATCCGGCGGCCTCGACGGTGCTGACGAGGTCGGTGACGGAGACCGCCGCGGGGTGGCTGACCGTTGCCCGGCCGGTGGCGAGGTTCACCGTGGCGGCGACGCCGTCCAGCCGGCCGAGCTTCTTCTCGACCCGGCCCACACAGGCCGCGCAGGTCATTCCGCCGATCGTGAGGGTGGTGGTGCCGGGCGGGGCCGATGCCGCGAGCGGGGGCGATGACCGGGGTCCGGGCCGGGGCTGCGGCGTCATCGCGGCACTCCCCCCGTCACCGGGCGGGGGTCCGCGCCACCCATGCCGTGCATACCGCCCATGTCCCCGTCATCGGCGGGCGGGCCGCCTCCCGTACGGGCATCGCCGGCCGGGCGCAGATCCGGGGCCACCGGACCGGCGACGGCACCGGCCGCGTACGACAGCGTGCCGAGCAGCGCCAGCAGCACGAGGAAGCCTATGACCGGCCGTGCGGGCAGCAGCCGTTGGACGGCCTGACGGAGAGGGGGCCGACTGCGGTCGGCCGAAGAGCGGGACATCGCGTCATCGTGGCAGGTGGAGGCGGTGCCGAGCGGGCCATCGGGGGCTCGTCGGAGGGTGAGGTTTGTCCTGTTCCTGCGCCGGAACTCAGCGGCCTTCGGGGCCGACTAACTGGGTTTGTGCGGCGTCCCCTTCGGCGTCCCCTTCAGCGTCCGCTTCGGTGCCCCGGGTCCGGTTCGACGTCGGCTTCGGCATCCTCTGCTTCGGCATCCTCTTCGGCTACTTCCCGGCCGCCCTCTTCGCCACCCCGCTCGCCCGCCCGGCCGAAATCACCGTCCCCGGCGGGAACTCGACGCGCCCCGCGCACGACCTCTCCAACGCCGTGCCGTCCGGGCGCGGTTCGTCACCGACCGGCACCGCCGAGGAGGACACCTTGTCCACACCGCCCGATCCCGTAGAGCTGTACGGGCCGGAGTACACCCGCTATCCCTATCCCCTGTACGCCGAGCTACGGGCGCGCGGCCCGGTCCACCGGGTGCGCTTCCCCAGCGGGGTGTGCGCCTGGCTCGTCACCGGCTACGAGGCCGCCCATCAGGCGCTGACCGACACCCGGCTGGGCAAACACCATGCGCGTGGCAACGCAGCCTGGCGGGCCCGCGCCTCGATCATGCCCGAGCCCCAGCACTCCCAGCTCCAGGTGCATCTGCTCCACCAGGACCCGCCGCGGCACACCGCGCTGCGCCGGCTGATCACCGACGCTTTCGCCCCGCAGCGCGTCGAGGGGCTCCGCCCCCGCTTCCAGGCGATGGCCGACGCCCTGCTCGACGGCCTCCCGGACGCCGGCGAGGCCGATCTGGTCGAGGTGTTCGCCGGGCGCTTCCCGTTTCAGGTGCTCGCCGAAGTCATCGGGCTGCCGGGGGAGTTCGCGGCGCGCTTCGACCGGGACTGGGGCAAGGTGGTCCAGCCCGTGGGGCCGGCGGACCCCGGCCGCCCGGCGTACGAGGCGCGGCTGCGCGGACTGCAGCAGTACATCGCCGATCTGGTCGTCCACAAACGTGGGGAGCACGGCGAGGATCTGCTCTCCCGGCTGGTGGCCGCGCGCGACGACGGCCGGCTCGGCCGGGAAGAGCTCGATTCGATGATCTTCCAGCTGCTGGTCGCCGGACAGGAACCGGTCACCCACCAGATCAGCACGGCCCTGGTCACCCTGCTGCGCCATCCCGCCCACCTGGCGGCGCTGGCCGACCGTCCGGAGCTGCTGCCCCGCGCCGTCGAGGAACTGTTGCGTTATGACAGCGCCTTCGAGCTGACGACCTGGCGGTTCTTCGCCGAGGACACCGATCTGCACGGGACGCGCATCCCGGCGGGCGACTCCGTCATCGTGTCGCTGTGTGCGGCCAATCGCGACGCCCGGCAGTTCCCCGACGCCGACGCCCTTCACTTCGACCGCGCCCCCAACCCGCACCTCGCCTTCGGCCACGGCATCCACTTCTGCCCCGGCGCCGCGCTCGCCCGTATCGAACTCCACATCGCCCTGGGCACCTTGCTGAGACGGCTGCCGGACCTGCGGCCGGCCGTCCCGGACGGCGAGCTGGGCTGGATCCCGGCGGTACTGGCGCGCGGGGTCGACCGGCTGCCGGTGACCTACGGCGCGCCGGCCGCCTGTCCGGGCGCGGGCGGGCCGGATGCCGCGTGCTGACCAGCCCGGCCCGGCCGCGACCCGGTGTGCCCGCCGGCCACCCGGCCGGCTGCACGGCGGTGCTCGCCGAGCTCCTGCCCCACCGCCGCACGCTCGACACCGGCCACGGGGACACCCCGGACGCCTTCCCCGCCCAACTGCGGCAGCTCGCCGCTCCGGTGGCGGCGGGCGAGCCGATCGTGTTCACCCTGCCGGGCTTCCCGTGCAAGTCGCCCAACCCCGCCAAGGTGCTCGGCCACCTCCCCGACGAGGGCGAACGGCTGGCACTGCGCTTCCTGGACGCCCTGTGTGCCCGGATCGAGGCCGTCCACCCGCCCGGCGCGCGGGTGGTCATCTGCTCGGACGGGCATGTCTTCAGCGATCTCATCCAGGTGCCCGACCGGGACATCGATGCCTACGCGGACGCGCTGCGCGCCCTGATCCACGACGAGGGCCTGACCCGGCTGGACGTCTTCGACCTGCGCGAGGTGTACGGGCAGCGGCTGTCGCACGACGCCAAACGGGCCCTGGTCCACGAGCGTTACGCACCGGCCCTGGAGGCCCTGCGGTCCCTGACGCGCGGCGACGAACCGACGCGCCGCCTGTACCAGGGCATCACCCGCTTCCTCTTCGAGGACTCCGCCTCGTTCCGGGGCACCCGTTCGGCGTTGCAGCGCGACTGCCGCCGCCGCGCCTACGGGGTGATACAGCGCAGCCGCGCCTGGGGCGAGCTGGTCGGCGCGTACCACCCGGGCGCGTTCCGGCTCTCCATCCATCCGCAGCCGGGGGGCTCGGCCAAGTTCGGCATACGGCTGCTCGATACGCCCGATGTGTGGATGACGCCCTGGCACTCCTGTGTGCTCGAACACGGCGACGGACGGCGGGAGTTGCTGCATCGCGCGAAGGCCGAGCGGCTCGGCCGGCTGGTGTTCCACCAGGGGCGGCCGAACCACTTCGTGGCCGGGTGAGGGGGCGGGGTGTCCGCCGCCGCCCCGGCGCGGCGACCGTCACCCGTCCCCGGCGGGCAACGCCTCCCGGTGATCGAAGGCGATCAACGGGTCGCCGGTGAGCGGATGTTCGGTCACCGCGGCGCGCACCCCGAACACCTCGGCCAGCAGCGACGGCGTCAGCACCGCTCGGGGCGTGCCGGACGCCACCACCCGCCCGGCGTGCAGCACATGCAGCCGGTCGCACAGGGACGCCGCGGCGTTCAGATCGTGCAGCGAGATCAGCGTCGTACGGCGCTGCGCCCGCAGCAGCGTCAGCAGCTCCACCTGATGCCGGACATCGAGGTGGTTGGTGGGCTCGTCCAGTACCAGCACCGCCGGGTCCTGGGCGAACACCCTTGCCAGCAGGGCCCGTTGACGCTCACCCCCGGACAGGGTGGAGAACCGGCGGGCGCCCTGCCCGGCCAGGCCGACGGCGGCCAGCGCGCGGGCCACGCTCTCCCGGTCGGCGTGGTCCTCGCCCGCGAAGGCCCGCTTGTGGGGCGTACGGCCCATCGTCACCACCTCGCGCACGGTCAGCTCGAAATCGCTGCCGCGCTCCTGCGGCAGCGCGGCGACCCGGCGTGCGGTCTGTCCCGGTGTGAGCGTGCGGATGTCGGCCCCGGCCAGCAGCACCCTCCCGGCGGTGGGCCGCAGATGCCGGTAGACGGTCCGCAGCACGGTGGATTTGCCGCTGCCGTTGGGGCCGACCAGCCCGGCGATCTCGCCGTCGGCCGCCATCAGCCGCACTCCGGCCACGACATTCCGGCCCGCGTAGCCGACCTGCAGATCCTCGATCTCGACATTCACCGGCCCGCCTCCATCCGCCGGTCCAGGATGAACAGCAGCGCGGGCGCCCCGATCATCGCGGTGACGACTCCTACCGGAAGTTCCTGGGAGTCCATCGCCGTACGGCACACGATGTCCACCACGACCAGCAGCAATGCACCGGTCAGCGCGGACAGTGGCAGCAGCCGGCGGTGGTCGCCGCCGATGACCAGCCGGCACAGATGCGGCACCATCAGGCCCACGAAGCCGATGGCTCCGGAGACCGCGACCAGTACGCCGGTCAGCAGACCGGTCACCACGAAGAGTTCCCTGCGCAGCCGGGTGACGTCCACGCCCACCCCGGCCGCGGTCTCATCGCCCATGATCAGGGCGTTCATGGCGCGGGCCCGCGCCTGGAGTGCCAACAGCCCGGCGGCGACGGCGAGTACCGGCAGCCACAGGACGTTCCAGGTGGCCCCGCTCAGGCTGCCCATCAGCCAGAACAGCACACTGCGGGTCTGCTGTTCATCGCCGGCCTGGAGCACGAGATAGCTGGTGAGGCCGGACAGGAACTGCCCGATGCCGACGCCGGCCAGCACCAGACGCAGCGGTGAGAAGCCCCCCGCCGCGCCGGGCCATGCACCACACCAGCGCGAACGAGGCCAGCGCTCCGGCGAACGCCGCCGCCGACAGCCCCAGCCCCAGGACTCCGCCCGCGCCGGCGCCCAGCACGATGGCGGCGACCGCGCCGAGTGAGGCGCCGCTGGAGATGCCGAGCAGATACGGGTCCGCCAGCGGATTGCGCACCAGCGCCTGGGTCGCCGTTCCCACCAGCCCCAGCCCCGCACCCACCAGTGCCGCCAACAGGGCGCGGGGGACCCGCAGTTGCCACACGATCAGGTCGTCGGTACCCGGCCGGGGCGGCGCACCGCCGAGCCGCCGGAACACCACCGACCAGACGTGAGCGGGCGCGATATCGGTGGAGCCCAGGCAGACCGCGGCGGTCAGCGCCACCACCACGGCGAGGCCGAGCCCCACGGCGAGCGGTCCGGCGGGCGGTGTGGGGCGCTCGTAGCGCTCGGTCCGCTCCTCGCGGTCGTGCGGCCCGGAGATCACCGGAGCCATCAGCGGGCCGCCTTGAACCGTTCGGGATGGATGGTGTGCGCGATCTCCTCGACGGTGTCCGCGTTACCGACACCGGCGATCGTCGTACGCTCCGAGCCGATCCGCAGGAACTTGCCGTTGCGCACGGCAGCGAGCCCCTTGGTGGCGGGGAAGCTCTTCAGGAACGCGGCGGCCTCGTCGTACGCCTTGGCGTCGGCCGCCGCGTCACCGCGGTGACGGACCCCGAGCTGGATCCAGTCCGGGTTCTTGGCGACCACCTCCTCCCAGGAGACCGGCTTGAAGTCCCCGTCGCAGCCCTCGAAGACATTGCGTGCCCCGGCCTGGCCGATCACGGCGTTGGCGACCTGCTTGCGGCAGACGGCGACCGGCTGCTTGGTGCCCGCGTCGTAGTCGAAGAAGAAGTACGTCGGCCGCTCGGCGGGGGCGATGCCGCCCACCGCCCGGTGCACCTTGTCGGTCTTCTTCTGCATCCCCGCCACGAGCGCGTCCGCCCGCTCCCTGGTGCCGGTCACCGCGCCCAGCCGCTTGATGTCGCCCTCCACACCCGACAGATCGCGCTGCGGCTTCCCGGCCATCGGGGCGCAGGCGGTGGACGCCAGGTAGAGGTGCTTGATGCCCGCCGCCGTGAACTCCTCCTCACTCGGCGCGTCACCGGCACGGCCCATGGAGTTCATCGAAGCGAAGGTGTCGATGTAGAGATCGGCACCCGAGCCGAGCAGCTTCTCCTTGGGAATCACGGACTTCCCCAGCACCGGCACCTTCCGGGCCTGCGCCCCCAGGGCGCCGGGCAAGGCGCCCTTGCCGGGCGGGAATCCGGTCCCGATGACCCGGTCGCCCGCCCCCAGCCGCAGCAGCATCTCCAGCGAGGCGGCGTTGCTGGTGACGATCTTGCGCGGCGCGGACGGGAAGGTGGTGGTGGCGCCCTTGCAGTCGGCGATCCGCACGGGGAAGCCCGGCCCGTGGGCGCCCCCGGCCGTGTCCCTGCCACCGTCTCCCCCACTGCCGCCGCACGCGGTGGCGGCCAGCGCGACCACCACCGCGGCACCGCACAACTTCCCAGAACGCATGGCGCTTCTCCCCTACGCATCACCAGCCGGTGCACCCGGCCGCCTCACTCGCCGCAGCAGCGGCCGACGGGCCGCAGGCGCGACCCGGCACAGGTAGTCGGCCGGGTGGCGGGGACGGTTCCGGACGGCAGCGCTCTTTTCCCGCCGGAAGCCGGCCGGGCTAGGGTGGCGCGTCACAGCGGCACCGGGAGGCGGTTGATGACGACGGGCGTGCCCGGTACGGCCGATGGGGCCGGTACGGCCGATGGGGCCGGTGTGGACGATGCCTCCGCTGCGTCCGGTGCGTCCGACGTGACGGATCCGGACTCGGCGGTCCCGGCGCTGTCCGACACCGCGCGGTCGCTGGCGGCGCGCTGTGCGCCCCGGGTGAACGCACTCGCCCGGCTGATGTCCCGGGACGTCTTCGAGCAGCTGCACGGCTATGCCGAACTCCCCGCCGACGTCAAGGATGTGGAGATCGCGGCGACCGCGCGGCACGGACTGCGGCTGTTCCTGGACCGGGTGGTGCGCGATCCCCGGACCGTCCCCGGCGACTTCGACGTCTTCCGCGAGCGCGCCGCCCAGCGGGCCGAGGAGGGCATGCCGCTGCATCTGCTGCTGACCACGCACTGCGTGGGGGTGCGGGTGCTGTGGCAGGCGCTGCGGGACGCCGCCCGGCCGGGCGAGGACGCCGCGCTGGTCGAGCTGGCCGGCTGGCTGTTCGGCGCCGAGCAGCGCATCGTGCGCACGGTCACCGAGACCTACCTCGACGAGCAGGCCGCCCTCGCCTCCGAACGGCGTGCAGAGCGCCGCTCGTTGGTACGCGGGCTGCTGGAGGGCACCACACCTCCTCCGGCCGGCAGCGGCCTCGACGGGCCGTCGCTGGTCCTCTCCGTACAGCTGCCGGACGGTCCCCGGGCTCCGGTCGCCACACGGCGCGTGGTGCGACGGCTGCAGGCGGCGCTGGACCGCGCCTTCGGCAGGGAAGTGCCCGCCCTGCTCGACGGCACCGGGGGCCGCGCGATCGTGCCCGGCCGGGTACAGCCGCCGCCCGTACTCGCCGAGCTGCTCGACGGGGTGTGCGGTCCGGGCGTACGGCTCGCTGCCGTGCACGCGGAACAGGGCACGGAGATCCCCGAGGCGGCACGCACCGCCGCACGGATCGTCCGGGTGGCCCGCGCCTGCGGACACCCCGCCGGGCTGCACCGGCTCGATGACGTGCTGCTCGAATACCAGCTGTCCCGTCCCAGCGCCGGCAGCGACCGGATTGCCGCCCTGCTCGACCCGGTCGCCGACCGGCCCGAACTCATCGAGACCCTCCGCACCCATCTGGAGCAGGCACAGGACCGCCGGGCCACGGCCCGGCTGCTCACCCTCCACCCCAACACCGTCGACAACCGCCTCGCCCGTTTCGCCACGCTGACCGGGCTCGACCTCTCGACGCCACGGGGCACGGCGCTGGCACTGGCCGCGCTCCTGCTCCGTGACGCCGAGGAGCCGGGCCGGCCGGCTTCCGGGGTCCGCCGGGGAGGGTGACGACGCCCCCTACGGCGTGACGATCGGGAAGGCCGGGTCGGGCTTGTCCAGGAGGGCGCTGAAGGTGAGGAGGGCCTGGGGGTCGCCGTCGAGGGTGACCGTTCCGGCGGCGATCTCGTCGGGGAAGGTGGTGGCACCGCTGAGGACGGCGTTCAGGGTGGTGCGCGCCAGACGCAGGGTGGCGTGGGGCTTCTCGCCGCGCGGGGCGTCGCCGGGCATGGGAGTGAGTGCCCCGTTGGAGAGGAGGAGGGTCCAGGTCTCCGGGGTGGCGAGGCCGCCGGCTCCGTCGGTGCCGGCCGGAGGGGCGGCGATTTCCCAGCGCAGCAGGAGGCGTTGGTCGCCGGCACGGGGGCCGTTGAGGCGGACGGCCATCGACTGGAAGATCTGCTCGGGGGTGAGGGCGGCGAGGAGGTCGGGCGCGATGGGGGTGCGCCCTGCGGCAGGGGTGCGGGTGCCGGTGGTGTGCTCGCGCAGTTCGGCGGCGCCCATCAGGTAGAAGTTGCGCCAGGGCCCGGACTCGGCACCGTGGCCGAGCCGTTCGAGGGCATCGGCCTGGAGCGCGCGGGCCTCGGCGTTGTCCGGTTCGGCGAAGATGACGTGGTGGACGACCTCGGCCACCCAGCGCAGGTCGCCGGCCTCCCACGCCGTGCGGGCCTTGGCCAGTACGGCGTCGGCGCCGCCCATGTACTCCACGTAGCGCGTGGCCGCGGCCACCGGCGGGTGCTGCCAGAGATGGGCCGGGTTGCCGTCGAACCAGCCCATGTAACGCTGGTACACGGCCTTGGCGTTGTGGCTGAGGGTGCCGTAGTAGCCGCGGGTGTGCCAGGCGCGTTCCAGCGCGGGCGGGAAGCGCAGCTCCTCGGCTATCTCGGATCCGGTGAGCCCGGCGTTGATCAGCCGTACGGACTGGTCGTGCAAGTAGGCGTAGGCGTCGCGCTGTTCTTCCAGGAAGCGGACCGCACGCTCCTGGCCCCAGGTGGGCCAGTGGTGGGAGGCGAAGACGATGTCCGTGGTGCCGGCGAACAGCCGCAGCGTCTCGGTGAGATAGCGGGCCCAGGCGCTGGGGTCGCGGACCAGCGCACCGCGCAGGGTGAGGACGTTGTGCAGGGTGTGACACGCGTTTTCGGCGACACACAGGACCCGCAGGTCGGGGAGGTGGAAGTTCATTTCGGCGGGGGCCTCGGTGCCGGGCGTCAGCTGGAAGACCATCCGGATGCCGTCGATCACCTCCTCCTGGCCGGTCTCGGTGATGTGCAGCGTGGGGGCGATCAGGCCGATGGAGCCGAGCGAGGTCGTCTGGCCCAGGCCGCAGCCGATCTGGCCGGCCGGGCCCTTGGGCAGCAGCGCGCCGTACATGTAGCCGGCCCGGCGGGCCATCGCGGGGCCGGTGAAGACGTTCTCGCTCACCGCGTGGGCGAGGAAGCCGGCCGGTGCGATCACGGGTATCCGGCCGCCGGCCACGTCCGCCTCGTCGACCACGCCCCGTACGCCGCCGAAGTGGTCGATGTGCGAGTGGGTGTAGAGGACGGCGGTGACCGGGCGCTCCCCCCGGTGCTCGCGGTACAGGGCCAGGGCGGCGGCCGCGACCTCGGCGCTGATCAGCGGGTCGATGACGAGGACACCGCGCTCGCCCTCGACGAAGGTGATGTGGGACAGGTCCAGGCCGCGTACCTGGTAGATGCCCGGCAGCACTTCGTAGAGGCCCTGCCGGGCGACGAGCCGGCTCTGGCGCCACAGCGAGGGGTGCGCGGTGGGCGGGCAGTCGTCGGCCAGGAAGGCGTAGGCGTCGTTGTCCCAGACGACCCGGCCGTCCGCGTCCCGGACGACACAGGGGTCGAGACCGGCGACGAAGCCGCGGTCGGCGTCGGCGAGGTCCTGTGCGTCGTCCCGGGCGAGCGGCTGGCCGTGGTGGGCGGTCGGCTCGCTGATGTCCGCAGTGCTCATGGAGGCGATTGTGGTGCGGCCGGCGGCGCGGGTTCATGGTGAGCGGACACAGCGTCGGCAGTCATCCGTCACAAGCCGGCGCCCGCGCGACGGTCAGGCGTCGAGGCCGCTGCCCTGGGGGCCGTACAGGTCCAGCAGGCGGACGCGGGTGCCGTGCAGCCGGTCGGCCACGGTTTCGGCCACATAGCGGTACATCGCCCGGCCGAGGACGGGATCGGACTCGCACAGGTCGCGGACCACCCTGGCGTCGAACTCCACGGCCTCCACCGGGCCGACGGTCTGCGCTCCCAGGTGCCACAGGTAGGGCGGGAACAGCCAGGACCAGCCGAGCAGTTCGCCCCGGCCGAGCGTTTCGACGACCGCCGCCCGGCGCCCGGGGACCCGCTGATCGAGCGCCACCTGACCGCTGTGGATGATCCAGAAACGGTCCGCCCGCCGGCCCTCCTCGAAGAGGCGGGTGGCTCGCGGCATCGACACCTCGACGGCGATATCGCTCAGCCGCCGACGCCGGTCGGGCGGCATCGCATGGAACAGGTTTCTGCTGTTGGCCATCGCATCCTCCGCTCGCTACCTGCACGATATGCGGTGCTTTGCGGGGATTCCGGGAAGGCTCGGCCGGGCGGGGCAGCGGTGCGGCAGACCACCGGCGGGCTCAGGTGAGCTGACGCCGGACCAGGTCGTGCAGCCAACCGCCGGTGTCGGCGAGCAGCTCGGCCGGGGCGCCCTGCTCGACGACTCGGCCGTCCGCCATGACGATCACGCGGTCGGCGTCCATGACCGTGGACAGCCGGTGCGCGATCACCAGACGGCTGGCGCTCAGCTTGCGGGTGCTGTCGATGACGATGCGCTGGGTCTCGTTGTCCAGGGCGCTGGTGGCCTCGTCGAAGAACAGGATCCGCGGACGGCGGACCAGCGCCTGGGCGATCATCAGCCGCTGTCGCTGGCCGCCGGAGATGGCGCCACCACCGGAGATCATGGTGTGCAGCCCCATCGGCATCCGCTTGATGTCCTCGGCCAGGCCCGCCATCTCGGCTGCCGCCCAGGCCTCTTCCTGGGTGAAGGACTCGGCGCCGCAGATGCAGTCCAGGATCGATCCGGTGAGGGGCTGGGCGTTCTGCAGGACGACCCCGCACTGGCGGCGCACCGCCGCCTGGTCCAGGGCGGCCAGATCCTGGCCGTCGTAGAGCACATTGCCCGAGGTGGGCTTGTCGAAGCCGATGAGCAGCCGCAGCAGGGTCGACTTGCCGCAACCGCTCGGGCCGACGACGGCCACGAATTCGCCGGGCCGGACCCGCAGCGAGACATCGTCGAGGACCAGCGGGCCGTCGTCGGTGTAGCGGAAGGACAGCTTCTTGGCCTCGATGCCGCCGGAGAGGGCGCCGGGCTGAGCGCTGGCGCCGCGCACTTCGGGCTTCTCGTCCAGCACCGGCTGGATCTGCTCGAACATCGGCAGTGCGGCGGCGGCCGAGACGAAGGCGCCGGTGATCTGGGTGACCGAGGTCAGCAGCATGGTCACCGAGGTGTTGAAGGTGAGGAACGAGGCGGCCGACATGCTGCCGCGGGCCGGTCCGGCCAGCAGCATGAACATGGTGAGCGAGCAGAGCGGCAGATAGACCGCATTGAGGACGGTGGTCAGGTTCTTGATCCGGCCGGCCTTCTGCTGGAGTTCACGGGAGCGCGCGAACTCCCGGGCCCAGGAAGCGTACGCAAAGCTCTCGGCCGCGGCGACCCGCAGCTTGGGCAGACCGCGCAGGGTCTGGAACGCCTGGTTGTTGAGCTTGTTGCCGAGCTTGACCAGCCGTCGCTGCCAGCGCAGCTCCCACAGGCCCATGGCGAGGAACACCGCACCGATGACGATCAGCATGGCGATGGCCGCCAGCGCCAGCGGCACGCTGAACAGGAGCAGCATCACCAGGTTCATCGCGCCGACCGTCGTGGCCTGCACGGCCACCGGGCCGAGTCCGGACAGCACCCGCCGGATGGCGCTGATGCCCATCGCGGCGCTGGCCAGCTCGCCGGTGGAGCGTTCGGTGAAGAACTTCGTCGGCAGCCGCAGCAGCCGGTCCCACACGGCCGGCTGCAGCGCGCTCTCGATCCGGCCCTCCATCCGCAGCACGGTGAGGTTCTGCAGCAGCATGAAGGCGGCGGAGACGACACTGGTGATGATGACGGCCAGGGAGACCTGGACGATCAGGCTCCGGTCGGCGCTCGGGACGTACTCCCCGAGCACCTTGCCGGTCGCGAGGGGCACGAGGGCACCGAGACCCACCGTCACCAGCCCGGCGAGGGCCAGATTCCGCAGGTCCGTCCGCGTACCGCGCAGGCTGAAGAGCATCAGCCGCCACAGGCTCATGGACCGCTCCGGCAGCGGGCGGTAGAACATGACGGCGCGGGGCTCGAATTCATCGGCGTTGTCCTTGCCGATGCGCATCCGTAGCCCGGAGGCCGGGTTGACCGCCTCGTAGCGGCCCCGGCGCCACACCAGCGCCACGGGGGCGCCGGACTTGGCGCGGTGGCCCACCAGGGGTCCGGTATCGGTCCGCCACCAGCGGCCCTGGAGCCGGACCGCCCGGGTCCGGATCCGCGAGCTGACCGCGATCCGTTCGACCGGAGTGATGCGGTCGTTGGCGGCGCCGCCCTTCGGCGGCTCGGTGAGCGTGATCCCGGCCGCCTCCGCGACCGTGCGGCAGACCGCGAAGGTGGCGTCGTCGCCGGCCCGGTCCCTCTCGGCGCTGCCGCGCCCGGCCCGGTCCTGGCGGCCGATGGACGCGATCAGCGCCTGGTCGGCCCGCTCGCGGACAGCCTCGCCCGCCTTGATGCCGGCCGCCGTACGGTCCTCGTGGGCGCGCTCCAGCTGCTCGATCCAGCGGTCGACGGCGGACAGCAGCCGGTATTGCTGATTGACCATCTGCTGCCACAGCGCGGGGTCCACCAGCAGATCGCCGGCCGCCTCCGCGCTGTAGGAGGCGCCGTACTGCACGCTGCCGGGCGGGACCGGCATCCACAGGATGTCGTCGTCGGCCACCGCCTCATCGGCGGGCCGGCCGTCGAGCGGGGCCTCGAACAGCACACCCAGGCTGCGGGCGGTGCCCAGCGCGAAGGCGTGCTCCAGCGCGGAGGGTGCCTCGCCCTGGCCGCCGTACGCGGGGTCGTAGCCATAGCCGCCCTGCGCGCCGTACTGCGGATACGACCCGGTGTCGCCGAAGTCCCCGTACTCATACCGGGGCAGCTCGCGCAGCGGGATCCGGCGCAGCAGGCAGTCCTGCGACGGCCGGCCGAGCAGGGTGTGGTGCGGGCCGGCGACCGGGCCGAGCAGCAGGGTGCCCGCTTCGAGCCGGCCGAGGAAGTGCCAGTGCCCTTCCTGGGCGGCGTCGACCGCGAAGAGGTCCAGCGCTCCGCCGGTGACGAGCCACAGCACATGCGGGCCCTCCAGGGGAACGCTGCGCAGCCCGGTGCAGTCGACGGGCGTGCCGAGGCTGCCCAGCGCCTGCGTCACCGCATCGGTGTCGCCCGGTCCCACGACCGCGGGCGGGGGTACGGATGACACGTCAGTGCTCCTTGACCAGCTCGGCGTACGGGCCCCCGGCGGTGACCAGGTCCTCGTGCCGGCCGCGTTCGACGACCACGCCGTGGTCGAGGACTACGATCTCGTCGCTGTCGCGGACCGTGCTCAGCCGGTGGGCGATGACGACGCAGGCGCAGCCGCGCCGCCGCAGGTTGTCCATGATGATTTGCTCGGTCTGGGCGTCCAGGGCACTGGTGACCTCGTCGAGGACCAGGATGCTGGGGCGCCGGACCAGTGCGCGGGCGATCTCCAGGCGTTGCCGCTGCCCGCCGGAGAAGTTGCGGCCGTCCTGCTCGACCCGGCTGTGGATGCCGTCGGGGCGACGGGCGATCACGTCGTCGTAGAGCGCGGCGTCCTGGAGGGCGGTGATGACCGCGTCGTCCGGGATCGACGGGTCCCACAGCGCCACGTTGTCGCGGACCGTGCCCTCGAAGAGGAAGATGTCCTGGTCGACGAAGGACACGGAGGCGGCCAGCGCGCTGCGGGAGAGGTCCTCCAGACGCTGTCCGTCGATGCGGATGGTGCCTTCCCAGGGGCTGTAGAGCCCGGAGATCAGCCGGGAGACGGTGGACTTGCCGCTGCCGGATCCGCCGACGAGGGCGACCTGCCGGCCGGGGCCGACCGCCAGGGAGAAGCCGGTGAGCAGCGGCTTGTCCAGCGGGCTGTAGCCGAAGCTGATCTCCTCCAGCGTCACATGGCCCTTGAGCCTGCGGGTGTCGGCGTCCGGCTCGGGGCGCGAGTAGAGGGTGTCGACGGGGAAGCTCTCGACGTCCTTGAGGCGGGCCACGTCGGCGGCGAAGTCCTGGATTCGGCCCGCCACTCCGTTGAGCCGGGTGATGGGGGCGGTGAAGCGGGTCACCAGCGCCTGGAAGGCGACGAGCAGACCGATGGAGATATGGCCCTCGACCGCCCGCAGTCCGCCGATCCACAGGATCAGCGCGCTGTTGAGCGTGGCCAGGGTGGGGGCGACGACGGCCAGCGCGGCGCTCGGCACACCGAGGCGCTGCTGCACCTCCAGCGTGGTGGCGTGCTGTCCGGCCCAGCGGCGGAAGTAGCCGTTCTCCCCGCCGGTGGCCTTCATCGTCTCGATGAGCTGCAGACCGGAGTAGGAGGTGTTGGTCAGCCGGGCGGTGTCGGCGCGCAGCTTCTGGGTGTGGGTGGCCCGCAGCCGGATCACGATCCGCATGGCGACCACGTTGAGCAGCGCGATCCCCACACCGATGACCGTGAGTTGGGGGTCGTAGGTCCACAGCAGGACGGCGTAGAGGATGACGACGATGCCGTCCACGCCCGCGGCGGCGAGGTCGCGCGCCAGGGTTTCGGCCACCGCGTCGTTGGACTGCAGTCGCTGGACCAGGTCGGCCGGGCTGCGCTGGGCGAAGAAGGTGACCGGGAGTCTGAGCAGATGGCGCAGGAAACGGGCGCTGGTCAGGGTGGAGGAGATGATGCGGCCGCGCAGCAGATTCGCCTGCTGCAGACCCGTCAGTACGGCGGTCAGCGCCACCATCGCGGCCATCGAAGCGAAGAGCGGCCCCAGCAGCGAGGTCTGGTTGCCGATCAGGAACATGTCGATGTACGTACGGCTCAGCGCGGGCACCGCCGCACCGACCGCGACCAGCAGCAGACTGGCCAGCAGCGCAGCCAGCAGGGTGCCGGTGGTACCGCGCATCCGGGCGGGCACCGCGCCGAGGACGCCGGGCTTACGGCCGCCCTTGCGGAAGGATTCGCCCGGCTCGAAGACCAGGGCGACACCGGTGAAGCTGGTGTCGAAGTCCTCCGTCGCCACGAAGCGGCGGCCCTTGTCGGGGTCGTTGATGCGGACGCCGCGGCGGCCGAAGCGCCGGCCGGTGCCGTCGTAGACGACGTAGTGGTTGAACTCCCAGAACAGGATGGCCGGCGCCTGCACTTCGGCGAGCGCGGACGGCTCCATCTGCATGCCCTTGGCCTGCAGGCCGTAGCTGCGGGCGGCCTTGAGCAGATTGCTGGCGCGCGAGCCGTCGCGGGAGACACCGCAGGCGATCCGCAGCTCTTCGAGCGGTACATGCCGTCCGAAGTGGGCCAGCACCATGGCAAGCGAGGCGGCGCCGCATTCCACGGCCTCCATCTGGAGGACGGTGGGGGTGCGTACGGCCTTGGTCTTCTTGGGCTTCGGGGCGGGCGGCGCCGCACGACGGGTGCGGCGGGCGCCGGGCGCGGGCTCGGGACGGTGCCGGCCGCGGCCCGGAGGCGGCAGCTGCTGCTGCGCGGCTGCGGAGTCTTCGGTGGCGGTCATGGCCGCAGCCAATCGATCGGGTGCTGCGCGGCCAGATGAACGGCGCCGGTGGCCGGCGTCATGGAGTCGACGGCGTACGGCGGGCCGCCGGACGTCGACCAGGCGTAGCCGGACGCGCTGTGCGGGGCGGCATCGAGCTTCACCAGGACCGCGAGGGGCTGGCCGTGCTGCGAGAACTGCTCGCCGAGCTGGCTGTTGCCCAGGTAGGCGCCGATCCGCTGACGGGTCTGCGCGGTCCTGCCGACGGCCTTGACCCGCCCGCGCAGCACGCCGTACTGCTGGCTCGGCACGGACTGGACGGTGAGGTCGACGGAGGCGCCGACGGGGACGGTGGCGCCGCTCTCAGCCGGTACGTACAGCGTTGCCGTCAGGGGGTCGCCGGTATGGGCGACGCGCTCCACGGAGGCCACATCGGCGCCGGTGGTGACGACGGATCCGATCGTGGCGACCATCGTGGTCAGCCGGCCGGCGGCGAGGGTGCGGACGACGGCGGTGCCCCGGGCGGTGCGAACCTTCAGAACCGGGGTGTTGGCGGCCACCCGCTTGCCCTCTTGGGCGAGTACGGCGGTGACCTGGCCCGCGACAGGGCTCTGCAGGATATAGCTGCCCTGGCCGTGGGTGAGGATTCCGGGTGCGCTGAGGGTGGACGACACGGTGCCGGTCACCGCCCACAGGGACGCGGCGATCACGAAGAGGACCGTGACGATCAACACCAGCAGGCCCTGGGGCCTGGCGAAGCGCACCGGCACGTCGATTTCTTCGGGCGACTGCAGCTTGGAAAGGGCCTGTTGGCGGAACTCCACGACACTCTTCCCTCAACTGCAATGGTCTGTTTCAGAAGGATGGCGGCCGTGCGCCCCGGTCCCGGACACAGCCAGGGATCCGGGGCACTCGGCCCGGCACGTCGACAAGGAGGGGGCGCCGACCTGCCGTTGTCACCGTTCAAAGCCGGCTGTACCGCTCAGCGGCACAGGGACGACTCAGAGACCGGAGACGAGGCCCGTGGCGGTGCCGACGACGCCCGAGGCGTTGACGCCGGTGGCGCCGTCGACCAGGCCGGTGGCGGTGCCCACGGCGCCCGAGACGGGGGCGATGGAGTCAACGGTGTTGGCGGCGGTGCCGACCGCGCCGTTGAGGAGGCCACCGGACACGTTGTCCAGGTCGGCGTCGGAGATTTCCTGGGTCTGAACCTGGGGGGTGGAGTTCATGGTGTTTCCCTTCGGATGAATATCTCGAAAAAGCTGCGCCCGAACCGTCCGGTGGGGTGGCCCGGCCGCGGCTGCGGCAGTCCGGTACCCGCAATCGGGGACCGATGGTGTGACTCCCGCAGTGCGAAGGATCAAAGCATGCGGGCGCGTTGCGCTGCTAATCGGAGAACCACCGATCTCGACCCCAACGCCTCGCCGAATTACGTGAAGTGCACGCGCGTCCATGACTTGGTGGCAGCTTCTCCACAACTTCTCCAGTTTCACTTTTGACCCACCGGTAATCGCTCGTTCGACGAACTGGACATTCCCGCATCAAACCGATGAGCTGCAGGTCAGCGTGGGGGTGCGTCGCAGGAGAGCATGTGCCGACTGCGCATTCGGTGTGCAGATTTTTTGAAGACCGCCAATTTTTACGGCACCTGAGCACAGCACGGTCACCGAACTCCGGCGCGCACTTACGATGGACCGCTCCGAATGTTGCAGAGGTATGAAATGTGCCCGATTCGCCCGGAGTTCATGGGCGGCATCGGGCGAGTTGAACACCTTGAACGGATTCATCGGAACTATCCGTACGCCATTCCCATGGAAACGGACCGAGTACCCGGAGAACGGACATAACCGTATAACGGCGCGCCTTCGGACCCGTCGGTAATGGGTGATTCCCGAGGGCGGCACCGACACCCCCGGTGGCAGCCGCCCACCGCGTGCGGCACCGTGAAGGGACGCTGCGGGGCCGCGCCCCGGGAAGGAGCCGTCCGTGGACCCCGTCGAGGCGCTGGAGCGGATCGCCTTTCTGCTGGAGCGGCAGGGTGCGGTGAGCTACCGCGTCCAGGCGTTCCGTACGGCCGCGACGGTGATCGGCGCCATGTCCCCCGACGAGGTGCGCCGGCGCGCCCTGGACGGTTCGCTGGGGCGGGTCAAAGGGCTGGGCCCGAAGACCACCCGGGTGGTCGAGGAGGCGCTCGCGGGGGCGCGGCCCGAGTATCTGTCATCTCTCGAACAGGAGGCGGGCGGTCCGCTGGTCGAGGGGGACCGGGGGCAGCGGCTCCGGCGGGCGCTGCGCGGTGACTGCCATCTGCACTCGGACTGGTCGGACGGAGGCAGCCCGGTCGAGACCATGGCCCGGACCGCCCGCGACCTCGGGCACGCATGGTGTGTGCTGACCGACCACTCCCCCAGGCTCACCGTCGCCCGCGGGTTGACCGCCGAACGGCTGCGGCAGCAACTGTCGCTGGTGGCGGAGGTGAACCAGCGGCTGGCACCATTCCGGCTGCTGACCGGGATCGAGTGCGACATCCTCGACGACGGCACCCTCGACCAGGAGCCGGAGCTGCTGGACCAGTTGGACGTGGTGGTCGCCTCGGTGCACTCCAAGCTGCGGATGGACAGGGCGCCGATGACACGGCGGCTGCTGGCCGCGGTCCGCAATCCGCTGGTGGACGTGCTCGGTCACTGCACCGGACGGCAGATCACCGGCAAGCGGCGCCCGGAGTCGCAGTTCGACGCCGGGGAGGTCTTCGCGGCCTGCGCCGAGCACCGTACGGCCGTCGAGATCAACTGCCGTCCCGACCGCTTCGATCCCCCGCGCCGGCTGCTCCGCCAGGCGCTGGAGGCGGGGACGCTCTTCGCCATCGACAGCGATGCCCATGCGCCGGGCCAGCTGGACTGGCAGATCTACGGCTGTGCCCGCGCCGAGGAGTGCGACGTACCGGCCGACCGGGTCATCAACACCTGGACGGAGCGCCAGTTGGCCGCCTGGACCCGGACGGGCCGGACGCCGCGGCGCTGACGGGCCTCAGGCGGCGTGCGGTGCGGCCGCGGGGGGTGCGCTCGCGGCGGTGGCCGGAGTGAGCCGCAGCGCCACGACATACGCGACGACCACGGCGACGATCACCAGCGGCATCACGGTCAGACCGCTCCTGCCGAGCAGCAGGGTGGCCAGCAGCACCGAGATCATCGGCAGCCGGAGCATCGCCACACACATGGCACCGACGCCCATCGCAAAGGCCGCGGTGAGCGACAGGCCGGGCAGGTGGGACAGCACGACACCACCGGCCGCGCCGAGGAACAGCGCGGGGAAGATGGGGCCGCCCCGGAAGGCGCTCAGCGAGGCGCAGTACGCCAGGCCCTTGCACAGGATGAGCAGCAGCAGCGCCGCCACCGAGTAGCCGGCACTGTCCTGGAACAGCGACCCCAGCGCCGACTGGCCCGAATAGAGCATCTCGGTGGCGGGCTTGCCGGTGGTCCCGGCGAACGCCACCGCCAGCGCGCCCACCACCAGGCCCATCACCATCGTGGCCGGGACGCGGCGACGGGAGACCACATGCCCCTTGAGGAACAGCGAGAGCCGCCGTACGCCGACCGCGAGGAAGGCGGCGGCCACCCCGATGACCAGGGCCCAGCCGAACTCCGGAATCGTCGGCTCGGCGGCCTTGGGGATGTCGTGCAGCGCGAGGGAGTACGTACCGAGTCCGGTCCAGTCCCCCAGCCCGGTGAAGACGAGCGCACCGATTCCCGCGGCGAGCAGACCGGGCACCAGCATCATCCCGAGCATCGGGCCGCCCAGGCCCGACACCTCCATCAAGAGGAACGCGCCCAGCAGCGGGGAGCCGAGCAGTGCGCTGACCGCCGCGAAACTGCCGGCCGCGCCCACCGCGGCGGCGGTCCGGGGGCCGGCATCCCGGCCCAGCAGCCGTACGGCGCCGGCGGCCAGCCCGCCGCCGAGGGCGATGAGCGGCGCCTCGGGGCCGAGCACCGCACCGAAGCTGAGCGAGGCCAGCGCCGCGAGGGCGATACCGGGGAGCGCGGAGAGCGGGGGCGCGCCGCTGAGCGCCAGCCCGTCAGCCGGCTCATGGCCGCCGTGGCCCGGCAGATAACGGATGGTCAGGCCGACCAGGAGGCCGGCGACCACGAGCATCGGGACCGGCCACCAGATCGGCGGCCCGCTGAAGCCCAGCGCCCGCGGCAGGTCCTGGTAGATCAGCGGTTCCAGCTCGTGGACCAGCGCGAGAAAGCCGAACGAGACGGCACAGACCGGGAAGCCGACCAGCGCCGCCGTCAGCAGGAGCTTCAGATACTCGCGGGTGCGCACCAGCGCGTAGGGGTCCTGGGGCACGGTGCCCGGCGCCGCGCCGCCCGGGCCGGTGGAGCCGACCGACATCGCTTCGCCTCCCTCGCCGCCGCCGTGCCGAGCCTGCCATGACCGGCCCCGCCCGGCATGCCGGGCGCGTCCTCGGGGGCATGGCTATTCGGGTGGACCGGGCCCGTACCGGGGCCGGGCGGGGTAGGGAGAGAAGACATCAACGTCGTGGACGGCGGCCTGAGGAGTCCGATGAGCGAAGGGGCGGGGACGTTCCGGGAGGCGATGGAGGGGCGTGCGCCCCTGCCTCCCGCGGCGGCCACCCTGGGCATGGAGTTCCTCGACGCGGACGCCGCGAACGGCACGATCCGGCTGGCGTTCACCGCGACCGAGGACTTCACCAACCCGATGGGCAACGTCCTCGGGGCCTTCCTCGCCGCGATGCTCTACGACACGGTCGGCCCCGCTCTCCTCGCCACGCTCCGGCCCGACCAGTTCCAGTCCACCCTGGAGCTGACGGCCTCGTTCCTCCGGCCCACCCGCCCCGGCCGGCTCATCGGCACCGGGCGCATCGTGCACCGCGTGGGCGATATCGCCTTCCTGGAGGCCGCCCTCACCGACGGCGACGAGCGGCTCATCGCCACCGCCGCCGCCACGGCCCGGGTCATCCCCATGGACGAGGCACCGAGCGTGGCATGACGGGCGCCCCTCACCCCTGAGGCGCCGCCGCCTCCCGGAGGGCGGCCAGCACCGGCCGGAGCAGGGGGTGCTCCTCGGCTCCGCGGCGTACGGCGGCGAAGACCCGGCGGGTGGGGGCCACATCGTCGACCGGGCGGACCACCACCCCCGTGAGGTCCATGTCGCGCAGGGCCGAGCGGGGGACGAGGGCCACCCCCGCGGCGGCCGAGGCGAGGGCGACCACGGCCCGGAAGTCGTCGGAGGAGTGCTCCAGCCGGGGCTCGAAACCGGCGTATTCGCAGGCCAGGACGACCACATCGTGGCAGGGGTTGCCGGGGTAGGGGCCGATCCAGGGGTCGTCGGCGAGATCGGCCACGGCCACCTGCGCGGCGTCGGCGAGGCGGTGGCCGGGCGGCAGCACCGCGTCGAACGGCTCGGCGTAGAGCGGGACCCGGGTCAGCCGTGGGTCGTCGGCGCTGGGCGCGCCCCGGTACTCGACGGCGACCGCCACATCGACCTGCCGGTCCAGGACCATGAGCAGGCTGGCGTCGCCCTCGGCGTCCTGGACGCGGACCCGGATGCCGGGCGCGGTGCGGGTGAGCGCGGTGAGCGCGGGCGCGACGACCAGGCCGATGCCGGTGGCGAAGGCCGCGACGGTGACCGTGCCGGCCTCGCCCGAGCCGTAGGCGGCGAGCTCGGACTCGGCGCGCTCCAGCTGGGCCAGGACGGCATTGGCATGGGCGAGCAGGATGTCGCCCGCGGCGGTCAGCCGTACGCCGCGGGCGCTGCGCTCCACCAGACGGTGGCCGGTCTCCTGTTCCAGGGCGGCCAGCTGCTGGGAGACCGCCGAGGGCGTCAGATAGAGCGCGGCGGCCGCGGCGGTGACCGTGCGGTGGTCGGCCACCGCACGGAGGATGTGCAGCCGGCGTGCTTCGATCATGTTTCCAGTTTCTCAGGCGACGCCCGTGGGCGGCGTCAGTCCCCCAGCGCGGACCTCGCGTCGATGAACGCGTCGACCACGCGGTGGACGTCCTCGGTGGAGTGGGCGGCGGAGAGCTGTACCCGGATCCGCGCCTGGCCCTGCGGGACCACGGGGTAGGAGAAGCCGATGACGTAGACGCCGCGCTCCAGGAGCAGCTCCGCCATCCGGGCCGCCTCGGCCGCGTCGCCGATCATGACGGGGGCGATGGCGTGGTCGCCGGGGAGGATGTCGAAGCCCTCCTCGGTCATCCGGGAACGGAACAGCGCGGTGTTGGCGTGCAGCCGCTCGCGCAGGTCGCCGGCCGACTCCAGCAGGTCGAGCACCTTCAGCGAGGCGGCCGCGATCACCGGGGCGAGCGAGTTGGAGAAGAGGTACGGGCGCGAGCGCTGGCGCAGCAGCGCGACGATCTCGGCGCGGGCCGCGACATAGCCGCCGGAGGCGCCGCCGAGGGCCTTGCCGAGGGTGCCGGTGATGAGGTCGACGCGGTCCATCACCCCGTGCAGCTCGGGGGTGCCGCGGCCGCCGGGGCCGACGAAGCCGACCGCGTGCGAGTCGTCGACCATCACCATGGCGCCGTAGCGGTCGGCCAGGTCGCAGATCTCGCGCAGCGGCGCCACATAGCCGTCCATGGAGAACACGCCGTCGGTGACGACGAGCTTGCGGCCGGCGCTGCCGGCCTCCTTCAACTGGCGTTCCAGGTCGGCCATATCGCGGTTGGCGTAACGGAAGCGGCGGGCCTTGCACAGGCGGATGCCGTCGATGATGGAGGCGTGGTTGAGGGCGTCGGAGATGACCGCGTCGTCCGGGCCGAGCAGCGTCTCGAAGACGCCGCCGTTGGCGTCGAAGCAGGACGAGTAGAGGATGGTGTCCTCCTGGCCCAGGAAGCCGGAGATCCGCTGCTCCAGCTCCTTGTGGACCTCCTGGGTGCCACAGATGAAGCGGACCGAGGCGAGGCCGTAGCCCCAGCGGTCGAGCGCTTCATGAGCGGCCGCGACGACCTCGGGGTGGTCGGCGAGGCCGAGGTAGTTGTTGGCGCAGAAGTTGAGGACCTCGCCGGGGTTGCCGCCCGCGGTGACCGCGACGGTGGCGGACTGCGGGGTGCCGATGACGCGCTCGGGCTTGTGCAGGCCGGCGGCGCGGATCTCGTCGAGGGCGCCGCGCAGTTCATCGCGTACGGAGTCGTACATGGGGGTGCTCCTTAAGGGTGCGGTGGACGAGTGAGCCACCGGCTTCGTCGAACCGAGCCGAAAATTCAGGCAGTCCAGTCGAGGATGATCTTGCCGCTCCGGCCGCTGGCGGCATCGTCGAAGGCGGCGTCGAAGTCCTGGTACGGGTAGCGGCCGGTGATCACGGGCGCGAGGTCGAGGCCGCCTTCGAGCAGCACGGACATCGCGTACCAGGTCTCGAACATCTCCCGGCCGTAGATGCCCTTGATCGTGATCATGGAGGTGACGATCCGGGACCAGTCGACGGGGAACTGCTCGGAGGGCAGGCCGAGGACCGCGATCCGGCCACCGTGCGTCATGTTGGCGATCATGTCGCGCATCGCCTCGGGCCGGCCGGACATCTCCAGTCCGATGTCGAAGCCCTCGCGCAGGCCCAGCTCGCGCTGGCCGTCAGCGATGGTCGTCCCGGCGACATTGAGGGCGAGGCTGACACCGACCTTGCGAGCCAGTTCGAGGCGCGGCTCGCTGACGTCCGTGATCACGACATTGCGGGCCCCGGCATGCCGGGCGACGGCCGCGGCCATGATGCCGATCGGTCCGGCGCCGGTGATCAGGACGTCCTCACCGACCAGCGGGAACGAGAGCGCGGTGTGCACGGCGTTGCCGAACGGGTCGAAGACGGCGGCGATATCGAGGTCGACGGGGATGCGGTGCACCCACACATTGCCGGCGGGCAGCGCCACGTACTCGGCGAACGCGCCGTCCCGGCCGACGCCGAGGCCGACGGTGGCGCGGCACAGATGGCGGCGGCCGGCCAGACAGTTGCGGCACTTGCCGCAGACCAGGTGCCCCTCGCCGCTGACCAGGTCACCGGCCTTGATGTCGGCGACGTCCCGGCCGGTCTCCACCACCTCGCCGACGAATTCATGACCGATCGTCATCGGGGTGGCCACGGCCTGCTGGGCCCAGCCGTCCCACGCCCGGATGTGCAGGTCCGTGCCGCAGATTCCGGTGCGCAGCACCTTGATCAGGACATCGCCCGGACCGATGGCCGGTTCCGGCACCTCCATGAGCCGGAGTCCCGGTTCCGCTTTCTGCTTGACCAGTGCCTTCACCGCATCGGCTCCCGTACGTCGGTGTGACCTGCCGGGGGCCCGCGCCGGGCGCCCGATCTTCGTCAGGAAATCTTCCGTACCCCGGCCGCCCGGTCCATCGAGGATTTCTTAAGCGCGGCCACAGTTGCTCTTTACGCCCGGCAGGAAACGGCCTCCCGGCGCCGGACGTGAGGGCGGTCACGCACCGCTCACCGGGCTCGGCAGACCGGCCGGACGCGCAGCTCGGGGACCGTGCCGCCGGTCTGTGCGAGGTGCCGGGGACGGGCGGCCGGACCCTGCCGGTGGGCGGCCGGGCGGTGCGGGAGTGTAAACGTTCGCCACCGCAAGCGTTGGAATTCATCACAGCTTGAGTGGCCGTGAGACCCGGGTGCACGGGGCTACGTAGGACTGGGTGGCAGCAACACACGGGTGCTGACGCGACGCACCGCGGTCGCCCGTGTGCCTCGTTCCTGTGCGTCCCTGGAGGTCAGTGAATTGAGCCACCGACATGTGAACAAGCGGACCGGCGCCATCGCCGGCGCCGCAGCGGCCGCCATCGCGGCTGCGGCGATCCTGCTCCCCAACGCCAACGCGAGCACGGACCAGCCGGCGGCCCTGAAGACACTCAGCGCCCACTCGGCAACGCAGCTGGCGTCATCCCTGAAGGCGGACCTGGGGAACAACACGGCCGGCTGGTACCTGGACAGCGCGAACGGCCACCTGGTCATGAACGTTCTGTCGGAGGACGCCGCGAAGAGCGTCACGGCCAAGGGTGCCGTCGCCAAGGTCGTGCACAACAGCATGACCGCGCTGAAGGCCGGTGCGAAGACCCTGAGCGACTCCGCCTCGGTGCCCGGCACGGCGTGGTCGATCGACCCGAAGACCAACAAGATCGTGGTGCTCGCCGACAGAACCGTCACCGGCGCAAAGATGGCCACGCTCAACAAGGCCACGGGTGGCATGGGCGCAGGCATGGTCACCGTCAAGCGGTCTCAGGGCGAGTTCAAGCGGTACGACGGCGGGGACGCGGGGAGTGCGGCAGGGGGCTCGGCCGGCAGTGCGGCCGGGGGCGCGGCCGGCGACGGCGGGGCGGCCGCGGGCGGTGCGGGCGGCGCAGGTGATGCCGCAGGCGCCGGCGGCGCAGGTGATGCCGCAGGTGCAGGCGGCGCCGGTGAATCGGCCGGTGCCGGAGGTGCTGGAGGTGCCGGAGGTGCCGGAGGTGGGCAGGCTGCGGCTCCGGTCGGCGGCAGCGCCATCTTCGGCGGCAACGCACGCTGCTCGCTGGGCTTCAACGTCACGGTCAAGGGCGCACCGGCGTTCCTGACGGCCGGTCACTGCGGCAACGACTCCAAGACCTGGACGGCCGACCAGGGCGGCAGCCAGCCGCTGGGCACGGTGGCCGACTCCAAGTTCCCGAAGACCGACTTCGCGCTGGTCACCTACGACGACAAGGCCGCCAAGCCAGAGAGCGCGGTCGACAAGGGGGACGGCAGCACCCAGAAGATCACCAAGGCCGCGGAGGCCGCCGTCGGGATGAAGGTGCAGCGCTCGGGCAGCACCACCGGCCTCCACGACGGCACCGTCACCGGCCTCGATGCGACGGTGAACTACGGCAACGGCGACATCGTCAACGGCCTCATACAGACGGATGTCTGTGCGGAGCCCGGCGACAGCGGCGGCTCGATGTTCTCCGGCGACTCGGCCGTCGGGCTGACCTCCGGCGGCAGCGGCGACTGCACCGCGGGCGGCGAGACCTTCTTCCAGCCGGTCACCGACGCGCTCAAGGCCACGGGAGCCGAGATCGGCGCCGGCGGCGCCGGCGGCGGTGACGCGGGAGCGGGCGGCGCCGGTGCGGGTGACGCAGGTGCCGGAAGCGCCGGTGCCGGTAGCGCCGGTGCCGGTAGCGCCGGTGCCGGTAGCGCCGGAGCCGGAGACGCGGGTGCCGGAAGCGCAGGTGCCGGAGACGCCGGTGCCGGAAGCGCCGGAGCCGGAGACGCCGGAGCGGGTAGCGCCGGAGCCGGAGACGCGGGAGCCGGAAGCGCCGGAGCGGGAGACTCCGGTGCCGGTTCCCAGGACCCCGGTACGGGTGCCCAGGACCCGGGAGCCGTCGGCAGCAGTGACCCCGGAGCGGGCAGTGGCGATTCGCTGAACTGACCGACCCGGAATTCCCCCGGATCCCTCTGCGCCATCGGCCCCGTCCCCTTCCCGACGAAGGAGGGCGGGGCCGATGAGTGGGGCAAGTCCCTTGCGCGCGGCGGAACCGCGGGGCGCTCAGTTCGAGGTGACGGTGAAGAGGCCGCCGTCGGGGTCACGGATGACGGCCTGGCGGCCCTTGCCGTCCGCGGTCGGCGTCACGGGGGTGACGGTTCCGCCGGCGGCCACCGCGGCGGCCGTCACCTTCTCGATGTCGCGGACCGGGAAGTGGACGTGCCAGCGGGGGCGGACCCGCGGGTCGGGGGCGGACTCCACGGCACCGCCCCGCAGGGTGGCAACGGTGTGCGTCCCGTCCCGGACGATCACCTGGTCGTGTTCGTAGGTCACATCGCAGCCGCCCGGCTCCCCGGAGGCCCAGCCGAAGACCTCCGCATAGAAGATGGCAGCGGCGAAGGCGTCCCGGGTGCGGAGTTCGAGCAGGGCGGGTGCGGCACCCTGCCCGACCGACCACGCCAGGGTCTGGCCCTCCCAGAAGCCGAAGGTGGCGCCGTCGGCGTCGGCGGCGAGGGCGGCGCGGCCGGGGCCCAGCTTGAGCGGGCCGACACCGACGGTCCCCCCGCGCTCGCGGATCCGGTCCGCGGTCTCGTCGGCGTTCTCCACCGCGAAGTACGAGGTCCAGGCCACGGCGACCTGGAAGCTCTGGGCGAGAGCACCGATGCCGGCCACCGGCTGTCCTTCAGCCACCGCGACGGAGAACTCCTCGCCGAGGCTGGCCGGGCGGAACCGCCAGCCCAGGACGGCGGAGTAGAACTTCTGCGCGGATTCCAGATCCCGAGCCATCAGACTGACCCAGCACGGAGCGCCGCGTACCGGAGTGGCCGGGCCATGGGCCGACATGACATCTGCCTCCTGTTGCTCAGCGCCCCTTCCCACTCTGCCAGCGACGGAGCAGGGCCGCACCAAGGGCGCGTCCCCCCGGCAGCAGCGCAGTTGTGCCGGTCTTGATCAGGCTCGATGCTGTAGATACTGAACCGGGCTGGGTTGATGCCATGAACGCATGGAACGCGGCGGAGAGCGCCGACTTCCGTGGTCCCCTCGACGTCACCAGGGCGGCCACAGCGGTTCTGGACGCCCAGGACCGGATCATCGGGTGGAGCCCGGCGGCCCAGCGACTGCTCGGATACACCCCGCAGGAGATCATCGGATCCCCCCTGGAGACGCTGCTGCCGGCCGGTTCCGCGGGCGCCGCACACCCACCGGAGGGCTCGCTGAGCGGCAGCCAGGTGCACACGCTGCGGCACCGGGACGGCCGGATGGTGCGGATGGCCGTCACGACCTGCCCCCTCGCCCAGACGTCCGAGGACGCCGGTACGGAGGCGGCCCGTGTCCTGGTGGCGGCCGAGCTGGACGAGCACCGGATGTGGGAGTCCCGCCAGGCGATGTTGCACGGGCTGGCCACCCAGTCTCCGGTGGGCCTGGGGATCTACGACACCGAGCTCCGGCTGACCTGGGCGAATACCGCGTATACGCGGGAGATCGGACTGCCGGTGGAGGAGTTCCTCGGCGCCCGGGCCGATGAGCTGTACCCGGACGGCGAGTTTGTGACCGAGGGGTATCCGCGCACCCTCGAGGACGTGATGCATCACGTCCTCGACACCGGCGAGCCGATCCTCGATCTGCACTTCGTCGGCCAGCAGCCCTCCGACCCGGGGACCGATCACGTCTGGTCCTGCTCCTACTACCGGCTGCAGGACGCCTACGGCCGGGTGCTCGGGGTGTGCGAGGACGCCTTCGACATCAGCGGCCGCTACCAGGCACAGCGCCGGCTGAACCTGCTGGTGGAGGCGGGCACCCGGATCGGCACCACGCTCGATATGACCGTCACCGCGCGGGAGATCACGGAGGTGGCGGTGCCGGATTTCGCCTCCATGGTCACCGTCGACCTGGTGCGGTCCGTACTGGAGGGTGAGGAGCCGGAACCGGTCGACGGCAATCTTCCGACCCTGGTGCGGGTGGCCACCCGCACCGCCGATCACACACCTGACGGCCCGCCGCCCGGCTTGCACCGCGTCGAGTACCCGCCCGGCTCGCTGCAGTACCGCAGCCTGTCCTCCGGTGGCATGGTCCGCGAAGAGAGCACCATGGTCGTGCCGTTGCGGGCCGGCGGCACCCTGATGGGGCTGGTCACGTTCCTCCGCACCACCCCGTCGCTCTTCGACAAGGGAGAGATCGAGCTCGCCGACGAGCTGGTCATCCGGACGGCGGTGTGCCTGGACAACGCCCGCCGCTTCACCCGGGAGCACACCGCCGCACTGACCCTGCAGCGCAATCTGCTGCCGCAGAACCTCCCGGCCCAGTCCGCCGTCGATCTGGCCTACCGCTACCTGCCGAGCGACGACCGGGCCGGGGTCGGCGGCGACTGGTTCGATGTCATCGGCCTCTCGGGGACCCGGGTCGGCCTGGTCGTCGGGGACGTGGTCGGCCATGGCCTCCAGGCGGCGGCGACCATGGGGCGGCTGCGGACGACCGTACGCGCCCTGGCCCGGCTGGACCTGTCCCCCGACGAGCTGCTGAGCCGGCTGGACGACCTGGTGGGCCAGACCGCTGAGGACCAGCCGGCCACGGCCGGCACGGACGATGTGGCCACCGGCGTGACCTGCCTCTACGCGGTCTACGACCCGGTGTCCCGGCGCTGCACCATGGCGCGGGCCGGGCATCTGCCGCCGGCCGTCGTCGACGCGGACGGCGGCCTGCACTTCCCGGATCTGCCGGCCGGCCCACCACTGGGCCTCGGGGGCCTGCCGTTCGAATCCCTGGAGATCGAGCTGCCGGCCGGCAGCCTGATCGCCCTGTTCACGGACGGGCTGGTCGAGGCCCGTAACCGGGACGTCGACGAGGGGCTGGACATCCTGGGCCGGGTACTGAGCGAGCACCGCCGGCCGCTGGACGAGCTGTGTGACCAAGCGCTGGCCGAGCTGCTCCCGGACGGCCCGGCCGTCGATGACTCGGCGCTGCTGCTGGTGCGCACCCGTGAGCTGGGCCCCCGGCAGGTGGCGGCCTGGGAGCTGCCCGCGGAGCCGGCCGCGGTGGGCAAGGCCCGTGAGCTGGCCACCGGGCAGCTGCGGGAGTGGGGCCTGGAGGAGCTGTCGTATGCGACGGAACTCGTGGTCAGCGAGCTGGTCACCAACGCCGTCCGGCATGCCGCGGGACCGCTGCATCTGCGGCTGCTGCGCGATCTGACCCTGCTGACCGAGGTGTCGGACACCGGCCACACCTCGCCCCATCTGCGGCACAGCGCCAGCGACGACGAGGGCGGTCGGGGGCTTTTCATCGTCGCGCAGCTGGTGCAGCGCTGGGGCACGCGCTACACGCCGGAGGGCAAGACGATCTGGACGGAACAGGCGTTTCCGCCGCACTATCCCGGGGCCCCGCGCCCGGCCGGCTGACCGGCCTGTGAACGTGCGGCACGGATTGGTCCGGCGCATATCGTGCGGGCGTTCGGAGGCGGTCCCATGATGGAACCAAGCGAGGTCCCGGCGACTCGGCGGGCGCGGAAAGAGGAGGACCTGTGACGACCAATGGCAGGGACAAGTCGGCCGAGCGGCACCCGGTCGAGCTGTACACCGGCAGCGAGCGGCCCTACGACCCGGAGGACCTGGTGAGGGTCTCGGGGCGCGAACCGACCCCGTCGACCCTGGAATGGGCCAGGCGTCTGATGGCCGAGGAGGGGCCCGGCCCCGCCATCGAGCGGTATCTGCCGTGACGGCCGCCGGCTGAGCAAGCGGGCCGGGAGCACGGAGGGCGGCCCGTCCGCGGGCCCGGTGCGCGCAGCCGCACGGCCCGCGGACGGGCTGTCGCGCGCGCCCGTACGCCGTCACCGCGGCTCACCGCCACCGCCGCTCTCGCCGTAACAGGCCTTCGGCCGCGCGGAGTGGGACAGCAACAGGCCTTCCGCCGTGCGGAGTTGAGCCGTGCAACAGACCTTCCGCCGCGCGGAGTTGAGCCCTGACCCAGCGCCGCGATACGGCCCTCGCCACCGCAGCTTTCGATAAACCGCTTGCGGCGGCCCGCGGCACTCGGGAAGATCCCCTCGACCGCGGCCGCGCCGCCTCGTCGGCACGCTCCGGGGAGCACAGGGAGCTCGTCCCGCTCCAGGGGCGGGCCGCTCTTCCCGGACCCTTGAGCCCCGCAGGCGGCTCGCACCGTGACACCGCTCAGCACCTTGACAGCACACCGGCCGAGTCCTGCCCGGGGACTCGCCGCGGAAAGGAATCCGCTGTGACCACCGAACGCCCCTCCCCGCCCGTACGCGCAGGCGAGCGGGAGACCCTGCGGTCCTACCTCGACTTCCACCGGGCCACGCTCGCCATGAAGACCGACGGCCTCTCCGACGAGGAGCTCAGGCGCCAGTCGAGCCCGCCGTCCACGCTGTCCCTGCTCGGCCTGGTGCGGCACATGGCAGAGGTGGAGCGCAGCTGGTTCCGCCGGGTGATCAACGGCGAGGACATCCCGCTCGTCTGGTCGGCCGAGGGCGACTACCAGGTGGCGTACGACGCGACCGGCGCCACCCGCGCGGAGGCGTTCGACGCCTGGCGGACAGAGGTGGCACACGCCCGTCGCATCGAGCAGCAGGCCGCATCGCTCGACGTCACGGGCTACCAGCCGCGTTGGGGCGAGCATGTCTCCCTGCGCCTGGTGATGCTGCACCTGATCCACGAATACGCCCGCCACAACGGCCATGCGGACTTCCTCCGCGAGGCCATCGACGGCACGGTCGGCCCGTGAGCGGGCCCCCGGCCGCCATCGGCCAGGGGCCTGGACACCTGCCGGGGGCCTAGCCGAGCTCCAGGCTGGTGACCGCGAAGGTCCGCCCCTGCTCCGTCGGCGGGACCGGGCCGGTGTACATCCGGACGGTGTGCGACTGCGGGGTCAGTCCGCGGGCCGTGACCAGGGTGTGGGCGGTGTCCCGCGGCCCGGGAACATCGAGGAAGACCTCGGCGTCCGGGGGGACGGACGCGGTGAGGGCGTCGAAGAGCGCCTCGGCCGCTTCGGTGGTGTCCGCGAAGAGCGGGCCGATGCGATGGCCGGTGCGGGCCGGTCGGAGCACGCCGTACCCGGCGATCGCGCCCTCGCGCAGAGAGGCGAGAGCGGTGTGGCCGGGGGCCGTCAGCCAGCGGGTGACGAAGGCGCGGCGGTCGGCGGGGAAGCAGCGCCGGTCGTAGTCGGCGAGGGCGTCGAGGTGGGCGGCGGTGACGGGGACGATCCCCGACGGCGGCGGGGTACCGGGGCGAAGGGGGCGTCCGCCGTAGCGGATGGTGTCGTACGCGGGGGTGAACCCGGCGCGCCGGTAGGTGGATTGCTGGGCGGGGACGGCGTCGAGGCCCACGGTCCGGGCACCGGCGTGCGGGAAGGCGGCACGCCACGTGGCAGGCCCGAGGCCCTGCCGGCGGTGGCCGGGGTGGACCAGGTAGTAGCCGAGGAACGCATAGGCGTCCGAGTAGTTGACGATCGAGACCGCGGAGACGGTCCGTCCGGCGCGGCGTCCGAGGAAGAAGCCTGCGGGGTCGGTGGGGTGGAAGCAGGCGGTGTCGCCGAGCCCGGGGTTCCACTCCTCGTCGGCGGCCCACCGGGCCACTTGGTGCCAGTCCTCCAACGAGGCGGTGGAGACCGTGAGTTCGCCGGTGGTGGGCCGGTGGTCCGGGGCGTTGCCGATGGGGGGCATGTCGGGTGTTCGTCCCTTCTGGTGGGGGCAGGGGGCGAGCCGGCAGGGGCGGTGCGGGGCCGGTGACGGTGGGCGGGGAGGTCCGGCCGGCGGGAGGTACGGCCGGCCGGACCTCCCGCGCGGTCCCGGGGTGATCCGGGCGACGCGTCCCAGGGAGTCCGACGACACTCCTGCCTAGATCAGGTCCATCGCGGCGACCTCGTCGGGGCGGCCGTAACTGACCGGACCCTGGAAGCGCCGTCGGGCGGTGGCGAACCACCAGACGGTGGCGATGACCAGTACCACCGCCAGCGCGATGGGCGCGTAGTTGAACGAGGCGGGGGTGATCGGGGACGCCTGGGGCAGCATGAACAGCACATTGCTGATCAGGATCCAGGCCACCGCGACCGCCGCGACGGGCTTGCCGTAGCGCCCGAGGTTCCACGGCCCGGCCTGGAAGTCGTCGAGCCGCAGCCGCAGGAAGATGGGCACGGCGTAGGCGAGGAACAGGCCGACGACATTGACGCTCACCACGGCCGTGAAGGCGGTGTGGGACCACCAGCCGGGCAGCACCAGCACCAGAGGGCACACCGCGGCGAGCCAGACGGCCTTGACGGGGGTACGGGTGCGCGCGGACACCGAATGCCACCAACGGAAGCCGGGCATCGCACCGTCACGGGAGAAGGCAAAGATCTGCCGGGTATTGCTGGTCATGTTGGCGAGGCCGCAGAAGAGCATGGCACCGATAACGATCAACAGCAGGAACTTGGCGGTGCTTTGGCCGAGCGCGTCGACGAGAATCTGCACCGGCGGCGCCTCGGCACTCGCGGCGTGGCCATAGTCACGGATCGCGTACACCAGCGCCAGCATGAGGAGCAGTCCGGTGATCGCGGAGTAACTGATCGCCCGCATGATGCCCCGGGGCGCGTTGACGGTGGCCTTCACCGTTTCTTCAGACATGTGGAAACTGCCGTCGAACCCGGTGAAGGTCCAACTGGTGACGAGCAGACCCAGCATTCCGCCGTAAATCGCATGGGTGAAGCCGGTGTTGTTGACGAAGTGCGTCGCGAACGAAGGCGACTGGTGATGGTCGGGAATCACGGTCAGCGCACCGACGATCACCACCATGCCGACCAGCAGCCACCACACGGAAATGCGGTTCACCACCGCAACCAGCCGCACGGTATACGTGTTGGCCAGCCCCTGGACGAGAAGGATGGCCGCGGTGATGCCCACCGTCTGCTGCGGCGTCGGCTCATAGGACGGCCACTGCATGGCGATGAACGCCTGGATGAAGGTGGCGGCGGCGAAGTTGGTGGCGGCCGTGCCGCCCACCTGGCCCACGAAGTTCAGCCAGCCCGTGTACCAGGACCAGGCGCCCTGGTGCCGCTTGGCCAGCTTGCCGGCCGAGAAGTAGAGCGCACCGCTGGTCGGGTAGGCGGAGGCGATCTCACCCATCGCGGCGCCGACGAAGAGCACCATGATCGAGACGCCGATCCAGCCGAAGATCAGAATCCGCGGGCCGCCGGCGTTCATACCGAAGCCGAAGGAGGAGAAGATCCCGGAGATGATGTTGATGATGGTGAAGGAAATGGCGAAATTGTCGAACGCGCGGAATCTGCGAGTGAGTTTCCGCGGATAGCCCATGGCATGGAGCGTGGCGTCATCGTCGAGTGTGACGGAATCCGCCGCGTGGGGATTTTTCGAGCGAGCTGGGGACGTACGCTCGGACACAACCGTAACCTTTCTGGGGGGACCGGGGGGAGAATGGATCGGGTTGAGCTGATCGAACGGGTGGAGCGGAATGAGTGGGCCTTTTACGATGCCGAATCCGGCGGAATTCAGGCCTCATCGCGAATCAGCCGTCATGCGGGACGGGGAGTCCGCATGAGCGTCTCGCCCTGGTCAATTGATCCTCGGGATCACCGAATGCACTCCAGGGCATGCGCGAGGCATACGGCCCCATGGCGGTAAAGACCTCCCGTGCCTCGAATTCGCGTTTCGCCATGAACAGCGCATGGGCCAGATACGCCAGATCCAGCACCGGCGTGAAACGGTAACCGGCCACCTCCGGAAACCAGTTCCGGTAAATGCCCATGGCGGTGGTGATCCACTGGGGTTGCTCCCATGTGCGGTCCGCGAGCAGCTCGGACGGGTCGTAGTCCTCGACCAGTGCCACCAGCGGCAGCAGCCGCAGCGGTGAGGCGGCCGGGGCCCGCTGGCTCAGGAACGCGGCAACGTCCCAGCTCGCGCTGGACGAACCGCCGTAGCGGGTGAAGTAGAACGACAGGAAGCGGTGGTGCGCCTCGCGGTGCCAGGGGTCGATCCGGAGGATGTGGGCGAAGAGGTACCAGGGCCCGGCCGGAGCGGTCAGCAGCCCCTTCGGCGCCGGGTCCTGCGGACGGTCGAGGCGCGTCAGCGCCAGTTGCGCGACCCAGGGCGTGGGGTCCTCGGGGAGCAGCTTCGCGGCCCGCTCACACGCCGATCGCGCTATCCGCACCAGGGCGCCTTGCCGCCGGTCACCGGCATCGGCCATGCGCAGGGCGCGGAGCATGGCCACCCGGGCCCAGAGCAATGCCGCCTCCGGTCCCGGCTCTTCGGCCAGCCAGCGTTCCGCCAGGTCCGAGTCGGCCGCCACGGACGCCAGCACCAGGGAGCGGTGGGCGCGTACCTCGAAATCCCCCCGGGCTTCCCGCAGAACTTCGTGCGCACTCAGGTACCGTCCGGTCCGTACGTCCATACACGCGCGCGCCAGCGCCCGGTCATTGGCAGCCGGACTCCACACGTACTGTCCCTCGAAAGAGCCGGCTGCCATGGTCCCCTCCCGGTCACGAAGGCCTCATCCCCCACACCGCATTCCAGCTGCGCCGAATTCAGCCGGATCCCTGCCACCGGTCAAGTGACAGCGGGAACACCCTACTCACCCTCAACTCATCGCGAAAACAAGTCGCCTGGAATATCTGGTTCCGCACCTTTTAGTCTCGATGAGATTGAAAAGGAAACAACTTCTTGCGCGACCTGCCGAACCTCATGACTTTGCGACCCCCGTTCACCACCGGGCATTTATTTGGCATATTCACATGCCCGCGGGGCCTTCACAACTGGACATCATTGCCGATTACCCCTCCGTATCCACCGCTTCCATGGATCCTCGGCACTTCGACCCGCCGGGTGGCGACACACCCCCGCCAACCCCCGGCACGAGAAGGGCAAATACGCCCGCGACACTCTCACTCCCGGCCGGGCCCGCCCCGCAACAACTCACCCTTCTCGGCCAGTTCGAGGCTCCTTTCCAGCCATGCCGGTCGGGAGTCGCGTCGGGGCCCGGAAGGGCGGGCACGCGGGTCCCGGTGAACACCGCCCCCACACCCCGAGGGGCGCGAGCCGTTCCCCGCGGCCCACACCGTCACCGGTGAAGTCGCCACCGTGCCCTTGCGAGGCCGCGGGAGCAACCCGAACCGACAACATTCAATGAATTCCTGACGCACCCGCGAAACGGAACGGTGGACGCCCGGAGGCAAGCGGCCTACGCGCCGCCCGAGTGGACGCCGGGCAAACACGAAGTCGGCTCAAGAGCAACCGAATTAGCGGACGCTACTTTCCGGAACCACGCGATCACATGTAGCGTTCGACTGGACCGGAGGCCGTGACTTCACACCATGTCATGGCTGGGTACAGGCATGGGCGCGAGCGTTCCTGAGGTACGAGCGGAGCGATCGCCCCCGATGGGCGCACCTGCACCACAAGTGTCTGGCCGCCGCCCCGCCTCACCACCGGACCACCTCGTGATCGCTGCGTAGCACCTCAGCACCCTTGAACGTCGAGCACCGCCATGTCTGTCCGTACACGCCTGCTTTGCAAGAGGAATGGGCCCAGATCATGTTTCTGAACTCCTCGACGACCCCGCTTGCTTTGCGGCCGGACGCCGATGTCGTCCGGCCGCTGATGGCCGGGCCCGGCGAAGGGCCACCCCTGGCGGTCGACCGGCTACCCGACGGAAAGTGGCAATTGACCCTGCACGACCTGGAACCCGTATCGGTGCACCGGCTGCCGTCCGACGAGGTCCACATCATTCTGGCGCCGCCGGGCGAGGAACCGTCCCGCCCCGACGAGCCTCCGGCCGGCCAGACACGGCCGGAGCCGATCCGTATCGATACCGCGGCCCGGACGGTCTTCATCAGAGGACGCCAACTCGATCTCCCACGGCTGGAATTCGATCTGCTCGCTCATCTCGTGCTGCATCCCCGGCGCGCCTTCACCCGGGAACAACTGATGGCGGCCGTCTGGCCCAGCTGCCAGTCCAGCAACCGCACCGTCGATGTCCACATCGCCCGTCTGCGCCGACGTCTGGGCCCAGGCCTGCGCGACACCATCAGCACGGTCTTCGGTATCGGCTACAAGTACCAGCCGGCCCAGGCCGACGGCCGCGGCTGACGCGCAGCCGCGATCGCGCCAAGGCCGCGGTGGGCACACACGGCAGCGGGCCGGTGGACGACGGATGTCGGCCACCGGCCCCGGGGGATGCCTCGCCCGCCGGCCGTTCCGGCGCTCACCGCACGGGCCACAGCGCCTCAGGCGGGTGAGGTGTTCAGGTGCGAGGGGGTTCCGGCCGCGGGTTCCTTGCGTACGAAGGCCCGGCGCAGGGCGTGATACGGCGCGTCCGGGTCGAAGAAGGTGCGGTGCATCCGGGCCAGTTCATGCTCCCGGTAGGCGGCGAGCGGCCGCTCCGCCTCGTCGCGCTCCCGGGAGGCCTTCTTCGTGGCGATACGGGCCTGGGTCGCGGCCGCCGATGCCAGCCGGACCGCGAGAGGGGCGGTCCGTGCGGCGAAATCCTGCGCGCTGCAGTCGATGATCCGGTCGACCAGGCCGAGCCGCGCCCCGGCCGCCGCAGTCATCGGCAGGGCACGCGCGGTGAGTTGCCCGGCCACCTCGGGACCCGCCCGGCCTGGCAGCGTATAGGTCCAATACTCCGAACCGTAGAGCCCCATCAGCCGGTAGTGGGGGTTGAGCACCACGGACGCGCGGCACCACACCTCGTCGGCGGCGAGGGCCAGCATCGCCCCGCCCGCCGCGGCATTGCCGCCGAGCGCGGCGACCACCAGCCGGTCGGTGGTGGTCAGGACGGCGTGCACCAGGTCGTCCATGGCGTTGATGTTGGCCCAGGACTCCTCGGCGGGGTCGGCGGCGGCCTCGATGACATGGAGATGGATGCCGTTGGAGAAGAAGTCCCGGCGGCCGCCGAGGACCAGCACGGAGGTCGGCCGGGCGCAGGCGTGGCGGTAGGCGGCGAGCAGGCGCCTGCAGTGGCCGGTGCTCATCGCGCCGCCGGGGAAGGAGAACTCCAGGAAACCGGCCGGGCCGTCCTCGCGGTAGCGGATGTCGGACCAGGTGCGGGGACCCTCGCCGGGGTCGAGCGGGGCCGGGACCTCCGGGAGCGGCGGGAGGCGGTCCCCCAGTGCCAGGGTGGCGGGCAGCTTGGGAGTGCCGGGCTCCCCCGGCGCGCGGGGCGCCCGCAGTTCCGGGATCCATACCGCGCCGTCGACGGTCGCCCGGCAGATCGCGCCGCATCGGGTGGCGAGCAGCTCACCGGGCCGGCCCGTCAGGGTGTCCTCGGGGTGGCCGCCGTGCAAATGCCAGCTTTCCCCGAGGAGTTCATCGCGTACGCCGGGCTGCGAGTCGGCGGCGCGCAGCTTGCGTACGACGGTGTCGGTGGGGTCGGACCGCCAGTCGATCCGGCGCAGGTCCTGGCGGAAGGGCGGCCGGGGGCGACCGGGTTTCGCGGCGTCGGGCAGGGCGGCCTGCGGCTGCGGCCGGTGGGTGCCGGACGCCACCCGTGCGACGGCCGACAGGACCGCCTCGATCGCGGCATCGGCGATCTCGTTGCGGTAGAGGTCGCTCTTGCCCACGTCGGGGACGGGGCAGTCGGCCGCGGCCCAGATGTCGCCGGCGTCCATCTCGTCATTGGCCTGCAGGACCGTGGCCCCCCACCGGCCGGCGCCCAGGTGCACCGCCCAGTCCACCGACGACGGGCCGCGGTCACCGACGGGGCCGGGGTGCACGATCAGGCACGTGCACGCCGACCACACCTCGCGGGGTACGGCCGTCTTGAGCATCGGTGCCACGATCAGGTCCGGGCCATGACGGCGTGCGACCTCGGGAAGCGGCGTCTCCCGTGTCACCAGCTCCAGACTGACGTGGTGCCCTCGCTCGCCGAGTTCCGCGTATACGCGCTGCGTCAGGCTGTTGAACGCGCCGGCGATGAGCAGAATGCGCACAGCGGACTCCCCTGGAGCTGGAACCGGTCAGCGGTAACTGGTCGTGATCGTTCCCCACGGGCGGCCGTCCGGCGCCGGACCCGCGCTACGGGTCACCCGATCGACGGCCGCCGTGCGGCCCAATGACCGCCAGGGCGCCGACTGACAGGCCGTCACTTAGTTCCGGTTGTAGATCATCTCGACGGTATCCCGCCAAAGTTGGCGCGCCCGGCATGCTTCCCCAGACCGCGACATTGCCGTTAATTGACATTCACTTGGTCATACTTTTACCTTCGATGGTGCGGCATCAGCGCAGGTCAGCGCCGTATGCCCAGTTCGTCTTCCGCACTCTCATCGGAGGTTCCCATGGAGCAGCTCATCAAGAAGATGTCCCAGGACCAGGTCTGGCGGAACTGGCTCGCCGCCAACTCCGCACAGCTGGCGGCGAAGGACGGCTGCATCAGCGCGGCACCGAAGTCGGGCTGCATCAGCGCCGCGCCCAAGGCCGGCTGTATCTCCTGACCCTCGCGCCCTCAGGGGCCCGGAACGGGCCGGCGAACACCGGGAACGGGCCCCGTCCCGGTCCCGGCCACCGGCCCGTCCCGTGCCCCGCACCCCGAATTCCCGTGCGGGCACCGCATTCCGACCAAGGACGAGGAATCCATGGATGGTCAGCCGACCGCCGAGGTCATCGAGCAGATCCGCGACATTCCGATCTACCGCGAGTCGCTGGCGAAGGGCCACTTCCCCCTGCTCGACAAGCCGGAGATCGCGCGCGGCTTCCCCGACAACTGGATGACGCCCCGGCTGGCCACGGCGCTCGAATCCGGAGAAGCGGAGTTCGTCCTCTCCACCGGCACCCACCACGCCCGGATGCAGATCATCCGGCCCCCGTACTTCCTGCTGCACTCCTACTACCGGCTGTGGGGCGAACACCCCGATATCGCCGACACCTGGGCATCGGGCTGCCGGCGGGTCTCGCTGACCACGGTGCTGGCGACGGAACATGTGGCGCGGGTCAATGCCGCGCGGCGCGGTACCGCGCCCGAGCCCGTGCCCGCCCCCGCGGACCGGCGGCTCGATTCGCGTACCTGCTATCTCAATCTGCGGCTCGACCCGGCGCTGTGGGAGCGCGACGAGGTGGTGCGGATGCTCCAGGAGATCCGGGCCGCCGCGCGAGCGCACCCGCGCGGCTGGTACCACCTCGACTGCTCCGGATATCACCTGGCGCATCTGCTGCGGAAGGTCACCGAGTGGGGGCTGTGGGACGACTTCCCGCCGCCCGCCAGCATCATCCACGCCTACGAATACACCCCGGTGAACGTCCGGCGTTTTCTGCACCGGCACTTCGCCTGCCCGGTCATCGACCTGTTCGGCAGCACCGAGCTCGGCTATCTCTACTTCAGCGACCGCCGCGGCAGCTACTGGCCGCATCTCGACAAAATGAGCGTCGAACTCCACCCGGTCGCCGACGGCAGCACGATCTACCAGCTCATCGTCACCAGTGTGCGCAATCCCTATATGCCGCTGGTCCGGTACCGCTCGGGCGACTGCGTACGCACCCTGGACGGCACCCCGGACCCCGGCAGGATCTCCCAATTCTGCGGTCGTCACAAGGAGTTGCTCAGCACTCCGCACGGGCCCGTCGCCCAGGGCGACCTCGACCGGTGCATCAGCGAGACGTCCTCACACGTCTTCGTGTACCAGTTGCAGCTGACCGGCGACTCCGGGGCGCGGCTGGTGTACACGACGTTCGGCGGCGCACCCGTCGACCCCACGGAGGCCGCTGCGCTGGAGGAAAGCATCGGTGAACTGACCGGGCGGCGCTGCCGGCTCGCGCACCGTCCGCATATCCCGATCGGGAAGTCGGGAAAGTACGCCTGGCTCACGACCGGCCTCTGACCCACCCGGGACGTCTTCCCCACCCGGACAGGAGAAGCATGACCACCTTGCCGCGGGTATCCCCCGACGCGCTCGAAGACCTGCTCGGTGACGCGCTGCGAACCGAGGTGGTGACGCATTTCGACGACCGGAGCGCCGCGCCGCGGGAGTTCGTGGAGCGCCAGGTCACCGAGTGTCTGCGCTATCTCTACCTCGTCTCCCGGCACCACGACCGGCTCGGCGGTCTGTTCCTGCCCGTCGAGCAGGACATCGACGAGATCTGGCACTACCTCATCCTGCAGACCCGCGAATACCGGGCGCTGTGCGAGGAACGGCTGCCGGGACACTTCTTCATCGAACACCGCAGCATCGCCTACGAGGAGTACCAGCAGGAGCCGGGCCGCGAGCAGGCACTCGAAGAGGCGCTGCGCTGGATTCCGTTGTACTGCCGGGAATTCGGCCCGTTCGACGAGGGTGCGCTGCCGCACTGGACCATCGTGCGCTTCCTGCACGAGCAGATGGGGCTGTCGCTCGCGGAGATCGCGGCGCTGGAACCGATGACGACCGCATAGCGACCGACGGCTCGAACGGAAGGAATCATGAGGGCTCACCACACCGCCCCGGCCGAGGGCGAGGCGCCGGAACAGCGGCGGATCCTGGCTGTCCTGGTCCTCTCCCAGATCCTCAGCGGCGCGGGCCTCGCCGCGGGGATCACCGTCGGTGCGCTGCTCGCCGAAGAGATGCTCGGCTCGACCGGCCTGGCGGGCGTGCCCAGTGCGCTGTTCACCGCCGGGGCCGCGCTCGGCGCCGTCGGCATCGGCCAGATCTGCCGGCGCCGCGGCCGGCGCCCCGGTCTTGCGCTCGGGTACGCCGTCGGGGCGCTCGGCAGCCTCGGGGTCGTGCTGGCGGCCGCCCTCGGCAGTGCGGTGCTGCTGTTCGTGGCCCTGGTGGTCTACGGAGCCGGTACCGCGACGAATCTGATGGCGCGATACGCCGGTGCGGATCTGGCCTCGCCCGCACGGCGCGGACGGGCCGTGAGCACCGTGCTCTTCGCCACCACGCTCGGCGCGGTGATCGGCCCCAACCTGGTGACGCTGACGGGAGAGGTCGCGCACTCCTGGGGCATCCCCCGTCTCGCCGGGCCGTTTCTGCTGGCCGTCGCCGCGTTCGGGGCGGCCTCGGTGGTCCTGGCCGGTCTGCTGCGGCCCGATCCGCTGCGGCTGGCCGAGAAACTGGCCGCGGCACGGGCCGAGGTGGCGGCAGAGAGCGCCGCGGACGAGGCCGGCGGACTGCCGGATGCCCGGCCGGACCGGCGCGGGGTGGTCACCGGGACCACGGTCATGGTCCTCACCCAGCTCGTGATGATCGCCATCATGACGATGACGCCCGTACACATGCGGGCGCACGGCCATGGCACGCAGGCGGCCGGCTGGGTCATCGCCCTCCATGTCGGAGCGATGTTTCTGCCCTCCCCACTCACCGGTCTGCTGGTCGACCGGGTCGGCCGGCGGTGGGTCGCCGGCGCGTCCGGTCCGGTCCTGCTGGCCGCCGGGGCGGTCGCCGCCACGGCACCGCACTCCGTTCCCGCGCTCGCCACGGCACTGGTACTGCTCGGCATCGGCTGGAACCTCGGGCTGGTCAGCGGCACCGCCCTGGTCACCGACGCGCTGCCGCCCGCCCGCCGCGCGTCGGCGCAGGGGCTGGTGGACGTCGGCATCGCCCTCGCGGGTGCCGCCGGGGGCATGTCCTCGGGTCTGGTCGTCGTCCTCGGCGGCTACCCGACGCTGGCGCTGGCCGGCGGGATCCTCGCGCTGGCCGTCGTGCCCGTCCTCGCATGGGCGGCCCGCCGGCCGCACACCGTCACCGCACCCGCGGCTGCCCCTGCGGAAACGGAGCAGGCATGAACACCCCTTCGCCGGACGGATGGTCCCGGCACCCATTCCGGGAAATCTTGAAACTTGGCGTCATTTCTCGTTATCCCGCCCGAAACCTGGATGCTGCACTGTGAGGGCAAGGTGGAGTCGTGCGGACGAACCACGGGGGGCGATGATGCGGAAGGACAGCTGCGTACCGGGCATCACCGTGCTGCGCCTGTGCCGTATGTCGCTGACCGCCCTGCTGGTGGTCCTGGCGTTCCTGCTGGGCGGAGTGGCGACGGCGCCCGGTGCGGCGAAGGCCGCGTTCACCGCCTCGTCCGCCGCGAAATCCGCGAGCGCCCCGCCGGCCGCCAAGCCCGGCTACGACACCAACGAGGAAAAGACCAAGCGCGAGGCCGAGCGCGGCCAGCCCCGGCGCACCGCCCGGACCTCCGTGGGCGTTCCCCAGCACACCGGCCGGCCGCTACCGCCGTTCAGCGCGGGCGCCGTGGCACCCGCCGGGACGCAGGCATCCGGTGTCCCGTCGGCCGGCAGCTCCACCAAGGCCGCGTCCAGACCGGCCGGAATCCCCGTCCTGCACTGCGTCTTCCGCTGCTGAGAGCGGCGTGGTGGCCTGCCCCACCCCCGCACCATGCACGTTTCCGCCACCACCCCACAGTGGCACCACTCATCAGCAGGAGACCTCCTCATGGAGACCTTCATCCAGCATGCCCGGGGCCTGACGGCCCGTATCGCCGACCGGCGGGACGAACAGGAGACCTACGGCCGGCTCGCGGCCGGACAGTCCCCCCTCGCCCTGTTCATCACCTGCTCAGACTCGCGGGTTGTCCCGTCCCTGATCACCGGGGCGCGGCCCGGCGAACTCTTCGAACTGCGGACGGCCGGCAACGCCGTACCGGTCTACCGCGAGGACATGGCGGCCTGCGCGGAAGCGGCCACCATCGAGTACGCGATGCGCGTCCTCGGCGTGGCCGACATCGTGGTGTGCGGTCATTCGCACTGCGGCGCGGTCGGCGCCAAGGCCCGCGGTGAGGACCTGGCCGGCGCCCCCGCCGTACGGGACTGGCTGGCGCAGCAACTGTCCGACGAACTGCCCAGGGACGAGGAGCCGACGGTCGCCGCCGCGGTCCAGCAGCATGTGCGCGAACAACTCGACCGGCTGCGCGGCTACCCCTGTGTACAGGAGCGGCTGGCCGCCGGCGAGGTGAATCTGCACGGGTGGTTCTACGAAGTGCACACCGGCATGGTGGCCGCGCACCACCCGGCTTCCGACCTGTTCCTCCCTCTGTGAAGGCGGGCCTGCACCTCATGAAGCGATTCACCTCCTTCCGGGCGGACTTCACCGCCTCCCTCGTCGTGTTTCTCGTGGCCGTCCCGCTGTGTGTCGGGGTGGCCGTCGCCTCCGGGGTCCCGGCCGAGCTGGGGCTCGTCACCGGCGTGGTCGGCGGACTGCTCACCGGCCTGCTCCCGGGCAGCAGCCTTCAGGTCAGCGGGCCCGCCGCCGGTCTGACGGTGCTGGTCTTCGAAGCCGTCAAGGAGTACGGCATCGGCGCGCTCGGCGCGCTGGTACTGGCGGCCGGCGCACTGCAACTTGCCATGGGCGCCCTGAAGTTGGGGCGTTGGTTCCGGGCGATTTCGGTCGCCGTGGTCCAGGGCATGCTGGCCGGCATCGGCCTGGTCCTGATCGCCGGACAGCTCTACGCCCTCGCGGACGCCAAGGCGCCGGGCAGCGGACTCGCCAACCTCGGCGGTATGCCCGGACTGGTGACCGCCACCGCGGGGTCGGGGACGGCTCTGGCCGCGCTTGCCATCGGTGCCGGCACCATCGCCGTTCTGGTGCTGTGGCCGCGCTGGCGGCGCGCCGCGCGGATCCTGCCCGCACCGCTGGCCGCGGTGGCGCTCGCCACCTGCACGGTGTGGGCACTGGATCTGCCCGTCGCACGCGTCGAGGTCAACGGACTGCTGGACGCGATCCAGCCGCCCGGCCTCGCCGACCTCGGCCGGCTCACCGAGATCGGTGTGCTCGGCACGGTCCTCGCCTTCGCGCTGATCGCGTCGGCCGAGTCCCTCTTCAGCGCCGCCGCGGTCGACCGGCTGCACGACGGGCCGCGCACGGACTACGACAAGGAGCTGATGGCCCAGGGCGCGGGCAACGCCGTCTGCGGCATCCTCGGTGCCCTGCCGATGACCGCCGTCATCGTCCGTAGCGCGGCCAATGTCCAGGCGGGCGCGCGGACCAAGGTCTCGCGGGTGCTGCACGGTGTGTGGCTGCTGGTGTTCGCCGCGGCGTTCCCGGCCGCGCTGGGTGTGGTGCCGGTGGCCGCGCTGGCGGGCGTACTGGTCCATTCGGGCGGGAAGCTCATCCCGCTGCGCGATCTGCGGCCGCTGTGGCGCGAACACCGCGGTGAGGCCGTGGTGCTCCTGGTCACCGCCCTCGCGATCGTGACGGTCAATATGTTCGAGGGCGTCCTCATCGGCCTGCTGATGGCGGTCGCGAAAACGGCCTGGGAGACCTCCCATGTCCACCTCGACATCCACACCCCGGAGGACGGGGACGAGCCGGTGCGGGTACGTGCCGTCGGCAACGCCACCTTCCTGCGGCTGCCCAAGATCCTCGACCAGCTCGAAGCGCTGCCCGCCGACCGGGATGTGGAGCTCGACCTGAGCGGGCTGCGCCATCTCGACCACGCCTGTGGCGCCGCGCTGACGAACTGGGCCGAACAGCACCGCCGTAGCCTGCGGGCGGCGGAGCTGGTGTCCTGACGACCGGGCCGCCCACCGGACCTGCCGTTGTGCGGCCCGGAACCGACCGAGCGCGCCGGCCACCGGATCCGGCTGTTCCGGCCTCCGCCAGGAGGCGACCGGGCAGCCGCCGGTGGCCGGCGCGGTGTCACCCGTCCGCCGGACCGCACCGGGCGGCCGGGCGGCGGAGCCGGGAAGATTACCCCCGCTGCGGTTGTTCAGCGAAGGTCATGTCGGCCGTGGCTGCACGGATGCCCGGATGCGGCCGACCACGCTTGTCGTCGTCGAGGGGACGGACACCATGCCTCTTCAGGGTGAGTACGAGCCGAGCCCGGAGCAGTGGGTACGCGATCAGGTCGAGCAGTACGAGGGCTCCGGCGGTACGGAAGGCACGACGATCCGGGAACTGCCGGTCGTGGTCCTCACCACCCGGGGCGCGAAGAGCGGAAAGATCCGCAAGAGCCCGCTGATGCGGGTGGAGCACGACGGGACGTACGCCGTGGTGGCCTCCATGGGCGGCGCACCCCGGCACCCCGTCTGGTACCACAACCTCGTGGCCGACCCGCGGGTGGAGCTGCAGGACGGCCCGGTGCGCCAGGACATGACGGCCCGTGAGGTCACGGGCGAGGAGAAGGCCGAGTGGTGGGGCCGCGCGGTCGCGGCGTACCCCGATTACGACGACTACCAGAAGAGGACGGACCGCCAGATCCCGGTGTTCGTCCTGGAGCCGGCGGCCACGGCGCACTGATACCGGGCCCTGGTGACGCTCAGAGCGTCACCAGGGAGACCTCGGTGGCTTTGACGCTGGTCCACACGGACACGCCGTCCGCGAGGCCGAGTTCGAGGGCCGCCGACGGGGTGATTTCGGCCACCAGGTCGGGGGCCTCGGGCGAGGTGACGAGGATCCGCAGCCGGCTGCCCGCCGAGGTGATTTCCCGGACGGTGCCCGGCCAGACGTTGCGGGGGCTGCCCGTGGGCTTGTCGAGGTGCAGGGACACGGCCTCGGGGGCGATGATCGCCAGCGCCCGGGCGCCGTCGGGGAGCCGGTCGGCGGCGACGAGACGACCGCCGTCGGTGAGGGCGAGGCCGTCGCCGGTGGCGATGGCCGGCCAGGCGTTACGGCCGAGCATCCGGGCCACCCAGGGCGAGCGGGGGTGCCGGGTGACCTCGGCGGGCGGGGCGTCCTGGAGGGCGCGGCCGTCGTCGAGGACGAGGACCCGGTCGGCGAGTGAGACCGCCTCGACGGGGTCATGGGTGACGATCAGACAGACGCCGCCGAAGCCGGCGAGATGGCCGCGCAGGGTGTGCCGCACATGGGCGCGGGTGGTCTGGTCGAGCGCGGCGAGCGGTTCGTCGAGCAGCAGCAGGCGGGGGCTGGCGGCCAACGCCCTTGCCAGGGCCACCCGTTGGTTCTGACCTCCGGAGAGCTGGGCGGGCTTGCGGTGCGCGAGCGGGCCGACGCCGAGCCGGTCGAGCCAGAGCTGTGCCGCGCGGCGGGCCTCGGCACGAGGAGTGCCATGGGCGCGCAGCCCGTAGGCGGTGTTGCTCAGGGCCGTCAGGTGCGGGAAGAGCGCGCCGTCCTGGGGGACCCAGGCGACGCCGCGCCGGTGCGGGGGCAACGTGGTGACGTCGGTGTCGCCGAGGCGCAGCGTGGCGCGGGCGCGCGGGGTGAGGCCGAGCAGGGCACGCAGCAGGGTGGTCTTGCCGGCGCCGTTGGGGCCGACGACGGCGATGGTGGTGCCCGGATCGGCGTCCAGGGTCAGCTGGTTGAAGCCGGTGACGTCGGCGTGCAGCGGCCAGCGTTCCCGGGGCGCCGTCGGCGTCGTGACGGGCTCCTCGATGCGGGTGGCGGGCGGCGACGCCAGGTCGGTGTCGTCGGTGGCAGGCACGGCGCGGGCGGCGCGGGCGGTGGTGGCGCCGGTCCAGCGGCCGCGCAGACAGATCAGCACGCCCATGGCGATGACGAGCAGCAGCAGCGAGACCGAGGTGGCGGCCTCCGGGGAGCCCTGGAGCAGCAGATAGACCTGGAGCGGCAGGGTCTGGGTGGTGCCGGGCAGATTGCCGGCGAAGGTGATCGTCGCGCCGAATTCACCGAGCGCGCGGGCCCAGGTCAGCGCGGCGCCGGCGGCGAGGCCGGGGGCGACCATGGGGAGGGTGACGGTGCGGAAGACCCGTACGGGAGAGGCGCCGAGGGAGGCGGCGGTCTCCTCGTACCTCGGGCGCAGTCCGGCGAGCGTGCCCTCCAGGCTGATGACGAGGAACGGCATCGCGACGAAGGTGGCGGCGACCACCGCGCCGGAGGTGTGGAACGGCAGCACGATGCCGAAGGTGTCCTCCAGCCAGGGGCCGAGCAGTCCACGGCGGCCGAAGCCGAGGAGCAGTGCGACACCGCCGACCGTCGGCGGCAGCACCATCGGCAGCAGCACCAGCGAGCGGACCAGCGCCTTGCCGGGGAAGCTGACCCGGGCCAGCAGCCAGGCCAGCGGTACCCCCAGCAGCAGCGAGAGCCCCAGCGCGCAGAACGAAACCAGCAGCGACAGCCGGAGCGCCTGCAGGACGCCCGGGCTGGTCAGATGGGTGCCGAGGTCGCTCCAGGTGGTGCGGGCGAGGATGCCGGCCAGCGGCATCAGCAGGAACGCGATGGCGACCAGCGCGGGCACGGCCAGCGCGACGGGGGTCCGGCTGCCGGGCGCGCGGAACCTGCCTGGGGGCCGGGCGAGGGTGCGGGGGCGTCTCATCGGGTTCCTGGGATCGGGGCGGGCCGGGCCGGTGTACGGCGACGCGCACGGTCCGGACCGCTCCCCGAGCCGGCCGGTCCGTGTGCGCCGCGCCGGGTCACGGCTTCTGGAAGCCGGCCTGCTGCAGGAGCTTCTGCGCCTCGGGGGTGCTCAGCCACTTCACGAAGGCGGCCGCGGCAGCCGTGTGCTGAGAGGCCTTCAGGGTCGCGGCCGGGTAGGAGGCGACGGCGTTCTGGGCGTCGGGGATGTCGACGGCGTCGACCTTCTTCGGTGCGGTGGCGGCGTCCGTCTTGTAGACGAGGCCGGCATCGGCCTCGCCGAGCTCGACCTTGCTGAGCACCGCGCGGACGTTGGGCTCCTGCGAGACCGGCTTGACCTTCAGCTTCTGGGAGTCCAGGACCTGCTTGCCGTAGCGGCCGACCGGCACCTCGGAGGCGGCGAGGACGACCTTCAGCTTGCTGTCGGTGAGCGCCTTGAGGTTGTCGATCTTCTTCGGATTGCCCTCTCCGGTCGCGATGACCAGGCGGTTCTTGGCGATGACGGTGGGCGTACCGACGTCGGCCTTCAGTCCGTCCATGGTCTTGGTGTCGGCGGTGACCACGGCATCGGCGGGGGCGCCCTCCTTGACCTGGGCGGCCAGTTCCTGCGAACCGGCGAAGGAGAAGTTCACCTTGGTGCCGGGGTGCTCCTTCTCGTACACCGCACCGGCCTTCTTGAAGACATCGGTCAGCGACGAGGCGGCGAGCACGGTGAGGTCCGCCTTCGGGGCGGAACTGCTGCCGGACTTCTCGGCGCCCCCCTCCTTCTTGCCGTCGTCGTTGCTGCCGCAGGCGGCGAGCGGTACGAGGAGGGCGGCGGTCACGATCGCGGCGGCGGCGCGGCGCCCGGTGAAGAGCTGGGACATGGGGCGGGACTCCTTGGAACGCGGGACGACGGGTGTCGTCCGAGCGGATGGGAAAAGCCGCGCCGTGGACGGGCGACGCCGCTGGTGTGAGGCAGCCGGCCGGTGGGGGACGGTGGTTGCGTATCGGCTGTGGTGCTACCGCGGTGGGTCAGGTGCGGTCGATGTGCACACTGGTGGACTTCACGCGGGCGGTGGCCTGCATGCCGACCTCCAGGCCCAGTTCCTCCACCGCTTCCCGGGTCAGCAGGGACACCAGGCGGTGCGGGCCGGCCTGGATCTCGACCTGGGCGGCGACATCGCCGAGCTTGACGGCGGTGACGATGCCCGGGAAGGCATTGCGTGCGGAGGTGTACGAGGCGTCGTCCTCACCGGTGCCGCTCTGCGCCACCTCAATGGAGAAGGCGGCCAGATCGCGGCCGTCGATGAGGCGGCGGCCGCCGTCGTCGCGATGGGTCGCGACCTTGCCGGCGTCCGCCCAGCGGCGGGCGGTGTCCGGGCTGACGCCCAGCAGCCGCGCCGCCTGGCCGATCGTATAGGACTGCATGTGCGACAAGATATGCAGTATCGGCTCGCATTTGCAATTCATCAGTCGAAGCTATACGGCAGATGCCAGGTGCCCTGGAGGAAGGGACGAAAGGCCGCCGCCCGGCCCGCCGCAGCCCCGAATACCGAAAGCGAATCCCCCCGCCTCCGCCGCGCCGGACACATTCGCCTTTCCCCCTGACGCCTGCCCCGCACGCCCGGCCGACCGCGTGGAGTGTGGCTAGGCTGCAGATGACAGAGCAGGGAAAACGCGACATTCCATCCTCGGCTTTCCACTCCCCCGGTGAGGCATTTCCATGAGCCTGAGCATCCGTAACCAGATTTCCGGCACCGTTCTCTCCGTCACCCCCGGCGAGGTCATGGCGACCGTCAAGGTGCGTCTGGACGGCGGCCAGGAGATCACCGCCGCGATCACCCTGGAGGCGGTGAAGGAGCTGGGCATCGAGGAGGGCTCCGCGGTGCGCACGCTGATCAAGTCCACCGAGGTCGCGCTCACCACCGGCGCGGTGGAGGGCCTCAGCATCCGTAACCGGATCCCCGGCACCGTCACCGATGTCACCACCGGCGGCGCGATGGCCGGCGTCAAGGTCGCCGTCGCGGGCGGGGAGCTGACCGCCGCGATCACCAAGGACGCGGTCGAGGACCTGCGCCTGGCCGCCGGTGCCGAGGTCACGGCGCTGGTCAAGTCGACCGAGGTCGCGCTCGCCGCTGTCTGAGCGCGGTCCGCCGCCGAAGTCCCCCGGACCATGGGGGACTTCGGACCTTCCGGCGGTGGTCAGGACGCGGCCGGCCCCGGCCCGCCGGACCGGCCCCCCTCCGCCTCGGGCGGAGCGCAGGTCCCGAACCAGATGCCGGTGATGGCGCTGATGTAGCGAGCCCCGCAGCGGTCGGACGGGACCACGAGCTGGCTGCCCGCCGCGTCGAGCGCCCGCCCGTCCATGGCCGTGGCCAGCAGGATCGGCGCATCGCCGAAGTCGGCGTCGAGCTCCGCCCAGGACAGCACCGTGTGGTGCCCGTCCCGGCCGGCGACCGCCAGTACGTAGCGGGAGCGGTCCTTGCGCCGCCGGGCATCGAAGGCCGGTCCCGCCGCGTCGATGACCTCCCGCAGCAGCGGCCCCTCGAAGGTGTGGTGCTGCGGCCCGTTCGTGGCGCAGTCGAAGACCACCTCGGCCCCCCCCCGCCGCTGCGGCCACCGCTCCCGCAGCTCCGCGACGGTCAGCGCGAGCGGACGCCGCAGCTGACCGCGGATCAGGAAGCGCCGGGGGTCGGGAGGTACGACATCCTCGGGCGTCGGGCGTACGGCGGTGGTGCGGGACGGCGGGCCGAGTCGGCTCATTCGAGACCCCCTTGAGGCGATCCGCGCGGCGGCTGCCTCCCTGTGATGCCCGACCGGCCCGCCCCTGAACCACGGATGCGAGCCATCTCCGCATCTTTACCTCGCTGATGTGAGGCAAAGGGCGCCATGCGGGCGGCATGTCCGGAGGCGAGATCCTGCCGGGCGCGGTCCGTCGCCGTACGGTCCGCCTCACACCGAACCCTCGCGGGACGGATGCCGCCCGGTCGGCCGGCCCGGCACCTCACCGCCCGCACGGTGCTCCTCAAGAGCCAGCCACACCCGGTCGCGCAGCAGCGGAAGCTCCGTGAACCGCACCCCGGTGGCATCGCGCAGGGCGTTGGCGAAGGCGGGTGCCACGGGGTTGAAGGGGCTCTCGCTCATCGACTTGGCGCCCAGCGGTCCGATGGCGTCCGAGGTCTGCATGAAGTGCACCTCGGTGCGCGGTACATCGGCGTAGGCCGGCAGCCGGTAGCGGCGGAACGCGGGGGTGAGGACCTTGCCGCCGTCATCGACGAGGACCTGCTCGAAGAGCGTCGCGCCGAGCGCCTGGGCGACCCCGCCCTCGACCTGGCCCCGGCACTGCAGGGGGTTCATGACCTTGCCCGCGTCGGCCGAGTGCACGCTGCGCAGGATCTTGATCTCGCCGGTACCGGGGTCGACGGCGATCCGGAACCACTGGGCGTTGAACGCCACCGAGCGGGGCGAGCCGCCCCAGTGCCCGTCGGCCGTCAGCGGCACGCCCTTGTCGTGCGCGGCCTCGTGGAGTTCCTTGAGCGACACCGGCCGCCCGTCGCACTCCACCGCGTCCGCCAGCAGCCGGCACCGGCTCCGCGGGGTCCTGGCGTGCTCCGCGGCGAAGGTCAGAATCCGCTCGGCCAGACCGTTGGCCGCCTGCATCACGGCCTTGCCGGCCACCACCGTCCCGGCCGAGCCGAAGGCGCCGGTGTCGTGCCGGACCACATCGGTGTCGGACTGCCGGATGGCGATGCGGTCCGCGGTGGTGCCCAGCGCCCCGGCGGTGATCTGCTGGTGCACGGTGGTGGTGCCGTTGCCGAACTCCGCCGTGCCCACCGCCATGTCGTACGTGCCGTCCTCCAGCAGCGTCACCGTCGCATCGGCGAAGTGCCCGCCGGGCGGACCGGTGGCGACCATCGACATCGCGGTGCCCTGTCCGACCAGCCAGCCTTCCGGTGCCTCGGCGGCGCTGTGGTCCTCGGCGAGGGCACGGCGGACGACCTGGAGGCACTGGTCGAGGCCGTAGCTGGCGATGTGCAGGTCCTCCTCCTCACCGCCGGGGCTGATCATGGGCTCGCCGGGGCCGATGATGTTGCGCTCCCGGAAGACCAGCGGATCGATGCCGAGCCGTCGGGCGAGCTCGTCCATCACCGACTCCACCGCGAAGGTCACCTGCCCCAGCCCGTAGCCGCGGAAGGCCCCGGCCGGGACGCAGTTGGTGTAGACGGAGAAGGCATTCACCTTCTTGTGCGGCGCGCGGTACACGGCCATCGATTCGCCGACGCTGTGGAACATCACGGCGGGGCCGTGGTTGCCGTACGCGCCGGTGTTGGAGACCACCCGGAGCTGGAGGGCGGTGAGGGTGCCGTCCCGCTTCGCGCCCGCCTTGATGCCGACGGTGAAGGGGTGCCGGGTGGTGGCGCCGAAGAACTGCTCGGCACGGGTGAACTCCAGCTTCACCGGCCGCTTCAGCCGCATCGCGGCCAGCACCACGATGTCCTCGGCCAGCATCTCCTGCTTGCCGCCGAAGCCGCCGCCGACCCGGCCCGCGACCACCCTGACCCGGTCTTCCGGCAGGTCGTAGAGCGCGCACAGGGCGCGTCGGGTCAGGAACGGCACCTGGGTGCTGGACCGCACCACGATCCGCTCCCCGCCCCCCTCGTTCTCCTCGAAGTAGGCGACCGCCCCGTGCGTTTCCAGGCTGGCGTGCTGCACCCGCTGGGTGCGGAAGGTGTCCTCGTGAACGAGGTCGGCGTCCGCGAAGCCCTCCTCCACGCTGCCGGTCTCTCCGTGCACCTCGCCGACGACGTTGTTCTCCGCCCGCGCGATCCGTGTCTCGGGACCCTTGGGGTGGATCACCGGGGCCCCGGGCCGCATCGCCTCCTCGGGGTCGAGGACGTAAGGCAGCACCTCGTACTCCACGGCGATGCGGCGGCAGCCCTCCTCGGCCGCCCCCTCACTGTCGGCGACCACGGCCGCCACCCGCTGCCCGACGAACCGGACCACGTCGTCCAGCACCCGGGTGTCGTCGGGGTCCTCGGTGGGGTGCTCGTGACGGGCCGTGGAGAACAGCCGCTGGGGGGCGTCGTGGTGGGTGAAGACGGCGTGTACGCCGGGCACGCGCAAGGCGTCGGCGGTGTCGATGCGGACGATCCGGGCGTGCGGGTGCGGGGAGCGCAGCAGCTTCATGTGCAGCAGCCCCTCCACCTCGATGTCGAAGGTGTAGCGAGCGGTGCCGGTGACGACCAGCGGCCCGGCCGGGGCGCCCAGGTTGCGGCCGACCGACTGCCCCGGGCCGCGCCGGAAGCGCCTCGCACCGGATGCTCCTGGAGACGCTGGAGGCCTTCCTCGCCCACCACGGGTCATGGGCGCGGACCGCCGAGACGCTGCATCTGCATGTGAACACGGTGCACTACCGCATCCAGCGCATCGAGACGCTCACCGGCCGCGATCTGTCCCGGCTCGATCACAAGCTGGATCTGCAGGCGGCGCTGCTCTGCCGCTGAGGGACGCCGGGGCCGGCCGCGGGCGCCGGGGACCGGCCGGAAGCACCGCTCAACTCCGGTCGCCCGCCCGGTCGATGTGCACATTGGTGGACTTCACCCGGGCGGTGGCCCGCACCCCGACCTCGATCCCCAGTTCCTCGACCGCCTCCCGGCTGACCACGGACACCAGCCGGTGCGGCCCGGACTGGATCTCGACCTGGGCGATCACATCGTCGAGGGTCACCTTGGTGACGATCCCGGCGAAGGAGTTCCGTACCGAGGTCAGCACATCGCCCGGCACCGGATGCAGGCCCTCGGCGCGCTCCTTGGCGAACGCCGCCAGGCTCACCCCGTCGATCACACGGTTTCCCACGCCGTCCCGGTCCATCCCCAACTGCCCGCCATCGGCCCAGCGGCGGACGGTCTCCGAACTCACGCCCAGCAGCCCAGCTGCCTGACCAATGCTGTATGTCGGCACGCTGGCACTCTAAGGGGTCGTCACACCCCCTAAGGGCTGCTCCCCTCCACCAGCTCCTCCAGCGCGGGGAGCGCCTCCTGCAGCAGCCGCTGCCGGTCGGGGGCCAGCCGGTCGATCCGTTCGCAGAGCACGCCGGTGGTCTCCCGGCGTACGGCACGCAGCAGCGCCAGCCCGTCGTCGTTGAGGCTGATCAGGCTGGCCCGCTGGTCCGCGGGGTCGGGGCGGCGGGCGATCCAGCCGAAGCTGTCGAGCAGATCCACCATGCGGGAGGTGGTGGACAGCGCGATGTTCATCCGCGCGGCGAGGTCGCTGATGCGCAGCGGGCCGTGGGCGGCGAGGGCCGCGAGGGCGGCCGTACGGCTGGGGGTGAGATCGCGGTGCCGGCTCTGGCCGCGGAGCAGCGGCAGCAGTTGCTGGATCACCGCGCGCAGCCGCCCGGCCAGCTCCGCCGGTTCGGTCCCAGGCGGCGAAGGCTGCTCGGTCGAGGCGTCGGACTGCTCCATCACGGGCTCCTGGAGGGCGGCGGGGACGGGGGCCGGGGCGGACCCGGGTGGGGGGAGGCGCCGGGGGCCGTGCCGGTGCCGGGAGCGGCGGCGAGCCCGGGCGTTTCGGCCACGGCGACCGTCACCGGCGCCGGTGTCCCGTCCGTTTGGTGACGGTACCGGTCCTCGTCGTGGACGTACCGTCCGCCGCGCAGCAGTGAGGCGACCGCGGCGATCAGACAGGCGGCGATGGCGAAGTCGAAGGCGACGGCGAGCCCGTCGGAGAACGGCTGGGAGATCAACTGCGGGAAGAATTCCCGGCCGGTCAGGTACGCGGCACGGCCGGGCGGAAGATGGTCCAGCACCTGCGGCCCGAGGAGGGTCCGGATCGGGTTGTAGCCCAGGAGGGAGGCGAACAGCACGCCCACCGGCGGCAGCGCCGCGACCTTGACGGCGTCGGCCGCGGGGACGCCCTGGGCGGTCAGACCGCTGGTGAGGGCCCGCGGGAGGGTTCCGGCCAGGCCCGCGATCATCAGCGAGAAGAAGATGCCGATGGACAGCACCATGGCCGAGTTCTGGAAGGTGGTGCTGATGCCGGCGCCCACCCCGCGCTGGTCGGGCGGCAGGCTGTTCATGATGGCGGCCCGGTTGGGGGCCGCGAACAGGCCCATGCCGATGCCGTTGAGCAGCAGGATCAGCGCAAAGCCCGGGTAGCCGAAGTCGACCGGCAGGGCTTGCAGCGCCACGAAGGTGCCGGCCGCGAGCAGCATCCCGCCGGTGGCGAAGGTCCGCGCCCCGAACCGGTCCGACGCCCATCCGGAGACCGGCCCGGCCACCAGGAAGCCCAGCGTCAGCGGCAGCATGTAGATACCGGCCCACAGCGGTGTCTCGGTGAAGCCGTAGCCGTGCCGGGGCAGCCAGATCCCCTGCAGCCAGATGATGAGGATGAACATCAGGCCGCCGCGGCCGAGCGAGGCGAGCAGGCTGGCGAGGTTCCCCGCGGTGAACGCGCGGATCCGGAACAGCCCGAGCCGGAACATCGGCGCCGCCACCTTGGTCTCGACCACGCAGAAGACGACCAGCAGCAGCACCCCGCCCGCCATCGCGGCGAGTACGGAGGGGTTGCTCCAGCCCATGGTGTGTCCGCCGTACGGCTGGATGCCGTAGGTGATCCCGGCCAGCAGGGCGATCAGGCCGGCCGCGAAGGTGAGGTTGCCCCACCAGTCGGGCCGGGCCGGGGTGCGGATGCCGGTGTCCCGCAGCTTCAGATACGCCCAGACGGTGCCGAACACCCCGAACGGCACCGACACCAGAAAGACCAGCCGCCAGTTGACGGGGCCCAGCAGCCCGCCGAGCACCAGCCCGACGAACGATCCGGTGATGCCCGCGACCTGGTTCAGGCCGAGGGCGAGGCCACGCCGGTGGGCGGGGAAGGCGTCGGTCAGGATCGCGTTGGAGTTCGCCATCAGCATCGCGCCGCCGACGCCCTGCAGGACCCGCATGGCGATCAGCCAGAGGGCGCCGGCCGTGCCGTGCTGCCAGGTCACCGACAGCAGTACGGAGAAGACGGTGAAGACGGCGAAGCCCAGGTTGTACATCCGGGTCCGGCCGTACATGTCGCCGAGCCTGCCGAAGCTGACCACCAGCACGGCGGTGACGACCAGGTAGCTCATGATCAGCCACAGCAGCAGCCCCGTGTTTCCGGACTGCAGCGGGTCCACACCGATGCCCCGGAAGATGTCGGGCAGCGCGATGAGCATGATCGACATATTGATGGACGCGATCAGCACGCCCAGGGTCGTGTTCGACAGGGCGACCCATTTGTAGCCCGGACCCGGCGCGGGGCGCGGCCGCGGGCCCGCAGCGGCGCGGTCGCCGGAATCAGCAGCAGTGCTTCCCACGGGGCACTCACTCCCACCGGGATATTTACTTGCTTGACATCAACCAATCTAACTCTCCGCGCGGGGACCGGCCAGTGCGGACCGTGGTGCCGCTTGCCGTGCTCCCGCTCCGGCCCGGGGCCGTTCCCTTCGGCGCCTGCGCGCCGCGTGGCCTCTGCGGGCCCGGTGCATCCGAACAGAGCAGTCCGATCCCCCATCGGTGCGGCTCCGTCCTCCTTGGAGCAAACGCGCCGTACACCTGCCTGCCGCGCTGGAGGAAACACCACCGGCCGTGCGGAACAAGGCAGTTGGCGTTCAGGGAACCCGCTGAGAGGCCATCACCACCACCCGAAAGATTGATGTTTGTCGCTTCTTTCCCCTTGCGCCGCAAATATGCCGATGTGAATCTGAGATCCCATTCGTCGAAGGAGTTGATCGCATGGTTACGGATCGCACAGCGCCGGTCGAGACGGCCACCCTGGCCGCCGAGGTCGAGGGACTGCTTGAACCCGCCGAGGCCGACGGCGTTTTCCGCGATACCCGCGAGTGTGGAGGTGCGCTGCTGCTGGCCGCGCTGCTCCTGATCTCGCCGCCCACCCCCCGGCCCAAGACTGACGTCCGCTAAGGCTGAGGGGAAAGCGTTGGCTGAACAGACGCAGGGAGCAGTCCCGCTGAGCGCTGTGATTGCCGATGCCGCAACCGGGGTCGCCCTCGCCCTGCGGGGTGAGGGCGACCCTTATGCGTTGTCGGCCATCTTGCGGCAGAGCGATGCACTGGCTCCGGCCGCCATCCGGGTGCTCGGCGCCGATGCGCTCGCACCGTACGCAATGGACCGCCTCGGGACGCCCGTCGGCGCGGACGACACGGAGGTCGTCCGGCAAGCGCTCACGGCCTATCCGCCGGGAGCCGATGCCTCGGAGGTGTCGGTGTGGACCTACCGGGGCCTGGTCGAGGCCTCGCACGCGTTTCTGCCCGGAAGCGCACAGCACTGGCCACGACCACCGGCGGCGGCGGCCGGTTGGGTCACGGCCGACCCCTGGCCGAAGCTCTCCCATCGCGTGTCGCAGCTTGCCGCGCTCGCGCTGCCCGGGCTGGCGCCCGGCCTCGCCGAGCAGCTGTCGGCACGCACCGACGATCTGGCCCGCGGTTTCGTCCGGGCGGTACGCCGCCGGGACTGGCTGCAGGCGGCGGGCCTGGGCCGTTGGCTGGCCCGGCTGCCCGACGTACCGCAGACCCTGGGGCTCGACAACGGGCTGGCGTTCGTCCGCCAGATGGGCGGCGGCGACCCACGGGTGACGCTGCATGCCGAGGCCGCCCGACGATTCCACGGACGGGGTTGGTGACCGGCGGCCGGGGCGACCCCGGGCTCCTGGACCGGATGGTCCTGGGCGGCCTGGGGTGGCTGGAGGAGGCGCGCGACTTCTTCCGCCTGCCCCCGAACGTCACCACGGACGCCGACCCCAACCTGACGCTCAAACCGCTGGGCGAACTCGCCGAACTGACCCAGTTGATCGGGCTGTTGCACCCGCGGGACGAGATCCGGCAGACGGCCCGCGGGCTCTTCGCCTTCGCCTGGAACGAGACCCGCGACGGCGAGCTGTTCGCCGAGCTGATCCGCGGTGAGCCCTTCGCCACCTATCCGGTCGAGCTGTACGGGGTGTTCGCCCAGGCCGGGCTGCGCCATGCCGAGGTCGACGAGCTGGTGCACACCACGACGCGGCTGCGTGGCTGGCGGGTGGCGCGCGAGGATCACACCCGTACGCTCGGCGTGCTGAACGCGGAGCGGCGGATCGGGCTGCGGCAGCACGCCGACTTCGGCGCCGTCCTGGCACAGACCGGCCTCGGCGGACTGCCGGAGCCCTGGGCGCTGGACCGCAAGACGGCGTACGGCGTGACCCATGACGTCTTCCATCTCACCGACTGGGGGCGCAACCGGCAACGGCTCTCCCCCGAACTCGCCGGCTATCTGCGGCTGTGGCTCCCCTCCTGGCTGGAGAACTGGCTGGAGGAAGAGCTGTGGGACCTGGCCGGCGAGCTGCTGGCCGTGACGGCCTGCCTGCCCGGCGCCCCGTACGATCCGGATGCCTGGCAGCGGCTGGCCGGCGCCCAGACGGCCGACGGCAGCGTCCCCGAGATCGGTTCCGCGCCGGCCACCGGCGACCGGGCCGCGGCGTTCACCGCCTGCTACCACTCCACCCTGGTGACCGCGTTCGCCGCCACCCTCGCCCGTATCGCCTCCGACGAGGCCGAGGCCGGTCCCCCGGCCGGTGATACGGCGACGGCGGGCGGGCGGACCTCCTGCGAAAGCGAGACAGCCCCGTGACCGTGACGGCCGCATCCCCCGCCTTGCTGCACGCTGTCGGCGACCGGGCCCTGAGCTGGCTCGACGACCACCGCGAGCACTTCCGGCTGACCCCCGACGACCTCGCCAGCAACGGCGCGGTCGTCGAGCGGCTCAAGCCCATCGGGGAGCTGGCGCTCAATATGCAGGTGCTGTTCCGGGAGGGCGTGGCCGGGTCCCGGCAGAAGGCCCGCGCCGGGCAGCTGCTGGACTTCGCCTGGCGGGAGCTGCTGGACGGCGGCAATGTGCTGGCCCGGCTCCAGCACGACGAGCCGCTCTCCCCGGTGCCGCTGGAGGTCTATGCGACCTTCCACGAACTCGGCCACCGCCACCCGGGACTGGAGGCCGCGCTGGAGATCTGCCGGCGCACCACGAGCTGGACGGCGCTGGAGATGATGCCCAACCGGCGGCTCGGTGTGCTCAACGCGGAACGCAAGCTCGGTCTGCCGCCCAGCAGCGACTTCGACCAGGCCGTGGGCCGCACCTGGCTGGGGCAGCTGCCCGAACCGTGGACGGTGCAGCTGCACGTCGCCTACGACCTCACCCACACCGTCTTCCACCTCACCAACTGGGGCGAGGCCCCCGAGCGCATCCCGTCGGCCCTCGCCGACTACCTCACGCGGTACCTGCCCGCCTGGATGGAGGACTGGGCGGACCTCGAACACTGGGATCTGCTCGGCGAACTCCTCGTCGTCGACGCCTGCCTGCCGCGGCCCACGCTCGACGCGGAGCTGTGGGAACGGTACGCCGCCGCGCAGTCGCCCACCGGCGCGATGCCCATCCAGCGCCGGATGCCGCAGGGCGACGCGGCGCGGGTCTTCGATCTGGTCCACCACCCCACCCTGGTCGCCGCGTTCGCCTCCGCGATGGCCACCTCCCGGGCCCTGTCCGCCGTCGGATGACCCCCGAGGACCCCGGACCGGCGCTCGGTGACCGTCTCGCGGACGCGGTCACCCTGATCGACGCGCCGGACGTCGTGCTGGCGGTCACCCGGCACGGCCGGCGGACCGTGATGACCGGCGGCTCGGCGCTGGCACCGCCCACCCCCCGCCATGCGCTGCGCTACGAGCTGGGGTCGCTGTCCAAGACCTTCACCGTGCTGCTGCTCGCCGAACTGGCCAGGGCCGATGTGCTGTCCCTGGACGATCCGCTCGCCGACCGTCTGCCGGAGCTGCCGCTGCGGCACCCGTACTCGCGCCTGATCACCCTGCGGCATCTGGCGACCCACACCTCGGGGCTGCCGCGGATCCCCGCCGACCTGATCGCCGGCGCGCTGGTGCACCCGTACGCCAACGGCTATGCCCGTTACGACACCGAGCGGCTGCTGCACACCTTCGGCCGTACCCGGCCGCGGCACCGTCCCGGCACCCGCTGGCGGTACTCCAACTTCGGGCTGGCGCTGCTCGGCCCGGCCATGTCCCGGGCCGCGGGCGCCGGTTACCCCGCGCTGCTCACCGGCCGGGTGCTGCGGCCCCTCGGGCTGGCGGACACCACCTTGGGCCCCGGCACCACCGGCACCGACGCCATCGGCCACCGTACGAACGGGGTGACGCCGGTGGACAGCGCCGACATGGGCGCCTTCGTCGCCGCCGGGTCGGTCCGTGCCACCCCCGCCGATCTGCTCAGCTACCTTGAGGCGCACCTCTCCCCCGGCGACACGCCGCTGGCCCGGCCGCTGCGCGACGTCCAGGTGCCGCTGCTGCGCCGCGGCTGGCGGAACCGCCACACCCACACCCTGACGTGGTATCAACATCCGGCTCCGCGCGGGCCGTTGCTCTTCCACGTCGGGGCGACCTTCGGCCAGCAGGCGTTCCTCGGCTACCACCCGGCGTCGCACACCGGGCTGGTCGCACTGGCCACCCGCCGCGGCCGCACCTGCCGGATGATCACCACCGCCTATGAGCTGCTGTACGCGCTGGCCGGTGATTCCTCCGCCTGAGCCGGTGACCGGCGCCGGTCACAGGTCGCCCGCCAGGATCCGGGCGAGCGAGGTCCCGGGCCGCTCCTCGCTGGCCCGCCGGAAGAGGTCCGCGTACGCCTCGTCGCCGATCGCCGCGCGAGCCCGCTGCTCGCACTCCTCGCGTACCGCGCGCAGCTCCGGGGTGCCGCGCTGCGGGTGCCCGACGGTCCGCCAGATGGCCTGGCCGCTCCCGTAGACGCGGGCGGCGGCCGCGCCGTGGCCCTGGGCCGCCACCGCGGCCGCGAGCAGGTCCAGGCCGAGCGCGATACCGAACTTGTCGCCGATGCCCTGCTTGGCCGCGAGCATCGCGCGGGCGTGGTCCGCCGACTCCTCGGGCCGGCCCTGGAACAGCGAGATCAGCGAGAGCTGGTAATCGATATAGGACCGGGTCCAGTATTCGCCGCGCTGCACACACCCGCGGCGCAGCGCGCTCGCCTCGGCGCGGGCCTCGGTGAGCTTGCCCAGGCCGGTGAGCGCGAAGAGCTGTACGAGATGGCAGCGCAGCCGTCCGGGAGAGGCGAAGGGGGTGTACGGCGCGGGGCCGAGCACCTGTTCCGCGACGGTGTGCGCGGACCTCGGGCGGCCGGCCATCAGATGGGTGAGACCGGTGAGATAGCCGGCCTGAAGTACCGCCTCCGCGTCGTCGGACACCCGCGCGGCGCGGGAACACTCCAGGCCCAGGGAGTCGGCCAGCGCCAGATCGCCCTGGAGCAGTACGGCGACGCCGAGCGCCCACAGCGCCCGGGTGCGTGCCGGGCCCGGGCGCTGGTGGGCGGCCAGGGCGCGGGCCACGTAGTCGCGGGCCTCGTGCAGATGGCCGCAGCAGTTCCAGAAGAAGCCGATCGAGGCGCTGAGTTCCTGGGCCCGCTCCGGGTCGGTGGCCAGCAGATGGTCCAGCGCGGTGCACAGGTCGACGTGAGCCTCGGCGACCCTGTCGTACCAGCCGACCTGTTCGGGGCCCAGCCAGCCCAGTTCGGCGCGGCGGCCGAAGGCGGCGAAGTGTGCGGCGTGCCGGTCCGCGAGCGCCGTCGTCTCGTCGAGTTCGGCCAGCCACATCCGGCCGTACTCGCGCAGCGTGTCGAGCATGCGGTAGCGCGCGCCCTCGCGGGTGAGCACCGATTTGGCGGCCAGCGAGGCCAGCGTGGTGCGCACCCCCGGTCCGGTGAGCGGTCCACCGGCGCACACGGCGCTCGCGGACTCCTCGTCGAAGGTGCCGCGGAAGACGGACAGCCGGGCCCACAGCAGCCGTTCCAGCGGTGCGCACAGCTCATGGCTCCAGCCGATGGCGCAGCGCAGCGTCCGGTGCCGCGGCAGCCGTACGGGCCCGTCGCCGTCGAGGGTGTCGAAGCGGGAGGTGAGCCGCTCGGCGATCTGCTCGACGGAGCTGTTCGCCAGCTGGGCGCCGGCCAGCTCCAGGGCCAGGGGGATGCCTTCGAGGCGGCGGCAGATGACGGCGGCGGCCGTCGCATGCGGTGGGGCGGTGAGCCGCAGCCCGGGGGCCGCGGCCCCGGCCCGTGCGGTGAACAGGGCCAGCGCGTCGTTGTCGCCGGTGCAGGGCAGCGGGCCGATCTCGGTGGTCCACTCGCCGACGATGTCCAGCGGCTGTCTGCTGGTGACCAGCACGGTCAGGCCCGGGGCGGCGGTCAGCAGGTCCCCGAGCAGGTCACGGCAGGCATCGACGAGATGCTCGCAGGAGTCCAGTACCAGCAGCAGCCGTTTGCCGGCGAGCCCTTCGCACAGCACCGCTACCGGCGTCCGCGCCGTGTGGTCGGCCAGCCCTACGGCATCGCAGACGCTGGCCACCAGCCGCCCCGCGTCGTGCAGGGGCCACAGATCGGCCCAGCAGACCCCGTCGGGGAACCGCGCCGCCGCCGCGCGTGCGGCCCGCATCGCGATCCGGGTCTTGCCCACACCACCGGGCCCGGTCAGAGTGATCAGCCGATGCACCGTCAAATCGTCGTCGATCCGGCGCAGTTCGGCTCGTCGGCCGATGAAACTGGTCGACTCCTCGGGAATGTTGCTCGCCACTGGCTCAGTTTGCCCCAGCCGCGGTGTCGGCAGGGGTCCGGTGAAGCGGTCCGGGGCGCGAGGTTGACGGCCGACGGCCGGGCGGACGGTCCTCGTCAGGGCGTGACGACGGGGAAGGTGGGATTCGGCGTGCGGACGAGGCTCAGCAGCCGGTTCAGTGCCCCGGGCTCGCCGTGCTGTGCGGCGTCGCCCGGACCGCGGCCGGCGAGCAGGTCGAGCAGCTGGGGCTTGGTGAGGGTGAGCGTGAGGTCCGGGGTGCGTTCCCCGGACGGAGTGGGGGCGCCGGGTGCGCTGAGGTGGGTGAGGGCTCCGTGGGAGAGCGTCAGCTGCCAGGTCCGGTCCTCGTCGGGGAGGTAGAGGTCGAGGGTGAGCGCGGTGGACCAGGCCCGGGGGCCGTCGATGCGGATGGCGAGCGAGTCGAGGAGCTGGTCGACGGTCAGGGCCAGGGCGAGTTCGGAGTCGGCGGTGTCCGGGCGGGCCTCGGCGAGGGTGCCGCGCAGCTCCATGGCGCCGGTGAGGTAGAAGTTCCGCCAGGTGCCGTTCTCGCAGCCGTGGCCCAGCCGTTCGTAGACGAGGGCCAGTTCGCGCCGGGCACGGAGGTTGTGGGGGTCCGCGAAGACGGCATGGTTGAGCAGCGTGGCCGCGAACCGCAGATCGCCCTCGGCGGCGTACCGCTTGCCCGCGTCCACCGTGGCCTCGACGCCGCCCATGGTGTCCACATAGCGTCGGGACTGCTCGACCGGCGGGTGTTCCCACAGGTGGGCAGGGTTGCCGTCGAACCAGCCCAGGTAGCGCTGGTAGATCGCCTTGACGTTGTTGCTGAGCGCACCGTAGTAGCCGTGGAGGGACGGGTCCCGCTCCAGGGCCGGCGGCAGCCGGAGCTCCTCGGCGATCTCGGTGCCGGTGAGCCCCTCGTTGAGCAGCCGCAGCGTCTGGTCGTGCAGATAGGCGTACAGGTCACGCTGGTGGGCCAGCAGGGTCTTGACGCGGTCCTTGCCCCAGGTGGGCCAGTGGTGGGAGGCGAAGGCGACCTCCGCCTCGTCGCCGAACAGGGCGAGCGCCTCGCCCAGGTAGCGGGACCAGGCCCGGGCGTCACGGACGGGGGCGCCGCGCAGCGGCAGGACGGTGTGCAGGGTGTGGGTGGCGTTCTCGGCCAGGCAGAGGGCCTGGTGCGCCGGGAGGCAGAAGTTCATCTCGGCGGGTGCCTCGGTGCCCGGGGTGAGCTGGAAGACGATGCGGACGCCGTCGACGATCTCCTCCTGGCCGGTGCGGGTGATGTCCACGGTCGGCGGGATGAGGGTCATGGTGCCGGTGGAGCGGGTGGTGCCCAGGCCGCAGCCGATCTGGCCGTCGGGTCCCTTGGGCAGCTGGGTTCCGTACATGTAGACGGAGCGCCGGGTCATGGCGGTACCCGCGTAGACGTCCTCGCGCCCCGCGTGCCGGAGGAAGCCGGCCGGCGCGAGCACCGGGACGGGGTGGTGGTCGTGCGGCAGTACGCCCCGCCCGCCGCCGAAGTGCTCTCCGTGCGAGTGGGTGTAGATCAGGCCGGTGACCGGCCGGTCACCGCGGTATTTGCGGTAGAGCTCCAGGGCCGCGGCGGCGGTCTCGGCGGAGACGAGCGGGTCGACGACGATGACGCCGTGGTCGCCCTCGATCAGCGTCATGTTGGACAGGTCCAGGCCGCGGGCTTGGTAGATGCCCTCGGTGACCTCGTACAGGCCCTGCCGGCTCACCAGCCGGCCCTGCCGCCACAGGCTCTTGCTCGCGGTGTCGGGGCAGTTTCCGGCCAGGAAGCCGTAGGCCTCGGCGTCCCAGATGACCCGGCCGTCGTCCGCGGTGACCTGGGGCGGGTCGAGCGCGGCGATGAAGCCACGGTCGGCATCGGCGAAGTCTTGGTGATCATCCACGGGTGCAGCGGTCACGGAACGCTCCCTCTCCGGGGCGGCGGGCCACAGTCGACGGACCCATGCAACCGATTTAACCGAATTTGCCCGGTTATCGCATGCGTGCAGGCATCCGCCCCCACCGGGGTGCACGGGTGTCGCCCGCCCCCGTCCACCCCGTCGCCCGCCTCACACCGGCTCGGCCTCGATGACGCTGAAGCGGTTGGGCTTCGGGAGCCGGGTGACCGTACGGACGGCGAAGCCCGCAGCGCGGCACAGCAGCTCGAAGTCGTCCCGGGTGCGCTCCCGGCCACCGACGTTCACCAGCATGTTGAGGTCACTGAGGTAGACGACACCGGCCGCCGCCGGATCGACGACCGGCGGCAGCACCGGCTCGACCAGCAGCAGCCGGCCACCGTCGGGGATCACTCGCCGGCAGTGGCCCAGGATGTCCGCGCACCGGGCGTCGCTCCAGTCATGGATCACGCTCTTGAGGAGATACAGATCGGCACCTTCGGGAGCGGTGGCGAAGAAGTCCCCGGGCACCAGGGAACAGCGGCCGTCCAGCCCGTCGCGCGCCAGCTTCGCACCGGCCTGGGCCAGACCCTCGGCGCTGTCGAAGAGGATGCCGTCGAGCGACGGAAAGGCCCGCAGGATCGCGGCGAGCAGGGTGCCGTCACCGCCGCCGATATCGGCCACCGTCGCGAAGCGGCCGAAGTCGAACGCCGACGGCAGCAGGGCCGCGGTGTCGCGGGTGGCCTGGCTCATCGCGGCGTTGAAGTCGGCGGACATCTCCGGCCGTTCGGCGAGGTGACCGAAGAAATCCTTGCCGAAGACCGCGTCGAACGAGGTCTCGCCGGTGCGCACACTGTCGTCCAGCCGCTCCCAGGCCCTGAGCAGGGTGGGATCGCTGAACATCCGGACGAAGGAGTGCAGCGACTCGGGTTCGTCGGTGCGCAGCAGAGCGCCGACCGGGGTGAGGGCGAAGACGCCCGGGGACCGCTCGTCGAGCAGCCCGAGACCGGTCAGCGCCCGCAATAACCGGCCCATGGCCTGGGGCTGCGCCGTGCACTCCGCCGCCAGCTCGTCGGCCGTGCACTCGCCGTCGCCGATCAGATCGGCGATCCGCAGACGGGCGGCGGCGCCCATCGTGTGCGTGGCCATCGCACCGTAGGCGATCCGGACCAGCGTGTCCCTGTCCTTGTGCGATGGGTGGTTCTCGCGCGGCATGCTGCGGCACCTCTCGTCAACGGCGTTACGGACAAGGCCGGGCAGGGCACAACAATGCCGAAGACGTTGGACGGCGCCCCCCCGCTACCTTAGTTAGGCAACCCTAACCAGACGCGATCACCGGAGCAATGCCCCCGCCCGCCTTCGCCCTGCCACTACGGCGCGGCCGTCCACACGACCCGGAGGAGGGACGACGCTGCCCCCGTACGACGACGGCCCGTTCGGCGAGCTCACCGAAGCGTTCCGGCACGGCGCCGGGCCCGGCGCCCGCCCCCGCACCCCGACAGCCGGCCAACGGGTCCGGTTACGCCCGTACCACCGCGGTTTCGCCTGGCTGGCGCCGGCGGCCGCGGTCGGCAGTCTGGCCGCCGGAATCGCGCTGGCCGACGGACTGCTGCTCGCCGGCGGGCTGGTACTGGCCGGGCTGCTGCGGCAGCCCTTCACGGGCGGCGGCGCCCCGCGCCGTTAGCAGCCTGAGCGCCGACCGCCGTACCCCCTCACACGCAGCCGCCAACCGGCGCGCCCTCACAGGAGGGCAAGGCGGTCAGCGGCTTTCACGCCCCCGCAGGGAGAGCGCATCACGTGCCGCGGCGGCTCCTCGACGCTGCGGCGACACACATGGCGCCCAGCAGGAACGTCAGGGCACCGATGACGACGTTGTTCCAGATGACGCCGGCGTCCGGGCCGCTGCCGACGATCCAGGGGGAGATGATCATCCATGCGCCGATCGCGCACATCGCGCCGCTCAGGCCGTACATCCGCTCAGGGGTCACGGTGAATCCGACCGCCAGGAGGGCGATCGCGATACCGAGGATGAGGTTGTGCGTCACGAGCGCCGGCTGCGCGGCGGTGAAGTGGAGGATCCATGGTGAGACGGCGCAGTACAGGCCGACCAGTAGCACCGGACCGTCGACGAGTACCACGTCACGCCCGCCGAGCACCCGCTCATATCGAGCCTGCATCTCAGAAGCATCGGGGTGACCTGCGAGATCTCCCCTGTGGTGTGAGACGTCGGCCATGCGACTCGCCTCCTTCGCTCGCATTCCGGCCGTTCCGCGCGGCATCGGACCACGCACTTTTATTCTGCGCTTATGTCGCCTTTATGTGTAGATGAAGTGGCAAGTGAATTTCGCCGTAAAACCGCCGCACCGCTGTCACCTGCGGTCCGGCGCCCGCCCCAGGCCCAGATTCCAGCGGCCGCCGCGCCCGCTCAGCTCGGTCACGGTCAGCGGCGGCACATCCAGCCGCCAGAACGCCTCCACGGGAACGCCGAGGGCACAGACCGCCGCCGCACGTACGACATCCGGCTCGACGACGGCCAGCACCCGGCCCGCGTCCAGGGCCATCCGCGTCAGCCAGGCCTCGACCCGGTCGCAGAGCTGCCGCAGCGACTCCCCGCCGTGCCCCACGAAGTCCGGGTCCGAGAGCCAGGCGGACACCGCGACCGGCTCGGCATCGGCGACCTCGGCCAGCGTCCGGCCGCGCCAGCCGCCCATCGCACAGCCCGCCAGCTCCTGCGTGGAGCGGGCCGACAGCCCGAGTTCCCCGGCAGTGCTCCGGCACCGGACGGAGGGCGAGACAAAGGTCCGGTCGGCGGCCGGCAGCGCTCCGGCCGCGGCCCGGACGCGGCGCAGCCCGGCCTCGCTCAGCGGGCCGTCGTCGTCGAAGCGCACCTCGCGCTGGGCGTCGCCCGCGGCCGGTGAGACCAACATCACCCGAGTTGTCATGCCCTCTTCTCCCACTCATCACCGGTACCGGCAACACCTCACTCGTACAAGGGAGTTGTCCGGCCCATGCGCCCGGTCCTGCGCCTCTCCGCCCCCTTCGCGGCCTTGGCCCGGGGGTCGGTTCGCGGTACCTTCCCGATGATATTGACGACGACATGACGGAAGCCGGTGGGATCCCGGCGCGGTCGCGCCACTGTATGTCCGGTTTTTACCAGCCCAGCCAGGGCCGGAACCGGGCGAGCCAGACCCGGCATGTCGTTACGCACTCCCACGACCAGGGACGCGAGTTCCCCGCACAGGAGGTTCTGCCATGGCCCAGACCATCGCACCCCCGGCCACCGGCGCCGTCACCCCGGCCCCGCTCCCCCTCAAGGCAATTGCCCCGTGGGCGCTGTTCTTCGGCGTCCTGATGCTCGTTCTCCTGTACTTCATCGGCGCGGAGCAGGGCGCCACCTCAGTGCTTTCGGGCACGGAGGTCCACGAGTGGGTCCACGACGGGCGCCACCTCCTCGGCTTCCCCTGCCACTGATCGGACTGCGCACCCATGAACTCCGTCACCATCAGAACCCTTCTGGTGCGCGGGATGCTCGCCGGTCTGGCCGCAGGCGTCCTGGCCCTCGTCGTCGCCTATCTGCTGGGCGAACCGCGGGTGGACGCCGCCATCGCGTTCGAGGAAGCACACAGCCACGAACACGAGATGGAGGTCGTCAGCCGCGGTGTGCAGTCCACAGCGGGGCTGGCCACCGGCGTACTGGTCTACGGCGTCGCGCTGGGCGGTATCGCCGCACTGGCCTTCTGCTTCGCCCTCGGGCGGATCGGCCGGTTCGGTGCCCGCGCCACGGCCGCGCTGCTCTCCGGCGCGGCGCTGCTGGCCGTCTACCTCGTACCGTTCTTGAAGTACCCGGCCAACCCGCCGTCCGTCGGCGACCCCGACACCATCGGCAAACGCACCGCCCTGTACTTCCTGATGATGCTGCTCGGCATCCTGCTGGCCGTCGCCGCCACGATCCTCGGGCGGCGGCTGGCTCCGAAGCTGGGCAACTGGTACGCCACGGTCACGGCCGTCGCCGCGTTCGTGGTCGCCATCGGCCTCGCCTATGCGTTCCTGCCGGCCATCGACGAGGTGCCGCACGGCTTCTCGCCCACGCTGCTCTGGCAGTTCCGGCTGTCGGCGATCGCCATCCAACTGGTGCTGTGGACCGCCTTCGGGCTGGTCTTCGGTCATCTCGCGGAGCGCGTCGTCCCGACCCGGTCGGAGGCCACCGCGGCCGAGGCGGCGCCCGCCGCCTCCTGACCCGGCCCACCGAGGGAGGGCTCGCGACGTACGGCGTCGCGAGCCCTCCCTCGTGGTACGGGGGGCCGCCCTCGCGGGCCGTCCCGCCCACGTCAGGACAGACCGGGGATACCGTCCAGATGCGGCAGATCGTGGTCGAGGCGCTCCCGTTTGGCGCGGAGGTAGCGGATGTTCTCCGCACGGGGGGTCATCAGCAGCGGGACCTGTTCGGCGACGGCGACGCCGTGCCGCAGCAGCGCCTCGCGCTTGCGCGGGTTGTTCGACAGCAGCCGCACCGACCGGACGCCGAGGTCCAGCAGCATCTCCGCCGCGACGCGGTATTCACGGGCGTCGACGGGCAGCCCGAGCGCGATATTCGCCTCGACCGTGTCCAGCCCGCCCTCCTGCAGCTTCATCGCCCGGAGCTTGGCCAACAGCCCGATCCCCCGGCCCTCATGGCCCTGGAGATAGACGAGAATGCCGCGTCCTTCCGCCACGATCGCGCGCAGCGCGGCGGACAATTGATCGCCGCATTCGCAGTGGGCGGAGGCGAAGACATCGCCGGTGAGACATTCCGAATGCACCCGGGTCAGCACCGGCTCTCCCACGACATCGCCGTGGACCAGAGCCACTTGCTCGATCCCGCTACGCCGGTCCAGATAGCCGACGGCGAGAAATTCACCGTATGTGGTGGGCAGCCTGACCGTCACCACCTGTTCCACGCCCGGTTTGTGGCCGAGGGCATCATCGATTGCGACACGGAGGTCGGGGCAGGCATCGTCGTCGGCGTCCATCATGGCGCGATGGTACCCGCGGGAGGAATGGATCGCCGGGACTCACTCAGAACACAACAAGTATGCTGCGACAACCACGACTCGGTGAGTCAGCGACGAAAGGCCGCAGCACACGATGACCGCTTCGGGACACCCGACTCCGGCGCCCGGCCTGCTGCCGGCGGACACCACCGAGGACGTACGGGCACGGCAGCCGACGATGGCCGTGCTGCCCATCGGCAGCTTCGAACAACATGGCGCTCACCTGCCATTGAGCACCGATACCGTCATCGCCTGCACCATCGCCCGGGAGGTGGCGGCCGGCCGTCCCGTCCAGCTGCTGCCGCCGCTGACCGTGTCCTGTTCGCACGAACATGCCGCATGGCCGGGGACCGTCAGCATTTCGGCGCGTACCCTGCATGCGGTCGTCACGGACATCGCTGATTCGCTCCGCAAGTCCGGTATCGGCACCCTGATTCTGGTCAACGGGCACGGTGGAAATTACGTGCTGCGCAATGTCGTTCAGGAATCCGCCGGAAGCGGCGTGCGGATGGCGCTCTTCCCCGGATCGGCGGACTGGGACGCGGCGCGCGCCCGGGCCGGGGTGCAGACGTCCGGGCACACCGATATGCATGCGGGAGAGGCCGAGACGTCCATTCTCCTGTATGCCCATCCCGAATTGGTCAAGGAAGGCTATGAATCGGCGGATTGCGTCGCCGATGACCGGAAGCACCTGCTGACGCTCGGCATGTCGGTGTATACCGAATCCGGGGTCATCGGGCGGCCGTCGCTGGCGTCCGCCCGGAAGGGGAAGGAATTGCTGGCCGGCCTGGTCGACGCATTCGACGAATACGCCGCGCTGTTCGGCGCACGGACGGAAGCCCATGACTGAGGCGCTCGACACGGCAGCGGCCTGGGAGCGGCTGCGGACGATCCGTACGGCGGACGAGGCGCGGGCCGCCGGAATGGTGACGGACGGGGACGGCGGGCTGCGCTGGGAGCGGCCCGCCACACCCGAGGCGGTGGAGCTCGCGGGACTCTATCTGCCGCTGTGCCTGGCCGGGCCCCGGATCGCGTTCGCGCAGCTCGGGCAGAGTCTGGACGGCTTCATCGCGACCCGTACCGGCGATGCCGACTATGTCACCGGTGCCGAGGACCGCTGCCATCTGCACCGGCTGCGCGCGCTGGCCGATGCGGTGGTCGTCGGGGCCGGTACCGCCGTGACGGACGATCCGCGGCTGACCGTGCGGGCCTGTACGGGCGACAACCCGGTGCGGGTGGTGCTCGATCCGCGGGGCCGGGTGCCGCTGCACAGCGGGGTGTTCACCGACGGTGCCGCGCCGACGCTGTGGGTGGTGGGACCGGATGTCGCCGCCGTGCCCCGCGGCGCAGACGTCGACGTGATGGTGCTGCGGGACCGGGACGCGTTCGCTCCGGATCGCCTGCTGGCGGCGCTGGCGCGGCGTGGTCTGGGCCGGGTGCTGGTCGAAGGCGGCGGAGTCACCGTGTCGCGGTTTGTGCAGGAGCGGGCGCTGCACCGGCTGTATGTCACCGTCGCACCGGTCCTGCTCGGCGATGGCATCCCCGGTCTGCGGTTTCCCGGTACGCCGGTGATGCGGGAGGCGCTACGCCCGCCGCTGCGCCGCGCCCCGCTCGGCGAGGACACGCTCTTCGAACTCGAACTGCGGGCGTTCGGTGCGCCGTCCGGCGGACCGGCGGACGAGCAGCACCGCGGCGCCCGGGAGGCTCGCGACGAAGGCGAGCACGCCGTAGATCACGGCAGTGGTGAGTCCCTGCGCCGCGCCTAGCCCGGCCGCGCCGAAGGCCCAGGCGGCGACGCCCTCCCGCGGGCCCCAGCCGCCGACGTTCAACGGCAGCGCCATCGCGAGCAGCGCCAGCACCACGAGCGGCACCAGCTCGGCTGTCGGCGCGGTGACTCCCGCAACCCTTGCGGCCAGCACGAACATTCCGAGGTAGCCCGCCAGGACCGCCACCGAGGAGAGCGCGACGCCGGGCCAGACACCGCGGCCGAGCAGGCCCTGGCGCGCTTCGGCCAGCAGGGTGCGCAGGGCGCGTTCGGCGCGCGAGGCGCCGCGGCGCCGGCGCAGCCGGACGGCGACCGCCAGCAGCAGCACCCCCACCGCGGCCGCGGTCAGTGCGACACCGGGCGAGGTCAGGAAGCGGGCGACCGGCGCCAGTACGGGCGACGGCCGGGCGAGCAGCACCACCGCTCCGGCGACGAGCAGAACGAACTGGCCGGCGGTGCGTTCCAGGACCACCGCGCGCACGCCCCGGCCGAGGTCACCGGAGTGACGGCCGTGGCGTACGGCGCGGTGCACATCGCCCAGGACGCCACCGGGCAGCGCCGCGTTCAGGAACAGCGCGCGGTAGTAGTCCGCGACGGCTCCGCCCAGCGGCAGCCGCAGGCCGAGGCCGCGGGCCACCAGACACCACCGCCAGGCGCTGAACACCGTGGTGAGCAGGCCGATGGCGAGGGCGGCGAGCAGCGTGGCGGCATCGATCCTGCGCAGACCGTCCAGGAAGGCGTCGGATCCCAGATGCCACACCAGCGCCACCAGGATGCCCAGTCCCGCGAGCAGCCTGAGCCACGCCGCCCAGCGGGACCGGTTCATCCCGCGCTCCTGGACGAGGGGCCGGGCAGCGCCAGCAGATCCGTGTGGTGCACCGCGACGGTCAACTCCCCCGCCGCGCACTCCTCCAGCCGCCGGCGCAGATAGGCCACCGCTTCGGGGGCCAGCTCCGGCCGCTGGGCCCGCGCGGCACCGACCCAGCCGCGCAGCCATTCGGCGATCAGCCCGGATTCCGCCGAGCCGAGCCGCCACGGGCTGGGCCGCACCACCACGGTCGCCCCGCGCCGCTCGAACGCCGCGACCGCCGCCGCGACCGCGTCCGGCCCGAGCAGGCCGCGGCCCTGGTCCGTGCGCCGCTGATGGTCGTCAAAGGCGGCGGCGAGCTCGGCGTCGAACGGATCGGACGGGGTCAGCTCGACCCGTCCGGCGACGGAGAGCGCCAGCAGCGCCGGGCAGCCCGCGCCCACACAGGCCTCGGCGAGCGCCTCCACCTCGTCGCGGGTGAGCAGATCGAGCAGCGCGGAGGCGGTCACCAGCGAGGTGCCGGCCAGGTCGTCGGCGCTGAGGGCGGCCAGATCGCCGCGCTCGGTCGTGGCGTCAACGGGCGTGCCGTCGGCGGCCGTTACGGGCATCCGCGCACCGGCGTGTTCGAGCAGCAGGGGGTCGTGGTCGTGCAGGATCCAGTGCTGGGGGCCGGGTAGCCGGACGGCGAGCCAGCGCCCCATCGAACCGGTGCCACACCCGAGATCACGGATCACCAGACCGCGGGGGCTCCCGGGCGGGCCGGCCGGCGCCGGCTGCGCGGACAACCGGTCGAGCAGCGGATGCAGCAGCTCGGGTGCGCGGGCGGCGGCATCGGCGCGCTCCCGCAACTCCAGCCACCGCGGGGCGAATCGGGGCCTGCCGGTCACGTTCACCATATGCTCCGGATCTCGTTCCGAAGCCGTTCCAGCGCTCCGGCCAGACTGTGCGACGTCATCTCCCACCCCTCCAGCATGGCACGCCGTCCGCGTGCCGAATTCTTCAACCGGTCACGCAGTTGCGGATCCCCCAGCCAGCCACGCAGCGCCTCGGCAACGGCCGACGGCCCCCCGGGCGGCACGAGCAGGCCGGGCACACTGCCGTCGGGAGCCCGCCCGACCGCTTCCGGAACGCCGTCAACCTCCGTCGCCAGCACCGGAATCCCACGCGCCAGCGCCTCGGTGACGACCATGCCGTAGGTCTCGGCGTACGAGGTGAGTACCAGCAGGTCGGCTGCGGCATAGCGCGCTTCCAGGTCGGCACCCCCCTGCGGTCCGGTGAGGGCGATCCGGCCATCGAGGCCGGACTCCGTGACGCGATGCCGCAGTTGGGCGACGTAGCCGGGGGCGCGGTCGAGCCCTCCGACGCAGGTGCAGCTCCAGGGCAACTCGGTGACGGCGGCGAGGGCCTCCACCAGGAGGTGCTGCCCCTTGCGCGGGGTGACCGCGGCGACGCACAGCAGCCCGGTGGCGCCGTCGGTGCCCGGTGCGAGGGGGGCGGTATCGGCTCCTGGCCTGGCGACATGGACCCGCTCCGCCGCCAGCCCGTGGTGCGCGACGAGCCTGCGGGCGGCCCACTCGCTGGTGGCGACCACGGCTCCCACGGCGTGCAGGGTGCGGCGTTCGAGGGCGTCCAGCTCGGCCGCCAGTGCGGGGTCGAGCCCGGTCTCGTCGGCCAGCGGCAGATGGACCAGTACGGCGAGCCGCAGCCGTCCCGCCTCGGGAACCAGGATCTCGGGGACGCCGCAGGCGACCAGCCCGTCGAGGAGGACCACGGCGCCGTCCGGCAGCGCCGCCACATACCGCTCCAGCCCCGCGCGGGCCGCGGCATCCGGCTGCGGCCCGCTTCCCGGCACCGCATACGGGCGCACCTGCCAGCCCGCCGCCGGAAGGTCGCGGCACACCCGGCGGTCGTAGGTGTTGCCGCCGCTGGGTACCGCCGGATCGTCGACGTCACCGGGGAGGACGAAGTGCACCACACGCTCCGTCGCCGCGGTGGCGCCCGTAGGGGTCACAGGGTGCGCTCGTACGTCGCCCAGGCGATATGGGACTCGTGCAGGGTGACCGATATCCCCGCCAGTTCGCGGGCGCCTTCGCCGAAGTTGCCCGCCTGGATGCGGTCGGCGAGCCGGTCGGCGATGACCTTGGCCAGCGCCTCCGTGGAGGTGTTGATGCCGGCGAAGGCGGGCTCGTCGTCGAGGTTGCGGTAGTTCAGCTCCCCGACGACGGCGCCGAGTTCCTGGGTGGCCAGGCCGATGTCGACGACGATGTTGTCGGCGTCGAGCTCCGCGCGGCGGAAGGTCGCGTCCACGATGAAGGTCGCGCCGTGCAGACGCTGCGCGGGTCCGAAGACCGCGCCACGGAAGCTGTGGGCGACCATGAGGTGATCGCGGACGGTGATGCTGAACAAGGCCGTTCCTCCGGTGTGATGTCGGTCTCAGTGACGGTGTCGTCGGGGGCGAATTCCGGGCGGTCCCGGGACTGCTAGCCGTCGTCCGCCGGCCCGTACCGGATGCGGTGGCACAGCGCCGGCAGGTCGCCGGAGGCGAGCTCGGGCAGCACCCGCGGCAGGTCCTCGAAGGCCGACTCTCCGGTGATCAGCGCATCGAAGGCGGGGTCGGCGAGCAGGTCGAGGGCGAGCGCGAGCCGGTCGGCGTAGGTACGGCGGGGCCGGGCCGGGGAGACCGTGCCCACCTGGCTGCTGCGGACGACCAGCCGGCGGGAGTGGAAGGCCTCCCCCAGCGGCAGGCTGACCTGCCGGTCTCCGTACCAGCTCAGCTCGATCACGGTGCCTTCCGGGACGAGCAGTTCGAGCGAGCGCGCGAGCCCCTGCTCGGTGGCGCTGGCGTGCACGACCAGGTCGCAGTCGCCCAGCGCGTCCGCGGGCAGCGCGAAGTCCACCCCCAGTGCGCGGGCGGTGGCGGCGCGCGCGGGGTCGGCGTCGACCAACTGCACCCGGACCCCGGGGAAGCGGGCCAGGACCGCGGCGACGCTGCAGCCGACCATGCCCGCGCCGACCACCGCGATCCGGTCGCCGACCAGCGGCGCCGCGTCCCACAGGGCGTTCACCGCGGTCTCCACCGTGCCCGCCAGCACGGCACGCGCGGCGGGGACGCTGTCCGGTACCGGAGTGACGGCGCTCACCGGGACGACGAAGTGCGTCTGGTGCGGATACAGGCTGAAGACCGTACGGCCCAGCAGGTCGTGCGGGCCTTCCTCGACGACACCTACATTGAGGTAGCCGTACTTGACCGGTGCCGGGAAGGTGCCTTCCTGGAACGGCGCCCGCATCACGGTGTGCTGGCTCTCGGGGACGCCGCCACGGAAGACCAGGGTCTCCGTTCCACGGCTCACTCCGGAGCAGATCGTGCGCACCAGGACCTCGTCGGCGGCGGGCTCCGGAAGGGGTACCGTCCGGATCTCGCCCTGACCTGGAGCGCTTAGCCAAAAGGCACAAGCGACGCGCGGCATCGGGATCCTCCTGGACGCTACGGCGATGGTTCATCGATGCTGGGGATCATGAGGACGCCGTCACCCTACGCGGCGCCCATCGACTCCGCTACACATCCCGGGAGGCAGGGTGGCCGTACAAGAGCGCTACGACACAAGGCCGTTCGGACCGGACATTACGGCCGGTATGGGTGTGCAACTGCTGGTTCTGGAAGTGCTGTGCCGAGTGGCCGGCCTGGGCACCGTGGGGTGGCTCACGGGTTGCGTCTTCGCCGTGGCCACCTGGGCCGTGCTCACCGTCGCCTTGCGCCGGACGTGGACCACGTCGTTCGGACCGGCCAACCGCGTCACTCTGGCCCGCACCATTCTCGTCGGCGGGGTGACCGCGCTGGTCGCGGACTCCTTCGCCCGGCGGGTACCGGTCACGGTGCTGATCGCGTTCGCCGCCGTGGCGCTGGTCCTGGACGCGGTCGACGGGCAGGTGGCCCGGCGCACCGGAACGGCGACGCCACTGGGTGCGCGCTTCGACATGGAGGTCGACGCCTTCTTGATCCTGGTGCTCTGTGTCCATGTCGCGGTACCGCTGGGCGGCTGGGTGCTGAGCATCGGCCTCATGCGGTACGCCTTCGTCGCGGCGTCCTGGGTGCTCCCGTGGCTGCGCGGCGCCCTGCCGCCCAGTACGGCCCGGAAGACCGTGGCGGCGCTGCAGGGTGTCGTACTGGTCGTGGCCGGTACCGGGATCCTGCCGCAGCCATCGGCGGTCACCGCGGTGGCCGTGGCGCTGGGGCTCCTCGTGTGGTCCTTCGGACGGGATGTCGTGTGGCTGTGGCGGACCGGGGGCGGGGTGAGCAGGACGCCGGTGGTGGACGTCGGCCCGCTCGCCGGCCTCCGCGTCACGTCCCGGCGTGCCGGCCCAGATAGATGACCAGCGCCAGGAAGACCAGCAGCAGATTGGTCACGACGATGGAGAGCAGCACCTGCCGCCACAGGCTGCGCCGTGGAGCCCGTTGGGTGAGCAGTACCGCACCGGGCAGCCGGGCCAGCTGTGTCCCGGGGCGCACCGCGGTCGTACGGGCCCGCCGGACGCCGCAGCGCGGCGAGGTGCGGTGGCGGGCGGCGTTCTCCGGGCACGCACGGCCGTGTCCGCGAGCGGTGCGGAGCGGTCCTCGTCCGGGGGGACGCCCGCGGCAGGGCCGTACGGTCCCCGGCCCGGAGGGCGTGGGTATGCAGGTACGTGAGCGGACCGCCCGCCACGGCGGCGGCCCCTTACGCCTCGGTGCGCCGGACATCAGCGTCACCCTTTTCCGGTCGTGAACGAGCGGTCCGTGCCCGGCCGGCCGGCGTCCGCGGGGCGCAGTGGGCGGATCACGAGACCGCCCCCACCCCGTCGGCCGCCGGCAGTACGCCGGCCTCCGCCTGCCGCAGTTCGGTGAGCAGCGCATGCTGCCCGGCGAGCACCTCGGTGAGGACCCGGCGGGCGGCGCTCAACAGCTCCGCGACCTCGCCTCCGGCCAGCTCGTAGACGACGGTGGAGCCGCTGCGGGTGGCCGTCACCATGCCCGAGCGGCGCAGCACCGCCAGCTGCTGGGAGAGCGCGGACGGCTCCACCTCGATCGCGGAGAGCAGACTCCGGACCGGCATCGGCCCGCTCTGGAGCAGTTCCAGCACCCGGATACGGACCGGATGACCCAGCATCCGGAAGAAGTCGGCCTTGGCCTGACAGAGCGGAACCCAGGCGCCGTTCATCTCCGCGCCCCGCTCCCGGGGCCGGGCGCGGACCGCGCCGCGCGCACCCGTTTCCGTACCGATTCGGCGAAACCGCCCACGCATGTCCTCCGCGTTCAGGCCGACCGGCCATCGCGTCATCTGTTGAATTGCGGAATTCTGCAACTGTAGACGACCGGGGCGGGCGACTTGAATGGGTGTGCCGGACAAACCGGGGGCATGCACGGCGCGGTCATCCCACGCGCCCGTCCCGCTGCCGACGGCCCGCCGGACCGCGCCGCCCGCCGCCGGCCCGTGGTGCCGGTTTTGTCACGAACTCCCCGGCGGACGGACACAGTTGCCGTAGGGGGCGGCAGGGGCCACCGATGACGGGACGTCCGGTACCGGCACCGGTCGCGGGGCCGGAACCGCGGGCGCCGCCCCGTACACCGGATGCGGGTGGACAACCCCCTGTCCCCCAACCGCATAGTGACGCCCATGACTTCACTGGTACGTCACACCACGATCGACTGCACCGACGCCTACCGGCTGGCGAGCTTCTGGGCACAGGTACTGGACGGCACGCTGGCCGAGGACGATCTGCCGGGCGACCCGGAGGCCACGGTCACGGCCGCGGGTGGCGCCCTGTTGTTCGTCACGGTGCCCGACGCCAAGGCCGGGAAGAACCGGGTGCATCTGGATCTGCAGCCACAGGACCGCAGCCGCGACGAGGAGGTCGAGCGGCTGCTGGCGCTGGGCGCGGCCCTGGTGGCCGACCATCGGCGGGCCGACGGGACCGGGTGGGCGACGCTGGCCGATATCGAGGGCAACGAGTTCTGTGTGGAGCGCAGCGCGGCCGAGCGGGCGGGCTGATCCCGCGGGCCTCAGCCCTGCGCGATCCGCCGCGGCCGCTGAGGGGAGGGTGGCCGACGCCCGTTCAGAGGGGAGGCGGCCGACGCCCGTTCAGCGGCCGCCTCCCCGCGGCCGTTGGGGTGATCAAATGCGCTCGCCGCCCTGAGCGGGTGTCGTCGGCCGGGCCTGGCGCGTTGGTCTTCCGTGACCGTTCCCCCCGCCCGCCCGTGGTTTCTGCCGACCAGCCTCGCGGCGTTCCTGACCGAGGTGTGGCCGGACGGGCCGGCTGATGACCCGTCGGATATCCGGCCCGACGCTCAGCCCGGCACCCCGTCCGATACCCGGTCAGCTGATTCCGGCCCGGCCGATTGCCGGCCGTGCGCCGGCCCGGCCGGCGCCGTCGACGAGGACCGGGAGAAGCCCTGTGACCGGCCCTGATCGGCAGTCCGGTGCACGGCCGGGCAGCGGACTTGACGGCGTGTCGAAAGCTGGCGGGTGCACACACCGTCATCGCCGGGTCACCACATGTGGCGAGCGGGAGTGATCGCCCATAGCTTCGCCTCATGGCGCTACGACAGATGAAATACATGAGCTGCGTCGCCGCGATGTTGATCGGCGGCCTCGGCGCGGCATCGCCGTGCGACGCAAGGGAACGGCAAGTCGTCCACCCAGGTGAGTCGATCCAACAGGCGGTGGACAGAGCGAGGCCGGGCGACACCGTCATCATCCGGCCCGGCCACTACCGGGAGAGCGTACTGATCCGCAAGTCGCGGCTGCACCTCGTCGGTGCGGGCCGGAAGACGGTGATCAGTCCGTCCGGCAAGCGGGCCGAGAACGCCTGCGGGCACAGCGGCAACGGCATCTGCGTCACCGGCACGGCGGGCAGGCCGCTGCGGGACGTCAGTATCCGTTCGCTGACCGTCCGGGGCTTCAAGAAGACCGGCATCTGGGCTTCCGGCACCGACCGGCTGACCGTGCACCACGTGGCGGCCCGGCACAACGGCGTGTGGGGCATCGCCCAGGAGAGGTCCACCCGCGCGCTGATCCGGGACAATGTCGTCACCGGCAACGGCGACTCGGGCATCTTCCTGGCGAACACGGTCAAGGAGGAGGGCGGGGCCACCAACACCCGCGGGGCCACGGTCACCGAGAACCATCTCGCGAAGAACCGGATCGGCATCACCGTACGGCGCGTCAGAAACCTGACCATCGCCAACAACACCATCACCGGGAACTGCGGCGGAGTGTTCATCGTCGGCGACGAATCCCGCCCCCGGGCGGGAGCGCTGACGGTCCGGAACAACACCATCGTCAAGAACAACAAGTACTGCGCCGGAAACAGCCGCCTGCCGTTCATCCAAGGGTCCGGCATCGTCCTCACCGGCGCCGAGAAGACGCTGGTGCGACGCAATCTGATCCGCGACAACGTCGGCAAATCCCCGCTCTCCGGAGGCGTCGTCCTCTTCCCCAGCTTCGTGAAGGCGCTCAGCGAGCGCAATCTCGTCATCGACAACGTCGTGCTGCACAACAAGCCGGTGGACCTGGCCAACCGGGACCCCAAGGGCAAGGGAAACCGATTCGTCCACAACGTGTGCCGGACCTCGAAGCCGGCCGGTCTGTGCCGACGGTACGAGGTGCACGGGGTGCACCCTTCAACCGGAGAATAGAGGCGGAATGACCACCGTAAGCTCCACCCCCCAGCCGGCCATGCGGCTCCGGGAGCTCGTCTTCGGAGCTGCCTGTGCGGCGGCCGTACGGGCGGCGGCGCGCCTCGGCGTCGCCGACGCACTCGGCGACCGGCCCACCACCGCGGAGGAACTGGCCTCCGCGGTGGGGAGCGAGCCGCGGCCGCTGGAACGGCTGCTGCGCGCCCTGTCCTGCTACGGGATCTTCGAGGAGACCGACGACGGGAAGTACGTCCACACGGACATGTCGCGGCTGCTGCGGGAGGACACCCCGAACAGCCTGCGGTACATCTCGCTGTGGTGCACGGAGCCGTGGACCTGGGAAGCCTGGCCGCGGCTCGACGATGCGGTCCGCTCCGGCCGCAGCGTCTTCGACGACCTGTACGGCAAGGGGTTCTTCGAGTACCTGCACCAGGACGCAGGGGACTCGGCCGAGGTCTTCAACCGGGCGATGACCACCTCCAGCAAGCAGTCGGCGCAGGACATCGCGCAGCTGCTCGATCTGACCGGTGCGTCGTCGGTGGCGGACATCGGCGGCGGCCAGGGGCATGTGCTGGCCAGCCTGCTGGAGAAGTACCCCGCTCTCGAAGGCACGCTGCTCGATCTGCCCACCGTCGTGGCGAACTCGGATCCCCGGCTGCGCGACGGCGGCCCGCTCGCCCCGCGGGTACGGATCGTGCCCGGCGACTGCCGAGAGGACATCCCCGTCCAGGCCGATGTCTACATCATCAAGAACATCCTGGAATGGGACGACGAGAGCACCCGCAGAACGCTGCACAACGTCGTCAGGGCCGCCCGGCCGGGCGCCCGCGTCGTGATCATCGAGAATCTCGTCGACGACAGTCCCTCGATGAAGTTCACCACCGCCATGGACCTGCTGCTGCTCCTCAACGTCGGAGGCGCGAAGCACACCAAGGCGAGCCTGGTCAGCCGCATGGCGGAAGCCGGTCTGAAGGTCGGCGAGCTCCTGGTCGTCAATCCGTATCTGCACGCGTTCGAGTGCACTGTCCCCGAATGAGAAGGACCCGGCACGGCAGGTCGCCCGGTGAGGAGACTGTTCCTCACCGGGCGACCTTGCCCTTGTCCGGGACGGCGCGGGAGCCAGGGGATCACCTCGGCTCCGCGTACGCGTCAGCCGCTGCCGTCGCGCTGCCAGCTGTAGAACTGCTGGGCCATCGCATCCTTGGGGCTTCGCCAGGTCTCCGGGTCGTACGCGCTGACGAAGGTGGACAGCTTGTCGCTGACGGCGCGGAACTCGGGGTGTTCCGTCACCTTGGCGATCTCCGGGCCGGGCGGCCGGTCGGATTCGATGAGGTGCAGATACACCTCACCGAACTGGAAGAGGGTCCGTCGCGAGACGCCGACCAGATGCGGCAGTTCCGTACGGTCGGAGGCCTTGAAGACCTCGGCGATGTCCGGAGCCGAACCGGGCGCCATACGAGCGACGATCAGAGCATGATGCATCGGGGGGATCCCTTCGTTGCCGCCGAGCGGCGGTCCGAACGCGACCTGGCGGGCCGTCAGTTGACGGCGGCGGACCGGAGCTCGCGGTCACGCTGTTCGATCCGGTCCCGGATGAGCTCCATCTGGATCCGGGAGTTGCGGTTGATGAGCTCGGTCATGCCCTTGTCGTCGACCGGGGCCTCGGGCTTCATCGCGAAGTCCTGGGTCCAGTGCATGGAGGTGCCGCCCGGGATCTCGGCGTACTTCCAGTGGATGTCCATGTGCGCGAAGGGGCCGGTCTCGACCCGGCGGGCGCGGACGGTGCGGTTCCGGCGGTCGACGACCCGCTCGGAGACCCAGCTCCAGACCGTGCCGTTGTCGTCCGGGTGCATCGTCAGCCGGAAGGTGGTCTTGTCGCCTTCCCTGGACAGCACCTCGACCGAGGCGTACTCGCTGAACAGCTGCGGCCAGTTCTCGATGTCGTTGGTGATGTCCCAGACGAGGTCGAGGGGCGCCGCGATGGTGATGTCGTTCTCGGTGTGGCCAGGCATGTCAGGCTCCTGTCGTAGACACGTTATCTTGGGCTGTTTGGGCGATTTGAGCGGTGTTGACGAGGGCGAGGAAGTCGCGCGGCGTCTTGCAGCGCTCCGCGTCGGTCGGCATCGGCCGGCCCTGCCGGTTCTCCAGCTCACCCACGATGCCGAGGAGGCCCAGCGAGTCCAGACCGAACTCGGTGAAGGTCGCGTCGGGCCGGTTCGCCAACTCCTTCGGGTCGACGGTGAGCCCGGCGGCAGACTTCATCAGCGCGGCCAGCTCATTGAGCGTCAGTTGAGCGTTCATGTGCGGTTCTCCTTCTCACGAGGGGGACGGGGAGCCCTTCCGCAGCACCAGCGCCGCGTTCGAGCCCATCAGTCCCCGGCTCAGCACCAGCGCCGTCCGCAACTCGGCGGGGCGGGCCCTGCCGGTCACCACGTCAAGGTCGTGGCAGACGTCGACGACGTTGGGGGTGGGCGGCACGACGCCCTGCTCCATGGAGAGCACCGCAGCCGCGGTGTCCAGGACGGGGGCGCCGCAGTACGCCCGGCCGGTGCCGGTCTTGGGTGCGGTCACCGGGACCTGCGAGGCGTGCCGGCCCAGGGCGTCCGCGATCGCCAGCGCCTCGGCCCGGTCGGCCGCAGGGACGCCGAGCGCATCCGCGAACACCACATCGATCTCCTCCGGGGCGCACCGCGCATCCTCCAGTGCGCCGCGGATCGCATGCGCGAGCCCCTCCCGGGACTCCTCCCACAGGGAGGCTCCGGTGAAGGTCGCGGCGTGCCCGGACAACTCGGCCCGGACGCTCGCCCCACGGTTCACGGCCGCCGCCTCTTCCTCGACGATCAGCATCGCGCCGCCCTCGGCGGGCACGAATCCGCATGCGCCGCTGGTGAACGGGCGGTACGCGCGGACCGGATCGTCGAGCTTGCTCAGATCGTCGTAGCCGAGCTGGCAGACGACCGAGTAGGGGGCCAAAGGCGCCTCGGCGGCACCCACGACGACGGCATCGGTGCCGCGCCGGATGGTGCGGCAGGCATGCGCCAGGGCGTCCAGACCGCCCGCCTCGTCGCTGGCCACGACTCCGCACGGCCCCTTGAAGCCGCCGCGGATGGAGATCTGTCCGGTGCTCGCCGCGTAGAACCAGGCGATCGACTGGTACGGGCCGACATGGCGCGAGCCCTGACCCCAGAGCCGTTGCAGCTCCCGCTGGCCGAACTCACCGCCGCCCGATCCGGCGGCCGTGACGACTCCCACCGCGAACGGTGAGTCGTTGTAGTCGGCACGGCCGAGACGGGCGTCGTCCAGCGCGAGGTTGGCCGCCGCCATGGCGAAGTGGGTGAACCGGTCGGTCTGGACGAGGTAGCGCTCCTCGATCAGATCCGCCGGGTCGAACCCGCGGACCTCGCCGGCGACCTTGAGCGGAAGATGCTCACACCCGTCACGGGTGACGTGGTCGAGGACACTGATGCCCTCCACGGTCGCCTTCCAGAAGGTCTCGGTGCTCACCCCGTTGGGGGCGATGACACCGATACCGGTGACGACGGAACGACGTTCCTTCGGGGAGCTCATGATGCCCTCCCACCCTGTCGGGTCAGTACTACCGCTGACTGGAATCCACCGAAGCCGCTGCCGACCGAGAGCACCGAACGCAGCGGCAGCTCCCGTGCCGTCTTGGGCACATAGTCGAGGTCGCACTCCGGGTCCGGAGTCTCGTAGTTGGCCGTGGGCGGCACCACTTGGTGGGTGAGTGCCAGCACACAGGCCACGATCTCGATCGCGCCGATGGCCCCGAGCGAATGGCCCACCATGGATTTGATGGAACTCATCGGCACCTTGCGGGCGTGTGCGCCGAGCGACCGCTTGACCGCGGCCGTCTCGTGCCGGTCGTTCTGCTGGGTGCCCGAGCCGTGCGCGTTGACGTAGTCCACCTGGGTGGCGTCGATCCTGGCGTGGCCGAGTGCGCGGTTGATCGCCTCGGCCATCTCCAGGCCTTCCTGGGTGAGACCGGTCATGTGGTACGCGTTGCCGAAGGTGGCGTAGCCACGGATCTCACAGTGGACCGTCGCGCCGCGGGCGCGGGCGTGTTCCAGCTCTTCCAGGACGAGTACGGCGCCGCCCTCGCCCATCACGAATCCGTCGCGATGGGCGTCGAACGGCTTGGAGGCGTGAGCGGGATCGTCATTGTTCGCGGACGTGGCCTTGATCGCGTCGAAGCAGGCCACGGTGATCGGGGAGATCGGTGAGTCGGACGCGCCGGCGATGCACACATCGACCCGCCCCTCCTCGATGGAGTGGAAGGCGTAACCGATGGCGTCGAGGCCGGAGGTGCAGCCCGTGGAGACGGTCTGCACCGGGCCGTGGGCGCCGATCTGCTCCGCCACCGCGGAGGCGAGCGAACTCGGGGAGAACGCCCGCTCCAGATGGCGGCCGGCCGGCCGGTGGTCGACGTCCCACCGTTCACCGTGGTTGCTGACGGCGACATAGTCGTGCTCCAGGCGCGTGGTGCCGCCGACCGCGGTGCCCAGGGACACCCCGATACGCCAGGGGTCCTGGGTCTCCGTGTCCAAGCCTGCGTTGCGCAGCGCCTCGTCCGCGGCGACCAGCGCGAACTGGATGTACCGGTCCGAGCGGGCCACCTGCTCCTCGCTCAGCCCGTGGGCCGCGGGATCGAAGTCGCACTCGGCAGCGATACGTGAGCGGAACCCCTCCGGGTCGAAGAGGGTGATGCCACGGGTCGCCGTGCGGCCTGCGGACAGCAGGTCCCAGAAGGCGGCCACGCCCACACCGCCCGGAGCGACGATCCCGACGCCGGTGACCGCCACACGGCGGTTCATGACACGGGCTCCGTGCGTTCCGGTGGTGCGACCGGTGTGCTCTCTTCCGTGCCCTCGGTGTCGACGTGCCCGAGCTCCGGGCGCGGGGCCAGCGGGCCGAGGTGGAAGACCATACGGGCCTCCACGTCTCCGACATTGCGGAAGCGGTGCCGCATGTACGGGGGGATCAGCAGCCCCTGGTCCGGGCGCAGCGGGTGCGGTTCCCCGTCGAGGTCCACTTCGAGCGCGCCTTGGACGACGTACACGAACTCCTCGGAGTACGGGTGGTAGTGCTCGCCGATGCGCTCGCCGGGCTGCACGAGTGCCATGCCCATGAAGCCGCTCGTGGCGCCCACCGCGCTGGGTGTCAGCATGGCGCGCAGATCACCTCCGCGCCGGCGGTTGGGCTGGGTCTCACTGAGGTCCACGATGCGTGGGCGGTGCGTGGTCATGGCTGCTTCCTCCAGGGGCGTGAGGCCGGGGTTGAATGAGGGTGAGAGACCTGCTGCGACCGGGCGCAGTCAGACGCCCGGTGCCCGGCGATCGGTGATGAGGGCCATGTCGGCGCGCTCCAGGAAATGTGCGAGCTCTCGGTCGTTGGACAGCCCGCCGGCCAGTTCGGTGTCGAGCAGCCGCCGCAGCACGGCCGTCTTACGGGAGCCGCGTACGCCGAGCGCCAGCATGGGATCGCTGTCGATCGGGATCCGGAGATCGATGAGTCGCACGACCACGTCGTCGCGCTGGAAGACGGTGCTGCCGGCGATGGGGCAGGCCGGATCGTCCGCGGCCAGCTCGTCCTGGCGGGCGAGCATCTGGGCCAGCGTCATGCCGCACCCTTCCTTGGCCGGGTAGAACAGCGCATGCCGCCTGATGCCGTCGGGCTGCTCGCCGCCCGCCGCGACGTGGTGCACCGCGGGCAGTGCGGCCCGGGTGAAGAACACCCGGGCGGAGTTCGGATCGCTGAGGTCGCGGTCCTGCTCCAGATACGGGTTGATGGCTTCCTCGACGGCCCGGACCTCGGGCTGCTGGGAGATGTGCCGCAGCGCCGCGACGAGGTCGCCCTGCACCTCGACCGCACGCACGACGCGGTTGCCGTGCATGAAGAGAGAGGTGCGGCGGAGCCGGGTGGTGTCGTCGACCCGGGCCTCCGGGGAGGTGTAGCCGGCGAGGATGTCCGCGACCATCGATTCGCTGCCCGGCTTCACGGTGAAGGTCAGCGCGTGCCGGACCACCCCGTCGCCGACGCGGGGGTTGGCCTGCAGGCGGCCCTTGGGAGGCTCGGGCGCGAGGCTGGCGATGTTCGAGGTCTCGCGAAGGACGCTGAAGCGCAGCGACCGGGTGTCACGGACACAGCCGTGCAGCGGCTGGACCATCTTCACGTGTTCCTCGCTGTTGACCCAGGCCAGGAACGGCGGTGCGCTCTCCCATTCGCTGGTGATGAGCCACTGGGAGGGGTTCTCGATGGACTGGCACAGCTGGTCGGTGATGTGTCCGGGAACGGACGCGACCTGGTTGCGCAGGTGCTCGTAGGCTTCGAGGAAGTCCTGCTGGGCCCCGTCATGGAGGTCCAGAAGCAGCACGACCCGCAGCCGGGAGCCGTCGAAGGCCGACTGGGATATTCGTTCCGACAGCGTTGTCATCGTCTACGCATCTCCTTCGGGGCCCGATGGCCCCAGTGGTGCGTCGTCAGTTCCGGTGCGATCCGGGGGACTGAGCCGGATGGTGGGGGCGGCCTGCCCGGTGTCGCGGGGGGCGTCCCGGATTCGATCGTGGCCGGGACCCACGGGTGGCGCGAGATCTGTGAGCCATGCAGGTGAACCGTGATCGAACACGTCCTCAGCCGGGCATTCGTGCTCCATCTGCCGTAAGCGTCCCTGGAGCTGGAGCACGCAATGAATCCCACCGCCGAAGACCGGGTTCCGGTACTCGTCGTGGGCGGGTCCCTGGTCGGCCTGTCCGCGTCGCTGTTCCTGGGACGCCTGGGTGTCAGACATCTGCTGGTAGAGAAGCACTCGGACACCTCCCGCCACCCGCGCGGGCGGGGGAACAACGTCCGCACGATGGAGCTGTTCCGGGTGGCCGGTGCGGAGCAGCGGATCCGCGAGGCCGCGTCGGTGCTGGCCGACAACCACGGCATCCTGCAGGCCCGTTCGCTCACCGGCGACGACCAGGAGTGGCTGTTCAAGGAGATCGACCCGGGCGGCGGGCTGGCCCGTATCAGCCCGTCCGCCTGGTGTCTGTGCAGCCAGAACGACCTGGAGCCGGTGCTGGTGCGCTGTGCCCGCGAGCACGGCGGTGACCTGCGGTTCTCCACCGAGCTGAGCTCCTTCGAACAGGATGCGCAGGGGGTCCGGGCGACCCTCAAGAACCGGGAGACCGGCGAGCTCACCACCGTGCACGCGGACTACCTCATCGCCGCCGACGGCCCCCGCAGCCCGGTCCGGGAGCGGCTGGGCTTCGGGCAGACCGGTCCCGGCGACCTGTTCCACAACGTGAGCATCACCTTCCGCGCGCCGCAGCTCGCGGACGTCGTGGGCGACCGCCGCTTCATCGCCTGCTACTTGACCAACCCCGAGGCCGACGGCGCCCTGCTGCCGGTGGACAACCAGGCGGACTGGGTCTTCCACGCCCCCTGGCACCCCGACCGGGGCGAGACCCTGGAGGACTTCACCGACGAGCGCTGCATCGACCACATCCGCCGGGCAACAGGCGTACCGGATATGGACGTTGAGATCACCGGCAAGGCCCCGTGGCACGCCGCCGAGCGGGTCGTGGAGCGGTACGCGGCCGGCCGGGTCTTCCTCGCCGGCGACGCGGCCCACGAGATGTCCCCCACCGGTGCGTTCGGCTCCAACACCGGTATCCAGGACGCCCACAACCTCGCCTGGAAGCTCGCCGCGGTGCTGAACGGCTCGGCGGGCCCGGAGCTGCTGGCGACGTACGAGGCGGAACGGCAGCCGGTGGCGCGGGAGACCAGCGCCCGCGCCTCGGCGCGCTCGGCCGAGCACAGCCACCCGGGGTATGCGCCGACTCCCGGCGCGGGCGGCGGCAAGCAGCGCGGGGTGCTCACCGTCGCCCTGGGGTACTGCTATCCGCAGGGCGCCGTCGTCGGCGCCGACCCGGAGCTGCCGGTGGTGCCCGACCAGATGCGGCTGACCGGCGAACCGGGCACCCGGGCCCCGCACATGTGGCTGCAGGCCGGCGGTGAACGGCGCTCGACCCTCGATCTGTACGAGAAGTCCTTCGTCCTGCTGACCGGCTCCGAGGGCGAGATGTGGCGCACCGCGGCCAAGGGCGCCAACGAGCAGTTCTCCCTCGGGCTGGACTGCTACCTGATCGGCACCGGGCCGGACGACGATCTGGCTCCGGAGGACGGCGCCGACTGGGCGGAGAAGCACGGGACGACGTCCGAGGGCGCGGTGCTGGTGCGCCCCGACGGATTCGTGGCGTGGCGGGCCGAGGGACGGGTGGCCGACCCCGAGGCGGCGCTCCGGGAGGTCCTCGAAGCGCTGCTGTGCCGGAGCTGACGCCGTCCGGACCGCCCCCGGCCGTTCGAACGGCCGGGACCGGGTGAGAGACGCACGGGGCTGCTGATTACGGAGGGACCGGTGGGACATCCGCCGGTCCCTCCGGCGCGCGAACGTATCTTCTGCCCGTCACCACCGCAGGGGCATCTCGGGACCGCCCCGGCCGCGTCCCGCAACTCGGGGACCGATTTCCGGTTGAGTCCGGGCATGGACGCCAAGAAGCCCGCCTCACACCCCTTTCAGCGCATCTCCCTCCCCCACCAGCCGCCGGCGCTGCCGCCTCCCGCCCCGCAGGCGCGCCGCCCGGCCGAGGAGGAGACACCGATCTTCGACCAGCTGCTCAAGGAGTGGCGCTCGGGGGAGATCCGGCCGGTGGTGTCCTGGCCGGTCGACGATCCGGGGAAGATCAGGGCGGGTACCGCTGTTGGGACGGATGATGGCCGTCCGTATCCGCGGACCCGTGACGAGGAGCATGACCGTGAGCCTGTACGACATCCCACTGCGCACCCTGACCGGTGAGCCCGCTTCACTCGCCGACTACCGGGGCAAGGCCCTGCTGGTGGTGAATGTGGCGTCCAAATGCGGGCTGACCCCGCAGTATTCGGGTCTGGAGCGGCTTCAGCAGCGCTTCGCGGACCGTGGCTTCAGTGTGCTGGGCTTCCCCAGCAACCAGTTCGCGGGCCAGGAGCCCGGCACCGCCGAGGAGATCGCCACCTTCTGCTCGGCGACGTACGGCGTGAGCTTTCCGCTGTTCGAGAAGGCCGACGTCAACGGCGAGGACCGGCACCCGCTGTATGCGGCACTGACCGGCACCGAAGACGCCGAAGGGGCGGCCGGTGACGTCCAGTGGAACTTCGAGAAGTTCCTGATCGACCCCCAGGGCCAGGTCGCGGGCCGCTTCCGGCCGCGCACCGAGCCGGAGGCCGAGGAACTGGTCACCGCCATCGAGGCGGCCCTGCCGGCCTGAGCCCCGGCGCCCTGCCGCCGGGCCGGTGGGCGGGGTGCAGTCGTGCGGCGCCTGCGAGGCGCGCGGCAGGCGGCGCGGGAGCGCCGGTCAGGCGACGGCGGTGCCGGCGGTGTCCGTGAGCCCGGCCGATCCGGCGGCGCCGTCCGCGTCGTCGCCGCCGGTCTCGTCGGACACGATCTCGAAGGTGCCGGTCAGCCCGGTCATCCGCAGCAGTCGCGCGACGCTCCCGCCGCCGGAGACACCGGTCAGCCGCAGCCGGCCGCCCCGCTGCCGCGTCCGGTAGCGGGCGCGGCTGAGCAGGGACAGTCCGGCGCAGTCGATGAACGTGACCGCCCGCACGTCGACCACGAGGTCGGTGCCCTGGGTGCCGGTGATTTCGTCCAGCTGGTCGGACAGCACCGACACGGCGAGAATGTCCAGCTCACCGCGGAGTTCCAGTACGGTCGTGCCGCCCGCCGCGCGGCTGGGCCCCACGAGTCTCGGGTAGTACTGACCTTCATCCATCGACCCGGCCCACTTTCGTGCCGAGGCGCGGGATATGGCCACGCGTCTGCGGCGGAGATGTTCGGAAGGTGTGGGGGGCGCCCGGCGCGATCCGGGCGGGTCGGCCCGTTTCCGGGTCGTCGGTAGTGCCGTGGTGTGTCGTCTGTGCCCCTGTGTTTCTGCTGCTGTACCCGTAGTTGCCTACGGCTTACCCGCAGCCCGCGCCCTCAAAGTCCCGGCGCACGCCAGAGCTTCAGGTTGTCTCAAAGTCGCCCCTTGCGCGCGTGGCCGAGATAGGTAGCCGCGGGCTTGCTCCCCGGCGGGCCGGCGCACAGCCGACCACGGCCTCGATGTCGTCGTCGGCGAGTCGGCCGCTGCGGCGCGCCGGGGTGCCCTGGAGTGCCCGGCCCGCCGACCGCCTCCCGGATACCTCGGTCGGACCCCACCCGGGGGGGCGCCCAATAACACCCTTTCGGGCGAATTAGACTGTCCGGACCGCCCGAAAGTGTGAGGTGTGCCCTGAAGCCGTCGGACCCTGCAGGAGATCTCCCCGAGCGCACCGCGCAGAGCCTGCGCGAGCTGGCCGGTGGGCCGATCGCCCGGCTTCCGCAGCTGCTGGAGGCGATGGTGGCGGTCGGCTCCGACCACGATCTGCCCCGCGCGCTGGGACGTATCGCCGAGACCGCCGCCTCCCTCACCGGTGCGCGCCACGCCGTCGTCAGCCTCCGCCACGAGGACGGCGACGGCCCCGGCGAGCCGATCACCCACGGCTCCTCCCCCGCGGGTGAGCCGCCCGCCGGGGGCTCTCTTGAGGTGCCGGTCCGGGTGCAGGGGGAGGTGTTCGGCACGCTGTACGTCACGGGGAAGGGTGACGGCGACGGCGAGGAGTTCAGCGACGCGGATCTGCAGTTGGTGCGGGTGCTGGCCACCGAGGCCGGCATCGCCCTGAGCAACGCCCGGATGCACTCCGCCGCCCGGCAGCGCAGACGCTGGATCGACGGGGCGGCATCCGTCACCACGGCGCTGCTGGCCGGACCCGAGACCGGCTCGACGACCACGAACGCCCTCACCGTCGTCGCTGAGAAGGGCCGGGAGCTGGCCGAGGCGGCGACCGGAGCGGTCCTGCTGCCGCACGCCGGGGGCGGTATGGAGGTCGTGGCGATCTCCACCGTGCTGTCCGAGGCCGTACGGACCGAGGCGCACCGCGGCAGAATCCCGCCGGAGAGCCCGGTCGTCCACCAGATATACGCCGGGCTCGCGGTCTTCTCCGACGACTTCGCCGACGACCCCCGCTCGATCTCCCCGATATCGCGCCACTACGGCCCGACGATGCTGCTGCCGCTGCGCAGCAACGGGCGGGTGCTGGGCGCCCTGGCGCTGTGCCGGATGTCCGACGACCGCCGCTTCAGCCACACCGAACGGACCCTGGGGACACAGTTCGCCGCCCAGGCCGCGGTGGCGCTCGTCCTGGCCGACCGACACCGTGACCGCGAGCGGCTGGCCGTCTTCGAGGACCGCGACCGCATCGCCCGCGATCTGCACGATCTGGTCATTCAGCGGCTGTTCGCCACCGGGATGCTGCTGGAGACCGCCCGGCGCAAGGCCCTGGTACCGGAGGTACAGGAAGGGGTGGGCCGGGCGGTCGACGAGCTGGACGCCACGATCCAGGAGATCAGAACGGCGATCATCGCGCTGCAGCAGGGACCGCCCGAGGCGCCGGCCGGGCTGCGCACCCGCGTGCTGCGGAAGGCCGGCACGGCCACCGCGGCGCTCGGCACCCGCCCGTCGGTCCAGTTCACCGGCCCGGTCGATACCCGGGTCGACGACATCAGCGCCCGCGAGCTGCTGGCCGCGCTCGGCGAGGCGCTGGCGGCAGTGACCGCCTCGGCGTCGGCACAGCCGCAGCCGACCCGCGTGGAGATCGCCGTGGACCTCACCGCCCCACTCCCCGGGCGTCGGCCGGTGATACGGCTGACCGTGGCCTGCCCGGGCAGCGCTGAGCGGCCCGTGACCTGGGAGCGTCCGCTCCAGGACGAGCCCGGAGCCTGAGCGCCGTACGACCCGGGCCGTAGGCCGCGGTCACCGGCCGGGCCGGTGACCGGTCGCCGGTCGCCGGTCGCCGGTCGGACGAACGGCAGATCCCGGGCCGCCGGACACGCCACGCGGCCGTCGGCGCGCAGCACGGCCTCCAGGGCGGGTCCCGGGCCGCTCGGGTAACGTCCGCCCGTCCGGGCCGCGTTGGCCTCGACGACCGCCAGGATGCCGCCGATACGGCCGTACGGCGGGAGATCGGTGCGCCCCTTCCTCGCCACAGCCATGGCCTCTCCGCCGCCCGGTCTTCGTCGCGCGACGGGTGGTGCGGACGGTGCCCCGCACGCCCGGGCGGGTGATCGCGCCGGAATCGCTTGACCTCAACATTGGTTGAGGTCCTACGTTCCTTGTATGTCGCCGGGCACTCACGGCGATCCCGTGACGACCCCGGCACACAGGAGGCCACGATGGACATGGAAGTCACCGCCTGGCATGCGCTGCACAGCAGCATGACCGCTCAGCAGGGCAGGCGCCGCTTCTCCCGCGGCACCCTGCGCCGCATCACGGCATTTGCCCGCCCGCACCGCCGCCACCTGGTGTGGTTCCTCGTGCTGAGCACGGTGACCGCGATGCTGGCGGTGGCCACCCCGCTGCTCGCCGGCCGGGTGGTGGACGCGATCGTGGGCGGCGACTCGGCGTCCATCGTCATCGAACTGTCCGGGCTGATCGCCGTGATCGCGGTCGCCGAGGCGGGGCTGGGGCTGCTGACCCGCTGGCTGTCGGCGAGCATCGGGGAGGGGCTGATCCTGGATCTGCGGACGACCGTGTACGACCACGTCCAGCGGATGCCGATCGCCTTCTTCACCCGCACCCGCACCGGAGCGCTGGTCAGCCGGCTGAACAACGATGTGATCGGCGCCCAGCGGGCCTTCAGCGACACCCTGTCCGGGGTCGTCAGCAATATCGTGACGCTGCTGCTCACCCTCGTGGTGATGCTCAGTCTGTCCTGGCAGATCACCCTGATCGCACTGGTACTGCTGCCGGTGTTCGTGCTGCCCGCCCGCCGGGTCGGCCGGCGGCTGGCGGATCTGCGCCGGGAGGGCGCCGACCACAACGCGGCGATGGGCACCCAGATGACCGAGCGGTTCTCCGCGCCGGGCGCCACCCTCGTCAAGCTGATGGGCCGCCCGGTGCGGGAGTCCGCCGAATTCGCCGCCCGGGCCCGCCGGGTGCGCGACATCGGGGTCCGTTCGGCCATGGTCCAGACGTACTTCGTCACCGCCCTCACGCTGGTCTCCGCCCTGGCGCTGGCCGTCGTCTACGGCCTGGGCGGGTTCCTCGCCCTGCGCGGACAGCTGGAGCCCGGCGCGATCGTCTCGCTGGCCCTGCTGCTCACCCGGCTCTACGCCCCGCTGACCGCGCTGTCGGGCGCCCACATCGAGGTGATGAGCGCGCTGGTCAGCTTTGAGCGGGTCTTCGAGGTGCTCGACCTCAAGCCGTTGATCACCGAGAAGCCGGATGCCCGCGCCGTCCCCGAGGGCCCGGTGTCCGTGGAGTTCGACTCCGTCCGCTTCGGCTACCCGTCCGCCGACAAGGTCTCGCTGGCGTCCCTGGAGGAGGTCGCCACCCTCGACACCCGGGGCGGCGAAGAGGTCCTGCACGGCATCTCCTTCCGTGCCGAACCGGGCCAGATGGTCGCCCTGGTCGGCTCCTCGGGCGCCGGCAAGTCGACCGTGGCCCAGCTGCTGCCGCGGCTGTACGACACCGACGCCGGTGCGGTCCGGCTGTCCGGGGTGGATGTCCGGGATCTGACCGCCGCCTCGCTGCGCGACGTCCTCGGGATGGTCACCCAGGACGGACACCTCTTCCATGAGTCGATCCGCGAGAACCTGCTGCTGGCCAAGCCGGAGGCGACCGAGGAGGAGCTGTGGGACGCGCTGCGCCGGGCGCGTCTGGAAGACCTGATCGCCGGGCTCCCCGACGGTCTGGACACCGTCGTCGGCGAGCGGGGCTACCGCCTTTCGGGCGGCGAACGGCAGCGGCTGACCATCGCCCGGCTGCTGCTCGCCCACCCCCGGGTGGTGATCCTGGACGAGGCCACCGCCCATCTGGACAACACGTCCGAGGCGGCGGTGCAGGAGGCGCTCACCGAGGCGCTGGACGGCCGTACCGCACTGGTCATCGCCCACCGGCTGTCGACCGTGAGGGCCGCTGATCTGATCCTGGTCGTCGAGGGCGGACAGATCGCGGAGCGCGGGACGCACGAGACGCTGCTGGCCGCCGACGGGCGCTACGCGGAGCTGTACCGGACGCAGTTCACCGACTCGGAGGAGCGGCGGCAAGCCGCGCAGGAGGCCCGGAGCACGGATGCCGGCCCGGATACCGTGCCGGAGTCGGCGCTGGTGAACTGACGCCGCGCCGGAAGGCCCCTGCCTCTTGGCGGGGGCCTTCCGGATGCCGAAAACTGATGCGATGACGCAGCGCGCGGAACACTCCACTGTCATGGACCGCCTCGCCCTCGACGATCTGATCACCGAGTACGCCATCGCCGTGGACGACGGCGACTGGCCCGGCTACCGGGACCTGTTCGCCCCGGACGGCCGGGCCGACTACCGCTCCGCCGGCGGCATCGAGGGCGGCACGGAGGAGATCGCGGCCTGGCTCGCCGGGACGCTGCGGCACTTCGCCATACGGCAGCATCTGATCGTCAACCGCCGTATCACCCTCGCCCGCCACGACGGTGCCCCCGGCGACACGGCCACGGTCCAGGCCGACTACCTCAACCCGATGCGGCTCGCCGGCACCGCGACCGATGCCGACGGCGGCCCGACCGCCCCCAACTACACCTGCGCCGGGCGCTATGAGTTCGCCGCCCGGCGCACCGCCGACGGCTGGCGGCTGACCGGGGTCGTCGTCCACGAGAAGTGGCGCGAGGTGCGGTCCGCCGGTGACTGACCGCCCCCGCCGCCCGTCGCCGCCCGGTTCGGCTGTTGCGGCGACCCCCCTTTCCTTGATCGGCCCAGCCGCGCACACTGGCCCTCCGACCGGCCGAAACCGGCATCAGGGAGGCCGCATGGACAGACCGCCCGGCCGTCGGGCGCAGTGGCTCGGCTCCCCCTGGGCACGGGGCGTGGCCGCCGTGCTCGCCGGCGCGGTGCCGGCCCTCACCTTTCCCGCGCCGTCGTGGTGGTGGCTGGCGTATGTCGCCCTGGTGCCGTGGCTGCTGCTGGTGCGGTCCGCGCCGACCTGCCGGCGGGCGGCGCTGGACGGCTGGCTGGGCGGCACCGGCTTCATCCTGGCCGTCCACCAGTGGCTGCTGCCGAACCTGCATGTCTTCATCCTCGTGCTCGCCCTGCTGCTCGGTGCGCTGTGGGCGCCCTGGGGGGTGCTGGTGCGTGCGCTGCTGGGGGGCGCGCCCACGGCGAGCACGGCGGTGCGAGAGGGGTCCCCCCGGACGAAGCCCGGGGAGGACGCCGGCGAAGGGCGGTGGCGGGCGACGGGCGGGCGGTACGCCGCCGCGCTGGTGCTGGTGCCGTCGGGCTGGCTGATGGTCGAACTGGTCCGTTCCTGGGAGTACTTGGGCGGCCCCTGGGGGCTGCTCGGGGCCAGCCAGTGGCAGCTGCCGCCCGCACTGCGGCTGGCATCGGTCGGCGGGGTGTGGCTGCTGAGCCTGCTGATTGTGGCGGTGAACACCGCGGTGGCCGAGCTGATCACCCGCCCGGCGGCACGGCTGCCCGCCGTCGCCGGGCTGCTGGTGTGCGCCTTGGCGGGCACCGCGGCCTGGTTCTGGGCACCACTCCCCCGCACCACCGGTACGGTGCGGGTCGCCGTCGTCCAGCCGGGCCCGACCGGCACCCCCTCAGCACGCCTGGCCCGCAGCGAGGTCCTCACCCGGTCGCTGGCGGGCCGTGGGGTGCGCCTGATCGTCTGGGGCGAGAGCAGCCTCTACAAGGATCCGGCGGACCACCCGGCGCTCGCCGCCCGCCTCGCCGCCCTCTCCCGGCAGACCGGCGCCGAGCTGCTGGTCAACGCCGACTCCGCGCACGCCGAACAGCCGGGCATCTCCAAGAGCGCGGTGCTGATCGGGCCGGACGGACCGACCGGGGACCGCTACGCCAAGATGCGGCTGGTGCCCTTCGGCGAATACATACCGTTCCGGTCCGTGCTGGGCTGGGCGACGCGGGTGGGCAAGGCGGCCACGAGCGACCGGGTGCGCGGCACCGGCCAGGTGGTGATGCCGGTCGCCGCCGCGGGCGGACTGCGCATCGGGCCGCTGGTGTGCTTCGAGACCGCCTTCCCCGACATGAGCCGCCATCTGGCGCGCGACGGTGCGCGGGTGCTGGTCGCCCAGTCCTCGACCTCGACCTTCCAGGACAGCTGGGCGCCGGCGCAGCATGCGTCGCTGGCCGCGCTGCGCGCCGCGGAGACCTGGCGGCCCATGGTGCATGCCACGCTCACCGGTATCAGTGCGGTGTACGGCCCACGGGGTGAGCAGATCGGCGAGCGGCTCGGCACCGACCGCAGCGCGGCGGCCGTCTACGACCTGCCGCTGACCGAGGGCACCAGCCCGTACACCCGGTTCGGTGACTGGGCGGTGTACGGGGCGATGGCCGCGCTGGCACTCGCCGGCGGGTACGCGGGGCTGCGGGCGGTCAGCGGTCGGCCTGCGCGAGCGCGTCGGTGACCACCCGTTCGCACAGTTCATGGGTGCGCAGTGCGTCCTCGGCGGACGGCTGCCGGCCGGCCCGTACGTCGTCCAGGAACGCCAGGACGATCTGCTCGATGCCGCGCTGCCGGGCGACCGGCACCCAGTCGCCGCGACGCCGGATGCTCGGCTGCCCCTTGTGGTCGATGACCTCGGCGAGATTGACGACCTGGCGCTTGGTGTCCTGACCGGAGACGTCGAGGATCTCCTCCGTGGAGCCGCTCAGGCGGTTCATGGTGCCGAGGGCGGTGAAGCCGTCGCCGGAGAGCTGCAGCACCACATGCTGCATCAGCCCGTCGCGGATCCTGGCGCGCACATCGATGTGGTCGATCTCGCCGGGGGCGAGGAACCGCAGGGTGTCCACGATGTGGATGAAGTCGTCCAGCACGAGCGTGCGCGGGTCCTCGGGCAGTCCGATGCGGTTCTTCTGCATCAGGATCAGATCGCGGGCGTGCTCACGGCACTGGGTGTAGGCGGGCGCGTAGCGGCGGTTGAAGCCGACGGTGAGGCCCACTCCGCGGTCCTCGGCGAGCGCGACGATGCGCTGGGAGGTGGCGAGTTCGTAGGAGAGCGGCTTGTCGACATAGGTCGGTACGCCGGCCTCGATCAGCCGGGTCACGATCTCGGGGTGGGCGGCGGTGGCGGCGTGCACGAACGCGGCGTCCAGGCCGGTGGCGAGCAGCGAGTCCAGGTCCGTGTGGAGCTGTGCCCCGGTCAGCCGGTGGGTGGCGCCGACGCGTTCGAGGGTGGCCGGGGTGCGGGTGTGCAGATGCAGTTCGAGTCCGGGTTGTGTGCCCAGTACGGGGAGATACGCCTTCTGGGCGATGTCGCCGAGTCCGATGCAGCCGACCTTCACTCGTGCTCCTTGGGTTGTACCGCGGCCCTGGTGTCTCGCGTGCCGGAAGCATACGTGCCGGTCGGCGGCCGCCAGTCGGCGATCCCGTCCAAGGGCCGCAGCACCAGATCCGGTGCGAGGCGGGCGGTGACGGCCATCAGGGCGGCGCGCAGCGCGCAGGCCGGCCGGGAGCGCCAGGTGGTGAGCCGGCCGATCCGCTCGGCACGGCGCACCACGTCCATGGTGTGCGGCAGCCGCTCCCGGGTGTACGCGGTGAGCGCGGCGGACAGACCGGCATCCGGTGCGGCCAGATGCGCCAGCACCACGGCGTCCTCGATGGCCTGGCAGCCGCCCTGTCCGAGGTTCGGCGTCATCGGGTGGACGGCGTCGCCGAGCAGGGCGACCCGGCCCCGGTGGAAGGCGGGCGGCGGGGCGGCAGCGGTGTACACGTCGTTACGGAGCACCGCGGCCGGGTCCGCCGCGGCGAGGAGGGCGGGAACGGGGTGGTGCCAATTGCCGAAGCGGCGCAGCAGTTCGGCCCGTTCGTCGTCGGCGGCCCGGCCGCCCGGCGGCACGGCCGCGGTGGCATAGGCGTAGATCCGCCCGCCGGGCAGCGGCACGGTGCCCCACAGGCTGCCGGGACCCCAGGTCTCGTGCGCCCCGTGGAGGCCTTCGGGGGCGGGTACGACCAGGCGCCAGGCGGTGAAGCCGGCGTAGCGGGGTGCGGGGTGGCCGGGGAAGAGCGCGCGGCGGACGGCGGAGTGGATGCCGTCGGCGGCGACGACGAGGTCCGCGGTGAGCTCCTCGCCCACTTCCGCCGTTCCTTCGCCCTCCGCCGTTGCTTCGATCCGTACGCGCGCCGGGCGGTCCTCCGCTCCCGGGTCGCCCGGGTCGACGAGCACGGCCGTGGTTCCGGTGCGAACCGCGCCGTCGGGCAGCCGGGCCGCGAGCAGGGCCATCACCTCGGCGCGGTGGGCGACCGCGACCGGGCCGCCGAAGCGCCGGACGGCCGCGGCATTGTCCGTACGGGCCAGTCGGCGGCCGCCGGGAAGGCGGATCTCTCCGGTGGTCTGACAGGCGGCCATGGCCCGTACGGCGTCGCCCGCGTCCAGGGTGTCCAGGGCGCGCTGCGCGTTGGGGGCAAGGGCGATGCCCGCGCCGCTCCTTGCCGGGTGTCCGGATGAGGAGTCCGGCGCCGGTGCGGTGGCGCGTTCCAGGACGGTGACCGACCAGCCGCGGCGGTCCAGTGCCGCCGCCGCGGTGAGCCCGCCGATGCCGCCGCCGATCACGAGCGCGGTGCGCTGCCTCATCATGTCTCCCCGGCCCCGGTGTGACTACAGATGTAGTTACCCTTGCTCACACTACACCTGTAGTCGCCGCGTTAGGCTCCCTGCATGAACCCCCGCAGCGGCCGCGCCCCGGCGCCCGCCCCTCGCCGTGAACTGATCGCCGATGCGGCGCTGACCCTGCTCGCCGAGCGCGGGATGCGCGGGCTGACCCACCGGGCGGTGGACGAGGCGGCCGGGCTGCCGCAGGGCTCCACGTCGAATCTCGCCCGCACCCGGGCGGCCCTGCTGGAGACGGCGGTACGGCGGCTGGCCGAGCGGGAGGCGGCGGTGCTGACACCGCGTGAGATGCCCAGGGCCCCGGTGGCAGGGGCCGCGCCACGGCCGGACGATGCCGTGGCGGCGGTCGCCGAGGCGCTCTCCCTGGCGCTGCACCGCTATCTGTCCCGGCACCGCCATCTGCTCATCGCCCGTTACGAACTGGCCCTGGAAGCCACCCGCAGGCCCGAGCTGCGGGCGGTCTACGACCGGGCGGGGCAGGCCTTCCGGGAGCCGATGGTGGCGATGCTGGCGGCGGCCGGCTCCGCCGAGCCCGAGCGGCATGCGCTCAGCATGGTCGCGTGGTGCGACGGGGTGCTCTTCTCCTGTACCGCGGGACAGTTCCATGCGGCCGTCCCCGACCGCGACGCGCTGCGCACGTCCTGCACGGAGCTGCTCGACGGGATGCTGCGGGGCTGACCTCGGCCGCGCGCCGGCCTACGGGGTGTGGCCCGCGACGCCGTCGATCCGCAGCTGCAGCCGGTCGATGGCGTCCCGGAGCCCCTGGCGGTATTCGCCGTCGGCCAGGGCGTTGACCGAGACCCGTGCGCGCCGCAGCTGGGCCCGCGCATCGGCGGTGCGGTCCAGGGCGGCGTAGTCGGCCGCGATATTGAGATGCAGCGAGGGGAAGAACGCCCGGAGGGCGACGAGGGGGTGGCGGGGGCCGGGGCCATCGGCGACCTTCGGCACGGCGGTGTTCCCGGGCCGTTCGGTGACGAAGCCCTCGGCCGCCTCCAGGGCCCTGAGGTCCCAGTCGAGTTCATCCCTGGGGTCGTCCTGGGTGTCGGCCATGTAGTGGGCGAGAGTGCAGCGGTGGAAGGCGTCTCCCTGCGGCCCGATCTCGTGCCACAGCGCCGAGAGACGGTTGCGTGCCTCTTCCCGGTCGCCGGCGCGATGCAACATGATCGCCTGGCCGATCCGGGTCAGCACCCCGTCCTCGGACGTCGCCTCCCGCCGCTTGTCCACCACCGCGCACTCCGTTTTCGCTCACCACGGCCACTGCCGCTCCCCCGACGCTAACCGCCGGACGGGACCTGCGCGCGGTGTGCGCGACGCACCGGGTGGTGGGGGCGCTCCGCCGGTCAGCCGGGCAGGCCCGTCGGCTCAGCCCAGGTCAGGGATGCGCCAGTCGATCGGGGCATGGCCCTGTGCGGCGACCGCCGCGTTGATCTGGGTGAAGGGGCGGGAGCCGAAGAACTTCTTCGCCGACAGCGGGGAGGGGTGCGCGCCCTGCACCACCGCATGCCGCTCCTCGTCGATCAGCGGCAGCTTCTTCTTGGCGTAATTCCCCCACAGCACGAAGACCGCCGGGTCGGGCCGGGAGGCCACGGCACGGATCACCGCGTCGGTGACCTTCTCCCATCCCTTGCCCTTGTGCGAATTGGCCTCGGCCTCGCGGACGGTGAGGACTGCGTTCAGCAGCAGCACACCCTGCTGGGCCCAGGGCATCAGATAGCCGTTGTCCGGAATCGGGTGGCCCAGCTCCTCCTTCATCTCCTTGTAGATGTTCCGCAGCGACGGCGGTGTCTTGACGCCGGGCTGCACGGAGAAGCACAGGCCGTGGCCCTGGCCGGCACCGTGGTACGGGTCCTGGCCCAGGACGAGCACCTTCACCTGGTCGTAAGGCGTCGCCTCCAGCGCCGCGAAGACCTGCTCGCGGGGCGGATAGACCGGCCCGTCGGCCCGCTCCTGCTCGACGAAGTCGGTGAGCTCCTTGAAATAGGGCTTCTCCAACTCCTCGCCGAGGACCCCGCGCCAGGACTCGGGCAGCATGTCGGTCACCACGTCAACAACCTCCGGTGTGCGTTGCGTTCTCACTCACAGAACCTACCGGCGACCACTGACAACGCCGTCCGCGGGCCGAGGGCCCGGCCCTGACCCGGCGGCCGGCCCGCCTCAGGCGGTGTCGAGCCGGGCACGCTGGACGGGGTCCAGCCGCAGGTCGAGCGCCGCCAGGCTTTCGTCCAGCTGCGCCACGGAACTCACACCGAGCACCGGCACGACCGGCACCGGCCCGCCCATCAGCCAGGCGAGCACCACCTGGTTCACGGTGGCCCCGCACTCCGCCGCGACCTCCGCCAGCACCCGCAGCCGCGCCACCGAACCGGGATGGTCGTAGCGCTCCGGCAGCGGCCGGTCCGCACGGGAGTAGGCACCTGCCATCAGCGTCCCATAGCCGACCGGCGTCAGATCGGGGTGCGCCGCCGCGTAGTCGAGGAGCTCCTCGTCGGTCTCCACCTGTAGGTCCTGGGGCAGGCCGCGGCGTGGCCGCAGATAGGTGTGCCGCTGTTGTACGGCGCGGAAGCCGGGCAGTCCGCGCCCGGCGGCGGTCTGCCGGGCCCCGGCGAGCCGCCAGGTCCGGTAATTGCTGGCCCCGAGGGTGCCCACGGTGCCGTCCCGTACGAGGCCGGCCAGCGCCTCGACGGTGTCGTCCAGCCGGACGCCGCGGTCGTCGAGGTGCGCGTAGTAGAGATCCACCCGGTCGGTGCCCAGGCGGCGCAGGCTGCCCTCGATCCCGGCGCGTACGGCCCCGGCGCCCAGGCCTTCGGCATTGGCGGGCCACTCGGCGCCCCGCGCCGGGTCCGGGCGGGCGCCCACCTTGGTGGCCAGGACGGTGCGGCCGGCCGCGCCCCGGCTGCGCAGCCAGCGGCCGACCAGCAGTTCGCTCTCGTCGCCGCTCGCGCCGGGGACCCAGCAGGCGTAGTTGTTCGCGGTGTCGACGAAGGTGCCGCCGGCGTCGGCGAAGCGGTCCAGTACGGCGAACGAGGCCGGTGCGTCGACGGTGGTGCCGAAGGGCAGCGTCCCAAGGCAGACGGCGCTGATGCGGGGCCCTTGATCACCGCCGAGCGTGCGGTAGTGCATGGCATGTCTCCCTGGCAGGTCCGCTGACGCGCGTGGTGCCGGCCCTGGAGAGGACCGGCACCACGGACTCTGCCTCTTGGAGCGCACACCAAGGCAAGGCCCCCGGGGCCCCGCCCGGCGCCGTCAGACCCCGGCGTTGAGGAACAGACCGCCGTCCACGACCAGCGTCTGGCCGGTGATCCAGCCCGAGGCGTCGGACAGCAGGAAGGCCGCGGCCCCGCCGATGTCCTCCGGGACGCCGAGCCGCGCCATCGGGTAGCCGGCCGCCGCCTCCTCCTCACGGTTCTCATACAGCGCGGCCGCGAACTTGGTCTTGACCACCGCGGGTGCGATGGAGTTGACCCGCACACCCGGCGCGAACTCGTGGGCCAGCTGCAGCGTCAGGTTCACCATGGCGGCCTTGCTCATGCCGTACGCACCGATGAAGGGCGAGGGCGCGAGGCCGGCGATCGAGGCGATGTTGACGATCGCGCCGCCGTTGTCCTTCTGCCATGCGTGCCAGGTGCGCTGCGCAAAGCCCAGTGCCGAGACGACATTGGTCTCGAAGACCTTGCGCGCGACCCCCAGGTCGAGGTCGGCGATGGGGCCGAACACCGGGTTCGTTCCGGCGTTGTTGACGAGGTAGTCGACGCGGCCGAAGGCCTCCATCGCGCGCTCGACGGCGACGGCCTGGTGGGCCTCGTCATGCGCCTTGCCGGCGACGCCGAGCACGCGGTCGGCGCCCAGCTTCTCGGCGGCCTCCTTGAGGGCGTCCTCGTTGCGGCCGGTGATGACGACCCGGTCGCCGCGGGCCACCAGGGCCTCGGCGATGCCGTAGCCGATGCCGCGGCTGGCGCCGGTGATCAGCGCCACCTTGCCGGTGAGCTCGGGGAGTCCGCTGTCCTGCTCGGTCATGTTCTGTGCTCCTGGAGTCGGTGGGGCGGTCAGTTGAGCGGGCCGCCGGCGACGTACATGACCTGGCCGGAGACGAAGCCGGCCGCCTCGCCGGTGAAGAAGGCGATGGCGTTGGCGATGTCCTCGGGGCGCCCGACGCGCTGCACCGGGATCTGGGTGGCGGCCGCGGCCTGGAACTCCTCGAAGCCCATGCCGACGCGCTCGGCGGTGGAGGCGGTCATGTCAGTGACGATGAAGCCGGGGGCGACGGCATTGGCGGTGACGCCGAACTTGCCGAGCTCGATGGCGAGGGTCTTGGTGAAACCCTGCAGACCGGCCTTGGCCGCCGAGTAGTTGACCTGGCCGCGGTTGCCGAGCGCCGAGCTGGAGGAGAGGTTCACGATCCGGCCGAACTTGGCGTCCACCATGTGCTTCTGGCAGGCGCGGGACATCAGGAACGCACCGCGCAGATGCACGTTCATGACCGTGTCCCAGTCGAGCTCGCTCATCTTGAACAGCAGGTTGTCGCGGAGCACACCGGCGTTGTTGACGAGGACCGTCGGCGCACCGAGCTCGGACGCGACGCGTGCGACCGCCGCGTCGACCTGCTCGGCGTCGGAGACGTCACAGCCGACCGCGATGGCCTTGCCCCCGGCCTTGGTGATCTTCTCGACGGTGTCCTTGCAGGCCGCCTCGTCGAGGTCGAGTACGGCGACGGCGCGGCCCTCGGCGGCCAGGCGGACGGCGGTGGCCGCGCCGATACCGCGGGCCGCGCCCGTCACGATGGCAACGCGCTGCTCGGTGGTGGACATGCGGGTTCTCCTCACCCTCGAAACCTCGACAAGCGGTCCGCCGCACCGATCCCGTGGGTGAGCAACCGCTTAGTAGCCTGAGCAGGGCTGACGCTAGAAGCCCGGCAACGCGCTGTCAACGCCCCACCACTGCGCCGTTGCCCACCTCACCGGCGAGACGGGCCGGAGCCCGGCGTGATCGCGCCCCACGCCAGAGCGCCCGGACCGCCCCCAGGCGGACCGGGCGCTCCGAACGGCGCTCCCGCGGAACCTCAGCGCACCAGCAACTCCAGCAGCCGTTCGGCCTCGGCGGCGGGGTCGGCGGTCAGGCCGGTGTGTACCGGTCCCGGCTGGACGATGGTGCTGCGCGGCGCCATCAGCCAGCGGAAACGGCGTCCCGGGTCCTCCCCCGCCGCCTGTCCGGCCCGCTCGCCGCCCTGGCAGATGCCCTCGACGGCACCGAGCGCGGCCCGCACGCCGGCCACGTCGGTCGTGGGGTCCAGGGCCAGCAGCCGGGCCTCGTCCAGATAGGTCCTGGCCTCGACGAAGCGCCGGGCGTGGCAGTACACGACCACACCGGCATTGATCATCTCGCCGCGCTCGACCCGGGGTACGACCTTCAGCAGGGCGTACTCGAAAACATCGCGCCCATTGTGCAGACCGGTCATTTCACTGCCCTCCGTACCAGCCTGGCGGCCAGCCATTCCGGCGCCTGCGAGGGCTTGTCCTCGGTGGGCTCCCCAAGAGTGATCTGATCGCTGATCGTCCGGGCGCGGGCCAGCAGGGTGCTGACATACGCCTGGCGCAGCGCGTCCGGGGAGTCGAAGCCGGGCTCGTCGGCCAGCCATTCGTCCGGCACATCGGCCGCGATCCCGGTCAGCAGCTCCTCGGTGACCTGTGGCGCGAACTCCTCGGCCGCCGCCGCGATATCCGGCCCGAAGGTGGCCAGCACATGGTCGGAAGCGTTGTACGGCCGGACCGAAGCCTTCTCCGCACTCGGCCAGTTGTGGTGCCAGATCATCGCCGCGCCATGGTCGATCAGCCACAGTTCGCCGTGCCAGACCAGCAGATTGGGATTGCGCCAGGAACGGTCGACGTTGTTGATCAGCGCATCGAACCACACCACACGGCCCGCCTCGCGGGCACTCACCTCGAAGGCGAGCGGATCGAAGCCCAGCGACCCGGGGAGGTAGTCCATGCCCAGATTGAGCCCACCGCTGGCCTTCAGCAGCTCCTGGACCTCCTGGTCCGGCTCGCCCAGCCCGATGACGGGATCGAGCTGCATCTGCACCAGATCCGGCACCCGCAGCCCGAGCCGCCGACCCAGTTCTCCGCAGATGACCTCGGCAACGAGCGTTTTCCGCCCCTGCCCGGCACCGGTGAATTTCATGATGTAGGTACCGAGGTCGTCGGCCTCGACGATCCCCGGGAGCGATCCACCCTCACGCAAGGGCGTGACATAGCGGGTCGCCACGACTTCATTAAGCATTATCCAAGGCTCCAGGACTCTCTTACCTTACGATCCACAGCCAACCTCATTTAGGTGCAACCCAGGGAACCGTGGCGACCAACCCTGGGGAGAATCTGGGGAGTTCCGACTGACACGCTGCTCCCCCGTCCCCCTCCAAGCAGCCCGTCGATGGCCGTGCGCCCCTTACTCACTGCCTCCGGCATAAAGTGGGCATAGTAACCGAGCGTGACAGCCGGCGAGGAGTGACCGAGCCACCGCGCCGAAGCCACCACGGACTCCCCCGCCTCCAGCATGATCGAGGCACAGGTGTGCCGCAGCGCGTAAAAACCATCCTCTGGCGCCGCCGGACACTGCCACTGCTTCGCCCCCTGGGGCGCGGCGGGATGATGCCGGCCTTGGCTAAGGGTCGTCCCGTAACCGGAGTTGAAGTGCACGGGTACAGCCCTGGGGGCCCGGATCGCTATCGGCGCGACTCCGGCCTGAACAGCTGTGGCAGCCTGCGGTGATGCCTGAGCTGCGAGAACACGACGGACGTCACTACGTGTCCAGCACCACTACGCCTTGTCCGACGACGCATGGTGCCTGGAGCTGAGCGAAGCCGTCCTCGTGCAGGCCGAACCCCCGAACCCCGTCACCTACCGGGCGGGCAGGGCCTTCCTTTCGGCATACATCCCCGACGAGGATCCAGACCTGGAACCGACGATCCACCTTCACAGCCACGACGAGCACGTCATCCCCTACGCGATCACGCACTGGTTCATGGAGCAGGTGGCCGACCAGGTTGAACGCTGCCGCACCGCGTTCGCGCAGGGGGAACCCGAGGCCCTTGTTCGCGGTGTCGAAGTCGGCAGCAGACCGCGTCATCAACCACCGCGGCCCTCTGCTCGCGCTCCAGCCCCGCAAGCGGTTCCGCAAAGACACCGTGCTCATCGTGGACGGCACCCTGGTGCCCACCCGCGACCACACGGTGACGGGGCTGCTGATCTGCGGCTGCCCCGGCTGGTCGGCCGAGAGCTGAGCGGGACCGGCCGCACCCGGTACGGCAGCAGAGCCCGGACCGCGCGTCGCGGTCCGGGCCCTGCCCCATGCGGTGCCGCCCTGCGGCGGCGGTGCGTCAGCTCTGTGCGGTGTCGTCGCCCGCCTGCCCGGCGCCCTCAGCTGCGGCTGCCTTCTCGCGCATCTTGCGCACCAGCTCCGCCTTCTGGTCGGCTGCACCCTGGCGGTCGAGGTTGCGGTGCGGGCCGTTGTTCTGCCGTTCGGCGCGGGACAGCTTCTTGCGCTGGCCGCCGCCCATGCCCACGGGGTTGTTGATGTTCTTGCTCACGGTCACGGGTTCTCCCGGTAATGATGTGAAGTGATCTACGGATTCATCGGTGGGGGACGGGCGGCGACGTCGAAGGACGTCAGCAGGGGCCCGTCACGCTCTCACTCGTAAATCGGTGTCTGGAAGAACATGACAAAGAGATTACCCGGTTCCGTCGGCCCCGCACACCAACCTTTTCGCCGCCCCGGCGTCGGCCGGGCCTTCGGCGAGCGCCCGGGGTCAGCCGTTTCCTTCCGGGAATCTCAGCACCGCCAGCACCCGCCGGTGGTCACCGCCCGCCCGGGGCAGGTCCAGATGGGCGTTACTGGGCCGCCGCGGGCGGTGTCAGTGGTCGCGAGCACACTGGGGCGATGGCCATAGGTCATCTTCCAGGTCGCGGCCGCGTCCTCCTTGTCGGAGTGCGCGATCACCAGGACACCGTCGAGGTCGACCGCGACCTGTCCCCCGGCGTGCGGAGCGTGTTTGCCCGCCGGCGACCAGACCCGGTTACGTACCTCGGACCGTGCGGACCGGATGGCCTGCAGGGCCTTCTCGCGGGAGGCGGTAAGGACGTCGATCAGGCGGAAGACCGTCGGGGCGGAGACGACCGGGCCGAAGACGGCCGGCTCGCACCGCAGCATCGTGACATCCGCGAGGCAGTCACCGCCGAGTGCGACCGCCAGGGCGCCGTCCAGGAGGACCTTGCCGGGATCGTGTATAGCTCGGGGCTACCACCACGGGGGCTCGCCTCGTGTAGGCGCGAGGCTGATTGACCCGATCGGCCGTCAGTTCTTCTTCAGCTCCTCGGCGAGCATCACAAGGATGCCGCTGGGACCGCGGAGGTACGTGAGCTTGTAGATGTCCTCATAGGTCGCCACACCGCGAAGCGGACGGCAACCGTGCTTTGCGGCTACCTCAAGGGCTTCATCGATGTCGTCGACCGAGAAGGCGACGCGATGCATGCCAATCTCATTGGGACGAGTGGGCTTCGACTCGATCGCTTCGGGGTGGATGTACTCGAAGAGCTCAAGGCGACCGTGACCGTCTGGAGTCTGGAGCATCGCAATTTTGGCGTGATTGCCATCAAGGCCGACGGCAGTGTCGGTCCACTCACCACTGACCGTGTCACGGCCGACGACCGTGAGGCCGAGGTCGGTGAAAAAGGAGATCGTTGCTTCGAGGTCGCGAACAGCGATACCGACGTTCTCAAGTTTGATGGCCATGCGTCGCATGCTACCGAGCTGGGCCGATCAGGTACTGCCGGCAAGGACGCAGCCGTGTACCAGGAGGCCCGCCGGAGTATCGCCAAGCCCGATGCGTCCGCCTACTTCCTCAAGGGGGAGCTGGAGGCGACGAGCCCGACCTCGTGGACCTCACCCCGGCCGAGATCCGCCGTCTGCCCCGTCCGTCGTGGACGGTTGAACGGTTGAACAGCCCCTCTCTTATCCCCGACAGGCTTTTGTCGCACCGCGCTTGAGTCGCGATTGAGCCACCTCGATCGACCCCGTGCCACACTCGGCGCATGCTCCACAGGCGTGCTGATCAATTGCTGATCGAACGGACAAAGCAAATCCGCAGGGGTCTCACGGGAACCCCGCTGATTCCCCTGGCGGACGAGCGGTTCGACATCGTCGCCAAGCTGGAATTCTGCAATCCCGCCGGAAGTACCAAAGACCGTTCGGCACTGTGGATTTTGGAACAGGCAATCGGTCGCGGGGAGATAGCGCACGACACCACGGTGGTCGAGTCGTCGTCCGGCAATTTCGCGCTGGCCCTGGCTTTCTACTGCCGAATGCTAGGCATTTCGTTCGTCCCGGTCATCGATCCGAACTGCAACGAGGCCACCGAGGCTCAACTCCGGCTGCTGTGCGGGCGGGTCGAGAAGGTTGCCGTCCGTGATGCGGCGGGCAGCTACCTGAAGACCCGGCTGTCCCGGGTGCAGGAACTGCTGGTCGAACTCGACTCGGCCTATTGGCCCAACCAGTACGCCAATCCGGATGCCCGCGACGCGCATTACCGCTTCACCGCGCACGAGTTGATCGCGCAGGCCGGCCCGCTCGATTACCTCTTCGTCGGCGTGGGCACGGGCGGCACGATCGCCGGGCTCTCCCACCGGGTCAAGGAAACGTACCCGGGCTGCGTGGTCGTCGCTGTTGACACCGAAGGCTCGGTGATCTTCGGTGGCCCGCCGAAGAAGCGGCGGATCCCCGGCATCGGCTCCAGCATCGTGCCGCCGCTGTGCGGTCAGGCGCTGATCGACCAGGTCGAGATCGTCTCCGAAGTGCGCGCCGTCGAGGCCTGCGGCGCCCTGGTCGCCAAGTACGGCTTGTACGCCGGAGGTTCGACCGGCAGCACCTTTGCCGCCGTCCAGGACTACTTCGCTCGGCACCGTCCCGGCGCACACCGTCCCCGGGTCGCCTTCATCGCCGCCGACCGCGGCCATGCCTACGCCCAGACCGTCTACGACCCCACGTGGGTCCAGCAGCTGCGCGCGGAAGAGGTACAGCCCGCCGGCGTCGAAGCCCTGTCCGTCAGCTGAAGGAGAACCACCCCGTGTCCACCCTGGCCCCACCGCCCATGACCGTGATCGGCGCGGGCGATATCGCCGCCGAGACGGACCGTCACCGTCCGGAGCTCATCGAGGTCGTCCGAGCCGCCTACCTCGCGCACGACGCCGGACAGAGCTCGAACCCGCACAGCTCGTTCCTGCGCTTCCCGCACCAGAACCGGTCGCGCATCATCTCCCTGCCCGCCTATCTGGGCGGCGAGTTCGAGGTCGCCGGCAACAAGTGGATCGCCAGCTTTCCGGACAACACGCAGCACGGAATCCCCCGCGCCTCGGCCACGCTGATCCTCAACGACTGCGTCACCGGCTACCCGTTCGCCTGCATGGAGTCCTCGATCGTCTCGGCGACGCGGACCGCGGCCTCCGCGGTGCTCGGCGCGCAGACGCTGCTCGGCGCGCGCCGTGCCCGCCGAGTCGGCATCGTGGGCACGGGTCTGATCGCCCAGCACGTATGGCGGTTCCTGCGTGATCTCGACTGGGAGATCGACGGCTTCCGGCTCTTCGACCTCGACCCGGCGGCGGCGAGCCGCTTCGGCGTCGTCATGGCCGAGCACACCGAGGCCGAGATCGTGGTGGCCGACACGGTGGAGGACGCGTTCACCGACTGCGACCTGGTGGTGCTGACCACCGTGGCCGGCGAACCGCACCTGCACGACCCCCGGCTGCTGGCCCACAACCCGGTGGTCCTGCACCTGTCCCTGCGCGACCTCGCCCCCGAGATGATCCTCGCCGCCCAGAACTTCACCGACGACGTCGACCACGCCGTACGCGAGCGCACCTCGCTGCACCTGACCGAACAGCGCACCGGCAACCGGGACTTCGTCGACGGCACCCTCGGCGACCTGCTGCGCGAGCGGCTGCGCCGGGACCACGGACGCCCGGCGATCTTCTCGCCGTTCGGACTCGGCGTACTCGACCTCGCCGTCGGCAAGTGGGTGCACGATCGGGTCGTCGCCGCGGGCCGGGGCCGCCGCGAGAGCGACTTCTTCACCGGGGTGGGGGGCTGACGCATGAGCACCTCACCCGCCCCGCGCCCCGCCGAGGACCAGTACGTCGTCGTGGTGAACCACGAGGAGCAGTACTCGGTCTGGTTCGCCGAACGTGCCCTGCCCGCCGGCTGGACTGCCACCGGCGCGCAGGGCACCCGCCAGGAGTGCCTGGACCACATCGAGCAGGTGTGGACCGACCTGACCCCGCGCTCCGTGCGAGCGTCACGATGACGGCCGCTGACCTCGCAGCGGCCTGGCTGCGCGGGCTCGGCAGCCGTGAACTCACCGCGCAGCGGCGCCTGTTCGTCTTCCCGCACGCCGGAGCCGGCGCCTCCGCCTACCAGCTGGCGGCGTACCTGCCGGACACCGTCGAAGTCTGTACGGTCCGGTTGCCCGGCCGGGAGGCCCGGTTCGCCGAACCGGCCCTGACGTCCCTGGACGAGGCCGTGGCCGCGCTCGCGCCGCTCATCGCGGACCACACGGACCTGCCGTACGCCTTCTTCGGGCACAGCATGGGATCTCTGATCGCCTTCGAGGCGGCCCGGCGGCTACGTGCACTCGGCACGCGCCTACCCGACCGGCTGTTCCTGTCGGGCATGCGCGCCCCCGGCCTCCCGGACCGCGACCCGCGGCACACGCTGCCGGACGACAAGCTGCTCGCCACAGCCGAATTCGACGGCGTGGATGCCGAGTTGCAGGAGCTGCTGCTGCCGCTGCTGCGCGCTGACCTGACGCTGTGCGAGACGTACACGCCCCGGGCCGAGGCACCCCTGCCCTGTCCCCTGACCGTTCTGGCCGGCTCGGACGACGACAGCGTCGACGGGACGGAGCTCGCCGACTGGCGCAAGCACACCTCGGCCGACTTCGAACTGCACCTGTTCCCGGGTGCCCCCCACCTGTATGTGCGCGGCGCGGAACGACAGCTGGCAGAGACGATCACGCGCACCTTCCCCGCACGGGGCTGAGAAAGGATCGTTCATGGCGCCGACCACCCTGGTCGCACTGTGGGAGCAGCAGGCAGCCGCGACACCCGACGCGGTCGCCGTCGTCGCGGGAGCACACCGCGCCACCTACGCCGACGTGGACCGCCGGGCCACGGCACTCGCCGCCGAGCTGCAGGCACGCGGCATCGGACCGGAAGACCTGGTCGGCGTCTGTCTCGGCCGCTCGGTCGAGATGGTCGTGGCCCTGCTCGGCGTCCTGAAGTCGGGCGCCGCATACCTCCCCCTCGACCCGAGCTACCCGGCCGACCGGCTGCGGCACATGACCACCGACTCAAGGGCCGGGCTGTGGCTGTGCGACGCGGACCAGCGCGGGCAGGCCCTGGCGTCCGGCGTGGCCGACGTCCTGCTGGTCGAGGATTTCCCCGCGGAACCTGCCGCACCGGTGGCCCCGGTGGTACACCCGCACCACCTGGCTTACGTCCTCTACACCTCCGGTTCGACCGGCCTGCCCAAGGGCGTGGCCGTCGACCACGCGGCGATCGCCTCGTTCCTGCGGAGTGTGGCCGAACGCCCCGGCCTCGGGGCGGACGACCGGGTCCTCGCGCTGACCCCGCTGTCGTTCGACATCTCGATACTGGAGCTGTTCCTGCCGCTGACCCGGGGAGCGACGGTGGTGATGGCCCCGCGCGCCGCCAACACCGACCCCGAGCTGCTGGCCGCCACCATCGCCGAGGCGGGTGTGAGCGTCGTCCAGGCGACCCCCACCACCTGGCGGATGCTGCTGGCGTCCGGCTGGACGGACGGGCACGGCCGGGTACTGCTGTCGGGCGGTGAGCCGCTCGATCCGCAGCTGGCCGGCGACCTGATCGCCACCGGCGGCACCCTGTGGAACCTGTACGGGCCGACCGAGGCGACGGTGTGGGCCACCGCCGCCCGCATCGACACCGTGGCCGACCGGGTCACGGTCGGCACGGCCCTGTCCAACACCCGGCTGCACGTCGTCGACGAGGGTGGGCGGGAGGCCGGCCCAGGAGTCACCGGCGAGCTGTGGATCGGCGGCGCGGGCGTGGCGCGCGGCTACCTCAACCGGCCCGCGCTGACCGCCGACCGGTTCGTGCCCGACCCGTTCGGGGACGCCTCCGGGCGCCTGTACCGGACCGGCGACCTCGCCCGGTGGTCCGCCGACGGCATGCTGGAGGTGCTGGGACGCAACGACCACCAGGTCAAGGTGCGCGGCTTCCGCATCGAGCTCGGCGAGATCGAGGCCTGTGTGCGCAGCCACCCCCTCGTCACGGACGCGGTGGTCGTCGTCGACCGCGAGGCAGCCGGCGGCGACCAGTTGGTGGCGTACCTCGTGCCCGCGCACGACGCGCGGAACGTATCCGAGGACCTGCCCCGCCAGGTCCGTGACCACCTCGCGCAGCGGCTGCCCGCCCACATGGTGGCCCAGGGCTACGCAGTGCTCGACGCCCTGCCCCGCACCCCAGCGGGCAAGGCCGACCGCGGCGCCGTGCGGCGGATCCCGCACGGCCCGGTCCGGGGTAGCGGGCCGATGCCCGACGACGCCCCGCTGCCGCCGCACACCGCGGCGGTGCGCCGGGTGTGGGCCGAGGTGCTCGGGCTCGACGACGTGTCCCCGTACGACGACTTCTTCGGCCTGGGCGGCCAGTCGCTCACCGCGGTACGGGTCGTGGCCCGGCTGCGTGCGGAGCTCGGCGTGCCGGTCGACGCCCAGTCGGTCTTCGCCCATCCGACGCCCGCCACGCTCGCCGCCGCCCTGGACGGCGTGGCGCCCTCGGACGACGAGCCGATCCCCGCGGCCGCGACCGCCGAACTCTCCTTCGGCCAGGAGCGGATCTGGTTCTTCGAGCAGCTGAACGGCGCAGTGCCCGCCTACCACCTGCCGGTCGCCCTGGGCCTGCCCGGCGGGCGCGTCGACCTGACGCTGCTGACGGACTGCCTGTCCGCGCTGCTGCACCGGCACCCGGTGCTGCGCACGGCCCTCGCCGCCGTCGACGGCCGGGTCCGACCCGAACTGCGCGAGCCGGGACCGGTGCCGCTACGCTGCACCGAGGTCGCCGAGGAGGACCTGGACGCGCTGGTGACCGAGCGCATCCGTGCCCCCTTCGCCCTCGACCGACCACCGCTGCTGCGCGCGGACGTGCTGCGCACCCCGACCCGTGACATCACGTTGCTGACGATTCATCACATAGCGTGTGACGGCGCATCGGTGGACCTGATGGTGCGGGAACTGGGCGAGCTCTACACGGAGCTCGCCGCCGGCCGCCGCCCCGCCCCGGCGCCGCTGCCCGTGACGTACGCCGACTACGCGGCCTGGCAGCGCGAGCGACTCACCGGCGCCGAGCTGGCGCGGCTGCTCGACCACTGGCGCACCCGGCTGTCCGGCGTGCCCGTCCTGGAGCTGCCGACCAGCCGACCCCGGCCGGCCGTCGCGAGCCACCGCGGCCGCCGCGAACTGCTGCGCATTCCTGCCGACTTGGCGCACCGGCTGCGCACGCTGTGCCGGGCCGAGGGCATCACCCTGTTCATGGGCCTGCTGGCCCCGTTGCAGGTGCTGCTCGGCCGGTACGCCGACGAGAGCGATGTCGCCGTCGGCACCCTGGCAGGCGGCCGGCCGCGCCCCGAACTGGACGAGGTGGTCGGCTACTTCGTGAACACCATCGTCCTGCGCACCGACCTGTCCGGCGACCCGACCTGGCGCGAGCTGCTGGGCCGGGTCCGCGAGGTCGCGCGGCAGGCGTACGCGCACCAGGAGTTGCCCTTCGAGAAGCTGGTGGCGGAGCTGAGCCCGGAGCGCGACCTGAGCCGCAACCCGCTCTTCCAGGTGCTGTTCGCCCTGCACGAGGAGCCGAGGGCCGGTCACCTCACCGAGCTGTACGACCGCAAGGAGCTGGAGGGACGGCTCGGCACCGCCCGCTTCGACCTCGCCCTCGACGTGACGGACCACGCCGCCGGGACCGGTGACCTCAGCATCTCCGTCGAGTACGCCACCGACCTGTTCGACGCGGACTTCGTCCGGGGCCTCGGCCGGCACTTCCTGCGGGTGATCGAGCAGATGGTGTCCGGCGCCACGGCCCACCTGTCCGAGCTGGAGATCGTCTCGGCCGACGAGCTGCGCGCCCTCTCCATCGGCAACCGGACCGGGCCGCTGCCCGAGCCGACCACCCTGGTCCGCCTGTGGGACCGCCAGGTGCGGACCACCCCGGACGCGATCTGCGTCGTGGGCGACGGCCGGTCGCTGACGTTCGCCGAGACCGACGCGCGGGCCTCGGCCCTGGCCCGGGAACTGCGGGCCGGGGGCGTGCGCCCCGAAAGCCTGGTCGGCGTCTGCCTGGAACGCTCGGTGGAGCTGGTGGTCGCCCTGCTGGGCGTACTGAAGGCGGGCGGCGCCTACGTCCCGCTCGACCCCGGCTACCCGACGGACCGGCTGCAGTATCTGCTGGCCGACTCGGGCGTACGCCTGGTCGTCGCGGACCCGGCGCACCCCACCTCGGCCCTGTTCGGCGACGGCGTGCGGCTCGTGGCGGTGGACCAGGAACCCGGGGCGGACCCCGGGCCGGCCGAGGAGGCACAACCGCACCACCTCGCCTACGTGATCTACACGTCCGGCTCGACCGGCAACCCCAAGGGCGTCGCGATCACCCACGCCAACATCACCGGGTTCCTGGAGTGGAACCAGCGGCTGTGCCGGCTCACCGGGCGGGACCGGGCCCTGCTCAACCACTCGGTGGCGTTCGACAACTCGGTCTGGGAGATCTTCCAGTGCCTGGTGTCCGGCGCCGAACTGCACCTGGCGAGCCCCACCGCCGCCTACGACCCCGAGGAGTTCCTGCGAGAGGTCGCCGAGCGCGGGATCACCACGCTCAACGCGACGCCCTCGCAGATGCGGATCCTGCTGGAGTCCGGTACGGATCCCGCTCCGCGACTCGCCTCCGTACGCCTGGTGTTCACCGGCGCCGAGGCCGTGCCGCACGATGTGGCCCGCCGCATCCTGTCCTCCACCGCGCCGGGATGCCAGGTCTTCAACGAGTACGGGCCCACCGAAGCGACCGTCACCTCGGCGTTCTGCCCGATCACCGAGGAGCTGCTCGACCGGCACAGCCATCGCCCGAGCGTCCCGTTCGGCCGGGCGACCGACAACGCGCACCTCTACGTGCTGGACCCGCAGCTGCGCCCGGTCGCCCCGGGCTGTCGCGGCGAGCTGTACGTCGGCGGCGGCGCGGTCGGCCGCGGCTATCTCGGCCGGCCGGCCCGCACGGCCGGGGCGTACCTGCCCGACCCGTACGCCGCGGAGCCCGGCGCCCGTATGTACGCCACGGGCGACGTGGTCCGGCTGCTGCCCGACGGAAATCTGGTCTTCCTGGGCCGCAACGACCACCAGGTCAAGGTGCGCGGCTTCCGCATCGAGCTCGGCGAGATCGAGTCCGCACTCCAGAGCCACCCCACCCTCGCCGACTGCGTGGTGGCCGTGCGCCGCACCCGCACCGGCGTGGACCAGCTGTCGGCCTACCTGATCCCCGAGCACCCCGACCGACCCGCCCCGGACCCGGCGGAGCTGCGCGCCCACCTGGCGCAGCAACTGCCGCCGTACATGCTGCCGCAGAGCTACACCGTGATCGACGAGATCCCCCTCACCCCGAACGGCAAGGTCGACCGGGACGCACTGCCCGATCCACGCCCGGTGCCCGCCCCGGCCCCCGCCACCCGCCGGGCCGTCACCAAGCAGCAGCTGCTCGTCGCCGAAGTGTGGCGGGAGTGCCTGGGCGTCGAGGAGGACTTCGGGCCACAGGACGACTTCTTCGACGTCGGCGGCACCTCGTTGACCATCACCACGGTCGCGGGCCGGCTCGGCGAGCGACTCGGGCGCCGGGTCCCGCCGGTCCTGGTCTTCCGAAACCCCACCATCGCGGGGCTCGCCGAGGCCCTGGAGGCGGACACACAGCGATGAGCAGCACCAACGGCGCGAGCGTCGGCCTGGTCGACGCCTATCCGTCGAGTCACGCGCCGGCGTAGGCGTTCCTGAACCGCGGCTGCGCCGTCGTCCGCGTACAGAGCACGGCGGAGGCAGGGCGGCGGGACTGCGCGGCGCGCGGCAACTGCTCGTCGAGTACGTCGGATCGCTGAGGGACTTCCCTCGCGAGGCCGGCGGCCGGATCGTGGTCGAGCCGCCGGCGCGGCGCGGTGAACGACGGGGTGAGCGTCCGGCGACACCCCCGAGGAGTCGGCGGTCGCACTGACGCCTGCGCTCGGCCGTGGCTCAAGGACTCGGCCGGGTGGCTGTTGCCGCTGCCTCCCGGCGAGGAGCCGATCCCCTCCAGCGGCTGCCTGGCCGAGGGCGGACACCCGCCATCTCTGTGCGCCACCGGTCTCTCGACGAGGCGTGGCCGTTCCTCACTTCCTCCGCCGAAGACCGGCCGCCGCTGGGAGAGAGCCCGGAGAAGAACTGGCTCCGGCGCCGGGGAGTGGACGGGGCTGCTGTTCCTGTCCGTGCTGTGCACGCTGCTCGCGCTCTTCGTGCAGATGTGGGCCGTGCGCCGTACGTCCCCGTCCCGGGTCAGCCTGCTGCTCGGCACGGAACCGCTGTGGGCCGCCGCGGCCGGCCTCGCGCTCGGCGGCGAACGGCTCGGCGCGCTCGGCCTCGCGGGCGGCGCGCTCGTGCCGGCCGGGACGGCATGGGGCCGCGGGGCCGCGGGCCGACGCATGGCGAACACGGGAAACGCCGACCGCCGCCCGGTGTGCTGCCGGGCGGCGGTCGGCGTGAAGCGCGGTGCACGCTCCACAGGCGCGGGCAGACTCAGCCGACGGGGTCGCCGTCGAGCTGCTGCACGGGGGCGACGTCCCCGGTCGGTGCGGCCTCGCTCGTGACCGCGGGCCGCCGGTCGAGCCCGATCACGAGCGGTACGGCCAGCACGCTGATCGCGGTGAGGAACACCCAGGGCAGCGCCGCGCCGCCCTCCAACAGCGCTGTGAGCAGCGCCGGGGCGAGGGCACCGCCGATCGACCAGGACAGCTGGTAGACGCCCAGATAGCGGCCCCGCAGATGCTCGGGCGCCATCACCACGCTCAGTTCGCTGGTCGGCGGCGAGCTGAGCATCTCGGCCACGGTGTAGAGCACCATCGCGATCAGCAGCCCGGCGATCACCGCCCAGCCGGGCAGCACGAGCAGCGTGCCGAAGACGACGAACGCCGCCGCGTTGAAGAGCAGGGCCAGCACCAGCACCGTCACCGGTCTGCGGGCCTCGATCCACCGGCTGGCGAGCGTCTGGAGCAGCGCGACCATGACCGCGTTCAGCACGACGACCACGCCGACGATCCAGGCGCCGACATCGAGGTTGTCCACCGCGTAGACGGCGAGCAGCACCGAGATCACCGTGGAGGCGAAGACGAAGGAGATGTTCGTCGCGACCAGTCGCAGATACCGAGTGTCCTTCAGCACGGTGCGATAGCCGCTCGAGGGCTGTCCGGTGGTTTCGCCCGCCGCCTGCTCCGACTGGGCGGGCTTCGGCTCCGCGGGCCCGGCGCCGGCCGCCTCGCTCGTGTCCGCGCCCCGCAAGGTGATCATGAGCCAGCCTGCGACGGCGAAGGTCACCACGTTGATCACCATGACCGCCTGCAGCCCGGCGACGGTTCCGATGCTCAGGGCCACCGCGGACGCGGCGCCGCCGAAACCGACGCCGACATTGCGCAGGGCACGGACGAAGCCGAACCAGCGGGCCCGCTCGACGCCCCGGGCGACCAGCACGATGAGCGGGCTGTTGCCCATCCAGAAGGCGGTGGCACCCAGTTGCACCACGAACTGCCACAGCACGATCTGCCAGGCCGCGTGCGAGAACAGGAAACCGATGAATCCGGCCGCCGAAATCCAGTTACCCGCAGCGACCACGGTGCGCGGACCGTATGTGTCCAACAGGCGCCCGATAAAGAGCGGAACGGGCAGGACGAGCAGCTGGCCGACGGTCAGCGCGGCGCCGACGGCGACCAGTGACAGCGACGTCGTCTTCACGAAGAAGACGACGGTGAACGCCATCACCAACCCGTTTCCCAGGCTGTCGATCAGATTGGCCGTGACGAATCGGCCTTTTCCCGCGAGGTCCGGCAGGCCCCAGGCCGTCTGAATCCGCCGCCACGCCGAAGGCGCGGGGGAATGCTGCGGCATCATGTCTTCTCTTTACTTCGCTGGACTGGCAGGCACTTCGCCCCAGACGGGCAGCTCGCTCTGATGGAAGACGGCCGCGCTGCGCGCCTTGGCGTGCGCCATGATGCCGATGACACTGCCCGAACCGGCCGGCACCGTCTTGGCCCATGCTCCTGCCCAACCATGCGGGGTGTAGAACATGCCATAGGCCGCATGCCATTCCTCGGTTTCCCCGGATACCGGGTCCACCACGAGCTCAGGCCGGGGGATCACTCTCTCCTGTACGACACATGCTTCGGCGGCAGAGTTCTCCAGAGCCCGCCGCCACGTGGCGTCGTCCGTTTCCCAGCCCACCACGACGCCGGCTCCGCCGCCGCGCGCGTTGACCTTCAGGATCAACTGCTCGCGCCGCGCCAGGCATTCGTCGACGAGGTCGGTGTCGGTCTTGAGCGCGTCAGCATCGATCAGTCGGGTCCAGGGCAGCACCCGGTCGATGAGCCGGCATTCGTCCTCGCTGAAGTTGCGTCGCCGCGCCGGGTCCGAAAGCAGCGCCATACAGGCCTTGTTGGCGAACATGTTGCTGGAAAGCGGGGTCCACAGCAGCGTCCCGCCCGCCCGGTGCGCACGCAGCAGGGGTGCGACCAGGTCCCAGCCGTCGGGTTCCTCGGCGATCTGGTCCGGGACGAAGGCGCGGTAGACCACGTCGATCTTCGTGTCCCCGAGGTAGAGCGCCTCGCCGCGCTCGTGCACGTCGGAGACCTCGGCCACCAGGATGTCCAGGCCCGCCGAGCGCAATGCGGACTGGAAGTTGAGCCACTGCTCGCCGTAGTCCTTCAGACCGCCACGCCATTCCAGCATGGCCACCACCGGCTCGCGGCCGGGTGCCACCCGGGCGCCGAAGCGGCGCAGCACCTCCACCGCGGCGCGAGCGGGATCCACATAGCCGAGCCGGTTCCGGCGCGCGAAGTCGGCGAAGGCGTCGACCTCCATCGTCGCCCGGGAGATTTCACCCGCGACGCCCCAGGCGCCGGACTCGCTCCCCAGATTGAACTCAAGAAGTTTGAATGAGGTGCCGTCGTGGTACATGTCGGCCCGGCCAAAGTAAGGCGGCACTAGGTCACCGAACTTCCGTATCGTTTCCCAGCGGCCGTCGCTGATGCCGAGCACCGACCGGAATGCTTCCAGATCGCCGCCGAACATCCGGTCCGGCAAGGAAAGGAGTGTTTCGCCGAGGTGCTGCAGGTCATCGGCGAACTCACGAATCTCACGCTCGCCGACGAAGAGGGGCCTGGCCAAATACTCGCTATGCCAAGATGCGAGCGTCGGGAAGTCCTTGACGTGCCGGGCGACCGTGGGCAATTCGCTGCCCGGTATACGGAACTCCTCGTTGTACTGGGCCGTTACCCGCTCCGCCGACATGAAGTCTCCGCTCCTGCTCGATGATGACTGGACCCTCGGCCCGCAGGAGTCACTGTTTCACCCCGGTCGCCGGTGCGACTCAATTGTGGCTCAATTCTCGGACAACGCCCCCTGTGGACACTGAGCATCCGTGTTAAGACTAGAATGCTTGAACACCCGAAAAAGAACCGTTCTGCCGCCATGGTGGAACGTTTACTTCCGGTCATGCCGCAAGAGTGGCGAACGCCCGTGGAACGCATCCTGTCGATGGGGGAAGGCGGCACCGGTGGCCCTCGCCCGCTGTCCGAAAACACGGTGCGAACTCACCGCCGACCCGCTCGGCGCTCCGCCCTCACCCACGCTCGCGGCGCTCGCCGCCGCCGTGGAAGGAACGACGGCCTCACCAACAGCCAGATCGCCACCCGCATCAACCACTCGCCGCACACGGCCATTTATCACCTACGCAAGATGTTCGGCACACTCAGCGTCCGATCGCGCAGCGAACTCGCGGGCACGGTCAGGCCGAGACTATGGGAGGCGCCATGACCGCCACGACGGACACTTTCAGCGACGCCATCGGCGGGCTCGGGGACACCGAGTGGGACCGGCTCGCCGACGGCCGGTTCTACTCGTCGGCGATGTGGCTGCGGGTGTGCGCCCTCGACCCCGGGGCGGTCTCCGGCGGACTACACGTGGAGACCCCGGGCGGCGGCCGGGCCGCGATCCCCGTGGCGGCGGTGACCGACGAGCCCACCCCAGACCTGCGGTGGCACGACCTGCTTGCCGCGCGCGGCCTGCCGGCGCCCGAGCCGGGCGGCCTGCTCATCGGCCAGCGCCGCGGCTACCTGGCGCACCTGCTGACCGGTGAGGGAACCGATCGGACCGAGGCCGCCGCCGAGGTGCTCGACGCGATCCGCGCGCTGCGCTCACCCCTGCACGAGGAGTCAAAGATCGCCCGCGTGGCGATGTACCTGACCACCGAGGACGTGGGGGCGCTGCGCGCGGCGGGGGTGCGGACCGCCCCGGTCGCGCTGACGACCGACGCCTGGATCGAGATCCCGCCCGGCGGCTACCCCGCCTGGCTGGAATCGCTGTCGTCGCGCCGGGCCCGCAGTATCCGCGGCGAGATACGGAAGTTCGAGAAGGCCGGATACGAGGTGGAGCACCGGACGCTCGCCGAGTCCTGGCAGGACGTCGCCCGGCTGCTGGCCCGTTCGCTACTGCGCTACGGCAGAACTGTCGACGTGGCCCCGATGGCCGAGTCCTTCCGCAAGCAGGGTGAACTCGCCGGTTCGCGCGCCGAAGTGGCGCTGTGTTCGCGCCCCGGCGAACCGCCCGTCGGCTTCTGCCTGTACTACCGTTGTGGTGACATCGTGTACCTGCGGGCGCACGGCCTCGACCACGACCAACTCGCCTCGGCCGCCGAGTACTTCAACATCACCTACTACATGGCGGCGCGGCTCCCGGGAGTGCGCTGGCTGCACGCGGGCGCCGGGACCGCGGAAGGAAAGGCACTGCGCGGCGCGACGCTCCGGCCGCTGTGGCTGCTGGACCTCTCCGAGGACAGCCCGCTGGCCGGGTACGACGAGGAGATCCGCGAGCACAACCGCGCCCTGCTCGCCGGCCTGCGCGACTCCTCGCCCGCGATTTCCGACGCCCTGGATTGCGAGCTCTGGGAGCCGTACTGCTAAGGCCAACTACCGTCGCGGTAAGAGGAGTTGGCCGACTCTTCCGAATCTGGAGTGCGAGCTGCCCGCAGTCCAGCAGATGTCTGATCCGGTAGTTGATCACGCTGCGGCGTGGGCGTCGTCGGCGAACACCGCCCCGATCCACGCCCACTGGCGGGCGATGAGCGGCCCGTCGCGGGTGCGCAGCGCCCGGCGCACCCCGTAGACCGGGTCACCGCTGCGGCCGCGGTGGCCGAGGGCGTCGTGCTGGACGCGTTGGCGTCAGAGGTCCAGCTTGTGGCCTGCCGTGGCGACGACGTGGAACGGATCCATGACTGTCACCGCGTCCGGGAGCGCTTCGGTGGCGGCGTTGACAGGCGGCCCGCAGTTCCTCGTGCCACTGCGCGATACGGGCGCGGCAGCACGGTGTCGGTCAGCGAGATGCCGGGCATCGCGTTGCCGTTGAGGTGCATCAGCGTGTGGTGCGGCTCGTCCACCATGGCCTGGGCGAGCGAAGCCTCCAGAGCCGACCCACCCATCATGGCCGGGAACTCGCCCTCGATGACGCACGCGAAGGCGAGATGGGCAATGTGCTGCTTCGCCATGAGGGTGTCCAGGCTCGCCCGAGACCCCACTCCTGGAACCGGGCACGTTGCCAGGGCCCGCCTCCCGCGTCGGGGCATCGACGGGCTCGCACGGGGTCGGCGAACGCTCGGGGAGAGGCGGGCCCTGGACGTCTGCGGCGGTCGGTCACCCCGCCGGCCCGGTCGGCTTCAGGTCCAGCTCACGACCGTCCGGGGATCGGTGAACCCCATGATGAAGGACACCGTCGTGCGGTTGCCGGCGTTGGCGTCCACCGCGTGCACAAAAGCACCGTTGAAGGCGTAGACGTCACCCTCCCGGATGTCCAGGCGCAGTTCCTCGAAGTCCGCCAGGGCCTCGGCCTGGTAGGGCAGCCCCGTCAGCTCGATGCCGAGCGAGCGCCGGGTCGCGTCGTCGGGGCGGATGTTCCACATCACCAGCCGTCCTCCGGCGGTGTGTTCGGTGCACATGTTTACCGCGCAGATCTGGTGGTCCAGGACCCGTTGGATCTCGAAGCCGTCTTGTCGCGGGTCCTTGCACTGCGCTTCGTCCTCGTGCGGGTCGAGGGAGAAGTCGCCCTCCTTGTCCCACGCGCGGATCAGCGCGGCGCACGCCGAGCGGCCGTTCATCTGCGCCACCCGCAGGGACGCGCCCTCGTGCCGCAGGGCCTCGTCCACGCCTTGGCGGAATACGTGCCAGGGCGAGTCCGGGGCGTCGATCACCCGCCCGACGTGCTCGGCGACCTCGGCGGACTCGTCGAGATAGGTGTCGACATCCTTGTTCCAGTGGTAGGCGCCGACGAAGTGCGAGGGCTCGCCCTCGCGATGCTGCCGGGCGGGGCTGGCCCAGAATCGTTCGGTCAGGTCCTTGCGCGCCGCCGGTGGTATGACGTCCCGGAAGATCACTCCCAGCCTGCGGCCGTGAAGGACGTCCAGAACGAGCTCGTAGTCGAGTTCGCCGCGCTCCTCGAAGCGGAAGAATTCCGGATCGGCCTGCTGTCCGCTCAGCCGCATCTTGCTCTGCTGCATCTGTTCTCTCTCTTTCACTTGTACACCACTGCTCTCACGGAGCCGGGGTTGGGAGAAAGCCAGCGGCTCAAAAGCCCCCGGACCCGCCGGGTCACGAAGGTCACCCCCACCACGTAACCGTTCAGGTCATGCTGCTCGCCGTGGCGGATGAGGCGGCTGGTGCGGTAGATAAGGTCACGGCCCGAGTAGTTCAGCGGAGTACGGCACAGCGGGCCGGCCCGCGCGCTCAACTCGCCCGCTGTGAAGCGGTAATGCGCGTCCCGGGCGTCCGGATTGGCGTACTGGTCGGGCTGATGGACCGAGTCGAGCTCGACCAGCAGTTTCTGCATTCGGGACGGTCGATTCTTCACCGTGGAAAGCCAGGGCCAACGCGAAATTGCCGGACCACGACTCGACCACCGTGGTGTCGTGCGCCACCGCCCCGCGACCGATCGCCTGTTCCAGAGTCCACAGTGCCGAGCGGTCTTTGCTGCTTCCGGCGGGATTGCGGAATTCCAGCTCGGCGACGATGTCGCACTGCTCGTCCGCCAGGGTAATCAGTGGGGTTCCCGAGAGGCCCTTGCGGATTCCCTTTGCCCCGAGCAGGGATTTATCAGCATGCCTGTGAAGCATGCGCCGAGTGTGGCACGGGATCGGTCGAGGCGGCTCAACCGCGACTCAAGTGCGATGCAAGAAAGCCTGTCGGGGAAAAGAGCGGAACTTGCGGTGCTCCAGAGGAGGGTCACGAGACGTCGTCCGCCACGGTGTGGCGCGCCGTGGCGCGTGCTCAACCCTGCTCCTCATACTCGACGTACAGCGTCCGGGCGAGGTGGTCGCGGTACGACTCGGCCTCGGCGTCCGACCCGTGGCGGGAGAGCACGATCACCGGATATCCCGAGAAGTCCGGGTAGGGGTTCAACAGCGCGCCGGGGCCCATGGTCTCAACCACGTAGTCCACCCGCGGGTCGGTACGCACCGAGTCCACGCCGTGTATGTGCTTGATCCGTCCGCCGCTTCCGACCGGCACTTGATAGGCCGCCACGTGACCGGCCGGCACCGGCTCCGCACGCCAGCACAGCGGTTCCCGGCCGAGGTGGATGCGCAGCGCGTCGGCGGCCAGGTCGATCCCGCTGCTGACGTGGGCGAGGTGGGCCATGTAGCCCCCGCCGCCGATGCGCGCGCCCATCTCCAGCAGTACCGGGCGCACCCCGCCGACCAGCCGCAGTTCGGTGTGCGTGGTGCCTTCCGTGACACCGAAGGCGTGGTGGGCACCGATCACCTCCGCCTCGACCGCGGCGAGTATCTCGGCGGGCAGTTGGGCGGGGGCCCGCAACGTGGTCTCCTGGAAGTAGGGCCCCGTCAGCTCTCCCTTCCAGCTGATGGCACAGACCCGTACCTGCCCGTGGTACACGAGGGATTCGGCGGAGATCTCCGGACCGTCCAGGTACTCCTCGACCAACACGCCTGCTTCCGCGGCCAATCCGTCGTCGGCGCCCAGGTGGTCTTCGACGAGCTTCCAGGTGCGGGCCACGGCCTGCTCGAGGCTGTCCTTGTCATCCACACGGATCACACCGAAGCTGGAGTGGCCGTTCACTGGCTTGATCACGACGGGGAAGCGCAAGGTCAGCGCGTCGGTCCAGCCGTCCGGATCCTCGATGACCACGAAGCCGGGCGCGCTCAGACCCGCCTCCAGCAGGTGATGGCGCATGCTGCGCTTGTCGCGCACCACGGTCGCCGCCTCCTCGGTCAGGCCGGTGAGGCCCAACTCCCCGGCGGCGCGCGCCACGAACGGCACGGCCTGCTCGTTGCCCGCCATGATCCCGTCGAAGGGCTCCCGCCGGTAACGGTCGGCGAGCGCGGACAGCGCGGCTTCCGGGTTTCCTTCGATGTCCAGCGGCAGCAATTCGACCACCGCGGCGGCCCGCCCGGCGGACTCCTCCGTGTCGTCCCCCCTGGGGACGAGGATCAAGTCGATGTCGGCGCGCTTGGCGGCTTCGAACACCCAGGGGTACATGGACAGCTGACCGACGAGGACGAGCTTCGGGCGTTTTGACATGGCGGTTCTCCAAGGTTCGGCTGCGTGGGCGGGTCCGGGCAACGGAGCCGCGGAACGCACCGGTGGCGTACGTCTCCACGCTTCGTGTGCATTCCTCGAACTGCACCGGGGTGTGGCCCAGCGCGCTGATCAGCCCGCGGAAAGAGAGTCACGCTCCTCTTCCAAGCCTTTGCGGACGCTGCTGACAAAGATCCTCACGCTACGGTGATTCCACTGCTGAAAGCTTCGCTTCTGAGCCCGGCATACATTCGGCCTCGATTCGCTGAAGCGGCCGCCGCGCACCACGCGCTGGAGACGCGGGTTACGACGGGCAAGGTGGTACTGGAGCCGTGGCCGTCAGGCGGAGCACATGACCGGCGCGCTGCTCGGCCGCGCCGCGAACGGGCGTATCCCGGGCTCCCATTCGTAGGAGAACCGGCCGTTCACGCACGGGTGCTGCGCGCGCAGCAGGTAGCTCTCCGTCAGCTCCTCCAGCAGGTCCTCGGCCTGCTGGTCGCTGATCCCCAGGGCCGCTGCAACAAGCGCCGGCGTGAGCCGATCGGGGATGCCGGGAGACAACAGCGCGTACGCCAGGGGCAGTAACTCGGCGGGCAGCGTCGCGAGCGTACGGTCGAATCCGGCCCGCACCTCCGGCAGATCGCTGTCGGCGCCCCCGGACGCGAGGACCCAGGCAGTGGCCTGCCGGGCCGTCCAGTGCGGGCGGCGGCGCAACTGCGAAGCGATCGCGAAGAGCACGCCCGGCAGCCCCCGGCACAACCGGGCCAGCCGTCGCAGCCCCTCCGGGTCCATGGTGATCCGGTGTCTCGGCACGGAGGATGCCAGCAGGTGCAGACAGTCGTCGAAGGGCAGCCCGTCCAGTTCGACGTGGACCGCCGACGAGGACACGAACAGCCGCCGACGGCTGCCGATCACCACGCCGCAGCCGACGCCGGACGGCAGCAGCGGCGTCAAGTCCCGTACGTCGCACACGTCGTCGAGCACCACCAGGACGCGGAGGTCCGCGGTCCAGGTACGGAACAGCAGGCTCAGATCGGTCGTGCCCAGTCGCAACTGCTCCTCCGTCGCGCCGAGTCCACGCAGGAACGAGCGGAGGATCTCGGCGGGCCGCACCCGCCGGCCGGCGCCGTCACGGAGACGCGCGTAGAGCCGTCCGTCCGGGTAGTGACCGCTCACCTGATGGGCGGCGTGCAGGCACAGCTCGCTCTTCCCCGTGCCGGGGGCGCCCCCCACGACCACGAGCGGCCGGTCCTCCCGCGCCCGGCCAGCCAGCACCGCGGTGAGGCGCGCCAGCTGGTCGGCGCGTCCGGTCAGACGCTCGCGCGGGGCGGGCAGATGGCAGGGCGCCCGGGTGGCGGCGGTCACGGCCGTAAGCCGCCCGGCGGGACGCAGCAGCGCCTCGTCCGACGCGAGCACGGCCGTGTGCAGGGCCTGGAGTTGGGGCGAAGGGTCGAGACCCAGCTCGGTGGCGATCCGCTCGCGGGCCCGCCGGTAGACCTGGAGCGCTTCCGCCCGCCGGTCCATGCGGTAGAGAGCCGTCATCAGATTGCCCTGGGCCCGCTCGTCCGTCGGTTCCCGCCCGGCCATCGAGGTGAGTTCGCCGAGCACCTCGTGGTGCCGGCCGAGGTGCAGATCGGATTCGATCCGCAGGTGGTGTGCGCTGGTACGCAACTCCCTCAGGCGGACCGCCTCGGCCTTCAGCGTGGGCCCCTTGCGTACGTCCACCAGGGCATCGTCCCGCCACAGCTGCAGCGCCGCGGCGGCCGTGTCACGGGCCCGGGCGAAGTCCTCGTCACCGAACTCCGCTCGGGCACGGGCGAGCAACGGCTCGCACCGGAAGACGTCCACGTGGTCGGCGGGCAGCGACAGCTGGTAGCCGCCGTCGACCGTGCCCAGCAGCGGCCCGGCCGCCCGTACCGCGCCGCCGCTCCTCGGGTTGCCGAGGGAGAACCGCTTCCTGAGCTGGTACACATACGTCTGCAGCGCGGTGTGCGCGCTGGCCGGCGGGTTGTCGTTCCACAGCTCGTCCATGAGTTGCTCGAAGGGCACCACCCGGCCCGCGTTCAGCACGAGCATTGCCAGTGTCTGACGTACTTTCTGGGCGGCCGGCGCCATGTCGACGCGGTCATCGTCCCCGTAGGCCTGGAGCGGCCCGAGAAGGTTGATTCTCATGAAATTCGCCCTGCCTCATGTTCGTTCGGTCCCCGTCGGACCGGCCGGCGACGCCACCGCCAGGCCCGACCACTCGGGCCGGGCGGTGAGGATGTGCTCGGCCGCCCGGTGTCAGGAACTCCTGGACCCGGCTACCGCGGCCAGGGTCGGGTGGTGTCGGGCAACGATGTCGGGGAAGGAGCGGATCAGCCCCTTCATGACGTTGTCGCCGTAGAGGGCGAACAACGGGTTGCCGGCGACGTCGATGACTCCGCCGGCGCCCTCGACATAGGGGCTGGGCAGTGGCTGCATCGTGGCGTCCAGCCGAGGGTTGTAGAAGAAGGGAATGGAGTAGCGGTTGACGCCCGGGGCGGGCCGGATCACCCGGTGGAGGGTGGCACGCACATAGCCCCTCGTCGCCACCTCCAGCAGCTCTCCCAGGTTGACCACGAACGCCCCCGGGATCACCGGCACGTCGACGAACTGGTCCTCCTCGACCGCGACCTGGAGGCCGCCGTTGCCGTCCTGGACGAGCAGGGTGAGCAGCCCGAGGTCGTTGTGGATGCCGGTCCCCTGGCCGGAGCCCGCGTTCTCGTCCGCCTGCGCGGGACCGGGGTAGTGCAGGAGTTTGAGGTGGATCTGCGGATCCGGATCGACCACATCGTCCAGGAACCCGGCGGGGGCGTCGAGCGACTCGAGCATCAGCCGTAGCAGTTGATGTGACAGATCGGTCAGCCGGGCGATCCATGACTCGATGGCCGGTCGCAGCTGGGGCATCGCCTCGGGCCACTCGTTCGGGCCGATCAGGCACTGGTAGGCGGGATCGCCGGGCGCGGACGTCCTCGCGGGCTGCTCCGGCCCGATGTCCAGCTGCTGGCGCTGGTCGGGAATACCCTTGGTGTGTTCGCGGCCGAGTTCGGAGTAGCCGCGGAACAGCGGCGAGTCGAGGATGTTCAGCGCGAGCCGATCGGCCTCGGGCAGGGCGAAGAACCGGCGGGACAGCTCCAGCATGTCGTCGGCGTCCTCGACACCGTGACCGACAAGCTGGAAGAAGCCGACCTCGTGGATGGCCTCGCGCAACCGGTTCAGGAACTCTGCCCGGGCTTCTTCCGAACCGGCGGCGTCACGCAGGTCGAGCACGGGAACGGGGTCGGTCATGGCAGCTCCTTCGAATGGCTGGTCTGGTAGGTCGTCGGGTCGGTCACGCCGGCGTCCCGGAACGCTTCCTGCCGCTCCCTGCAGGCGGCGCACCGTCCGCACTGCAGCGCGTCGCCACGGAAGCAGCTCCAGGTCTCGGTCCAGGGGACGCCGAGTTCCTCACCGAGCGACACCACGTCGCTCTTGCGCAGCCTGACCAGCGGCGCCGTCAGGGTCAGGTCAGGGTGCGCGTATCCGCGGGTCGCGATCCGCTCCATGGCGAGGAAGGAATCGATGAACGCGGAATTGCTGTCGGGCGCCGCCTGCAGGTCGTCGACCACCCCGACGGCCACCGCTTCCGCCTTCTCGGCGACGGCGACCGCGAAGGCGACGGACAGCAGAAGGGCATTGCGGTTGGGTACGACGTTCGGGCTCCCGCCGGACGACCCACTCTTGTGATCCGGCACGTCGACGGTCGGATCGGTGAGCGAGGAGCCGCTCAGGAGCTTGCCGACGGGGCTGAGATCGACCACGTTGTGCGGCACCCCGAGCGATCGAGCCGCCTTCGCCGCGAACTCGTGCTCGACGAGATGACGCTGGCCGTAGTTCACGGACAGCAGGTGGAGTGTGTGTCCTTGCGCCTGGAGGTGGTAGGCCATGGTGACCGAGTCCAGGCCGCCGGACACGATTGCGACAGTTTTCGGCATGCGTCGCCTTCCGGCAGACGGAAATGGAGGGAGGGTCAGTACGTAAGGATCAGAGCAGCGGTGTGCTGTGCACCGAAACAGCGGCGGACGTGCGGGCGTCCGTCACGGCGCCGGCGTGGCCGGGACGAGCAGCCGGGTCGCTTGGTTGCCTCTGCGGTAGGTCAGTTCGACTTCGGGCCGCGGACCGTCCAGCCTCGTGGTGACGGTTCGCTCCTCGCTCCACCCGACCAAGCGGTACTCGTGTCCGCCGAGGGCCACCAGCGGGAAGAGGTGGTCCTGGGGAGATCGAATGGCAAGGCCCGTGCCGGTGTCGACGATGCTGAAGGTGGCCTGCGGCTGCGAGCCGGTGAGCGACCCGAACTCCTCCACCTCCAGCAGGTGCGCCGGCGCGTCGAACGAACACCGCGCAGCTTCCCGCTCTCGGTCGGTCGTGGCCACGGCCGGACGGTTGTAGAGCACATCCGAGCCGTTGAAGTAGTCGGCCCAGTCAGCCGGGAACAGCTGTGCAAGCTCCGGTGTGACGAGCACGTCCACGACGAGATGCACCCGATGCTCGGGACCGAGGTTCTGGATCTGGTGCTTGCGGCTGAAGTCGCCGAACCAGAACTCACCGGGCTGCCAGCGATAGATCTCTCCGTCTAGGTCCAGCGAGGCTTCCTCGTGGGTGATGACCGGGATGTGCAGCCGGGCCACCCCCCAGTCCGGGGCGAACTTGGAATCGCAATGGAGGTATCCGACGACGCCAGGTCCAAGATCCAAGAATCGGGCTGCGTAGAGGGGTCCGGGAATCGAGCGCAGGACCTCCCGCACGTACGGCATGTGGTCCAGCCACTCGGTGTCGGCGAACTCCACGCTGCCGGCGCCCCCTGCGTCGGTACGTGTCTTGTCACCACCGGGGCTGCGCACCGGGAGGCAGCGCCAGTCCTGCTCGGCCCACCTGGACACTCGCCCGTTCTCGTACGAGCTCTGCTCATCCCACAGGTGGTCGCGCGCAGTCATGAGGTCGGCCACCAGCCGGTCGGCGTCCAGCTCGGGGAGCAGGCGAGCCGCTCCCGCAGGCGTCGAAGAGCCATTTTCGTTCATCGTTGTCCTTTCATGTCGACCGGACCGGATTCGCAGGTGTGCCGAAGAGAACGGCCTCGGTTCGTAGCTCTCCGATGCGGATGCAGCCAATAGCTGTCACGCTCACCGGCTGGGCGAGCAAGACGAATGCAGGTGGGCCCGGTGCGGAGGCGATCGACGCGCCGGAGGATGTCCCGATGGCGAAGCCGACGGGGACTGGACCCCGCCGGCCGCGATCCACCAGTCCGCCCCGCAGCGGTCCGGAGACCGCGCTCATGAGCAGCATCGCGTCCGTCCCCGAGCGCCGCGCCGGACGCGGCGTACTCGCGCGACGCGAACAGGAGGACCGCGATCGAGAACATCGCCGCGGGGTACTTCGACAGCAGTGAGACCACGACGGTCCCGCGGACACCTGGCAGGGCCATCAGTTCGCGATAGCCCTGCAGCGCTCCCGAGCCGTGCGATCCCGTCGCCGCACCACCTGGATCGCTCACTGCTTTCACTTTCGGAGTCGGATGCTCGTCACGCCCGGAGCAAGTCGAACAGCTCGCCCCGGAGCCCGGGGTCCGTGCTGAACTCCCCGCGATATGCGGTCGATGTCATCTGCGCGGCAGCCTTGATGCCGCGCATCGACATGCAAAGGTGCTCGCCCTTGGCTATGACCGCGACGTCCGGGGTGCCGCTCAGGGTGCTGATCTCAAGCGCGATCTGGTCCACGAGGCGCTCCTGGACCTGCAGCTTGTGCGCGTACTGATGGGCGACCCTGGCAAACTTCGACAGACCGAGCAGTTGCCCCGTCGGGCGGTACGCGATCGTCACGGAGCAGTTGAACGGCAGGAGGTGGTGCTCGCACAGCGACCAGACCTGAATGTCCGAGACGACTACGAGCTGGCTCGTGCCGATGGACTCGAAAAGAGTGCCCAGCGAACCCGGGTCGTAGTTGATGAACTCTCGCCACCAGCGGGCGAACCGCGCAGGCGTGTCGCGCAGTCCGTCGCGATTCGGGTCCTCGCCGATCTCCTCCAGCAGTCGGCGGGCGATCTCGACCAGTGGGTCCTCGGTCGTCCTCGGCGCTGACGGGTCACCATCGAGGTCCAATTCTGTCACCGACATGCGGTCACCTTTCGTTCGGGCTTCGGCGTTACTGACCTCACGGCCGGTACTCGGCCCAAGTCTTGGGGGTTTCTGAGATACGCACGCAGGTCAACTCGGGAAACTCCACTGACCATGTCTTGTAAACCCAGGCTGCCATATTCTCTGCCGTCGGATTTTCGTCCATCACATCGTTCAGATGCCGATGATCAAGATGATTGTCGAGCCAGACCTTGAATGCGGACAGTTCTCCGTAGTCTCGAACGAAGCCCACGGGCAACAGATCCGTATCGTCGGCTCCGAGCTCCAACTCGATCACATAGTTGTGCCCGTGCATCCGGGCACACTGGTGTTCAGGAGCAAGGCCGGCGAGCTGATGACTGGCCGAGAATTCAAATTTCTTCGTGATTCGAAAAGCCATCGATCCGAGTTCCCTTCTCCTTTGCGTGTGCCGTTGCTCACACGCCGCGTTTTTCGTCCCACAACAAGGTGTGCAGTCTGGTCGTCAGGTTCCAGCCGCGCTTCACCACCGCGTCGGCCAACTCACTCATGTGTTTTGTGACATCGTCGGCGGTACGGCCGATCGGCATGATCCATACCGAGGGCAGGTCGAAGGTGGCAACCAGCTGGGCCACTTCGTCGAGATCGCCGGTGTTCTGGCAGACGAACTTGAACGTGCTTCCCGGAAGTGCCGAAAGGCTGGTGAGTGCGGCAGGGACGATCCTGCGCTGCAGGGGGTCGCCCGAGTGCGACAGCTTCGGCGAGACGTTGAACCTGACGCCGGCGGCGATGAGTTCGGGGTGCGCGGCGTGCGTCCCATTGGTCTCGATCTCGATCTCTTTACCGCGTCCGGTCAGTTCTGCCACCAGAGGAATCAGTCGCTCTTGCTGACCCAGGGGCTCACCGCCGGAGATCACGATCAGCTCGGTTTCGAATCCGAGCAATTCCGCGACGACCTCTTCGACCGGGCGGCGGTGCAGCTCCTTACGCGGATCGTGGGCGACCCCGCTCTCACCGGCTCCGGTCCAGTCCCACGTGTATGGCGTATCGCACCACGAGCACGACAGGTTGCACCCGCCGAGTCGCAGAAACGCGCACCTGCGTCCCAGGGACCGACCCTCGCCCTGGACGGTCGGACCGAAGATTTCGTTAACTACGAGATCCTGCTCCATGGCGCACCGTTTCCTATGAGTGGGACGGCTCGACGGCCGCCGGCTTCTGCGCCTGCACTATGAACCAATGCCGACTCAGCCGGACGCCCTGATCGACGGTCACCGCGGCGACATATCGATCGAACACCTCTTTGTCCGCCGCGGAATCGTAATTTTCGACGATCGGCACTTGGTGCAGAAAAGTATCCAGATCGCCCGCCGAGTGGTAGAACTCCTCGAACCGGAACTCCTGGTTTCTTGTCACAACGAAGCCTGAGTCGGACAGTTCTTGAGCAATCCCCTCCGACAAGGGCCTGCCGTTCCAGCTGTCGAAGTCCTGGCCGCGGCCGAACGCTTCCTTCAGCTCGCGTGCGTCCTGCTCCCCGATCCCCATGTACATCACGACCCCACCGGGGCGCAGCACCCGCTCGAATTCACGGGCCATCAGCGGACCGCGGCGGGAAGTGACCACATCGGCGTACCCATCGGGCAGCCCCGTGTGTGCCGCGTCGCACAGCTCAAACGTGACGTGCGACAGACCTGCCTCCGCTCGATACCGCGCGGCGCATTCCAGCATCGACGTCGACAGATCTATCCCGGTTACGGCGCCGTACGTACGAGAGATGCGCAACAAGCTACGCCCGTCGGCGCAGCCGACATCCAGCAGTCGGGCGTGCGGCGCTCCCAGTGCAGTCGCCAGTTCATCGAAGACGGCGTCCGGGCGGCCGTCGGGGAATACGTCGGTGCTCTGCGCATCGCTCCTGTAGCCGCCGAACCGCTCGGCCACCCGGGAGTAGAACTCCGCGTCCATCGTCATCGGCCGTGCACCTTCCCCTGAGCCACGGTCAAAGAGAGGCCCTGGTGCGCACGCACCGGTTCCTTCCTCTTCCATGGGAACTCCCTGACAGGGTCTACCGCTGCTGTCGAGGGGGTCTTTGTGCTGCGCTGCGATTCGGTTTCCGGGACGCCGAACGCGGCGGGCGTCACCGCGTCCCGGGTCACTACGGTCATTCGGACCACTCCTTGAGGCCGTCCCCTGAAGGGGCGCCGAGGTCGGCAGGACCCAATCTCCGGTGTCGCCCTATCGGCCCGGCATCACGGCGCATCTACGACGGGACGGGGCCGTGATAAGGCGGTGATAGCGCGAGCATGCGGTCGCGATGGGCACCTGGTTGACGCTGGTTTCAGCAACGCCCGGACGGATTGTGTAACGGGTTGCGAAGGGCGGAGAACTGAATGGCCATCAAGAAGTTGCCGACTGCCGCGGAGACCGTCGTCGTGCTGGTCCTGGGCGCTGTAGGACATCAGCACGGCGTGGAGCAGGGCCCGGTCGCCATGACGCCGGCCGGCGAAACACCCGCCGACAACACGCCGTGGACGTGACGGGCCAGCATGTCTCCTGGTGTCAGCTGACCGATGTTACGGGCCTGCCCAGGATGGCAACGATGTCGGCCCGTACTGCGGCGGCTCCGCTGTGGTCGAGGATCCGTTCCCGAATTCTGGCTGCTTGCGAGTAGTACTGGAGAGCTTGTTCCAGGCGACGCAGATCGACATTGACCCGGCCGAGGTCGTGCAGCACGTAGCCTTCTCCGACCAGGTCGCCGCGCGCCCTGACCATGGCGAGGACCTCAAGCAGGGTCCGTTCGGCCCTCTCGTACTGCTGCTGGTACATCAGCATCTGGCCCAGCCGCCGCAGCACGAGGGCTTGGCCCCGGTCGAAGCCGGCCGACCGGCAGATCCCGAGAGCCTCGTCGAGATACGAACGGCTTCGCGTGAAGTCTGCTCGCCGCATCGTGATGTGCGCCATCTCTCCGAGCACGTACGCCCGGCCGATGATGTCGTGCACCCGCACGAAATGGTGCTCGGCGCTCTCGTAGAGGGCCAGTGCCCGATCGTCGTCGCCCTGGTGCCGCTCGATGCGCGCCAGGTCACGCAGACACAGTGCCTGGCCACGCACCTCACCGACCCGCTCGAACATTTCCAGAGCGGTGCTGAGGTAGGGGCCTGCTGCTTCATGCTCGCCCCGGTACAGGTGCAGGGTCCCCAAGGAGCCGAGTACGGCCGCCTGGCCCCGTTCGTTGCCGGCTTCTTGTACCGCGGTCAGCGCTACTTGATGTGTGCGCTGCCACAGGTCGGGATAGCCACGGGCCTCGAAGAGCGTCACCAGAGTGGTCGCCAGCTCCC